>NZ_BAABJP010000031.1:0-183617 GCF_039543365.1 Actinospineispora eucalypti
CCAGCCGGCGCGCCCGCCGCCAGCCGCGCCCCGGTGGTCAGCGAGCCGGACGCCACCGAGGCCGCCAAGCTGCGCGGCACCACGGAGAAGCTGTCCCGGCTGCGCAAGGTCATCGCCACCCGGATGGTGGAGTCGCTGCAGGTCTCCGCGCAGCTCACCGCCGTGGTCGAGGTGGACGTGACCCGGGTGGCCAACCTGCGGCAGCGGGCCAAGGCGGACTTCAAGGCCCGCGAGGGCGTGAACCTCACGTTCCTGCCGTTCTTCGTGAAGGCCGCGGTGGACACGCTCAAGCTGTTCCCCCGGCTGAACGCCTCGCTGGACACGGAGAAGGCCGAGGTCACCTACCACGACGCCGAGCACATCGGCATCGCGGTGGACACCGAGCGCGGCCTGGTGGTGCCGGTGATCCACGATGCGGGCAACCTCAACCTGGCCGGCATCGCGCGGTCCATCGCCGACCTGGCCGGGCGCACCCGCAACAACAAGGCCAAGCCGGACGAGCTGGCCGGCGGCACGTTCACGGTGAGCAACATCGGTTCGTTCGGCTCGCTCACCGACACGCCGATCATCAACCAGCCGCAGGTGGCCATCCTGGGCACCGGCGCGGTGGTGAAGCGGCCGGTGGTGATCACCGACGACCTGGGCCAGGACAGCATCGCCATCCGGTCCATCGCCTCGCTGGTGCTCACCTACGACCACCGGCTGGTGGACGGCGCGGACGCCGGGCGCTTCCTCTCCGCCGTCAAGCGGCGCATCGAAACCGCCGCCTACGAGGCCGAGCTGGGGCTCTGACCCCGGGACCGGGTCCGCGGCTCAGAGCAGCGCGCGGACCCGGTCCAACCGGTCCCGCCACCAGCGCACCCGCTCCGGGTCGGGGTGGGTGAACCGGTCCAGTAGTTCCGGGTCGGGCGTGGGCGAGTGCCGGGGCACCGGTAGGAAGCCGTCCACGAGCTTCGGCGGCTCCGCAACCAGGTCCCCGTCGAACAGCGACTGGGTGCCCAGCCCGCAGGCCAGCTCCAGGCCGGGCAGCGCGCCGGCCAGCGCCAGCTGTGCGGCCATGCCCACCCCGGTCTCCAGCGCGGACGACACCACACACGGCAGGCCCGCCGCCCGGACCACCCCCAGCGCCCTACGCACCCCGCCCAGCGGTGTGCACTTGATGACCGCGTAGTCCGCCGCGCCGGCCAGCGCCACCCGGGTCGGGTCCTCCGCGCGGCGGATGGACTCGTCGGCGGCAATCGGCACCCGCACGAGCCGGCGCAGCTCGGCCAGCTCCTCGACGCCCGGGCACGGCTGCTCCGCGTACTGCAGCCCGCCGGCCGCGCGGTCCAGCTCGGTCAACCGGCGGACCGCCGTCGGCACGTCCCAGGCCCCGTTCGCGTCCACCCGGACCGCCCCTTCCGGCCCCAACGCGGCGCGCACGGCGGCCACCCGGGCCACGTCCTCGGCCGGCGAGCAACCCGGGTCGGCCACCTTCACCTTGGCGGTGGCGCAGCCCGAAGCGGCGACCAGCTCACCGGCCCGCTCCGGGGAGACCACGGGCACGGTGACGTTCACCGCGACCCGCTCGCGCACCGGCTCGGGCCAGCCCAGGGCGGCCTGCTCGACCGCGGTGGCCAGCCAGCCGGCCGCCTCGGCGTCGTCGTACTCGGGGAACGGGCAGAACTCGCCCCAGCCCAGCGGGCCGGGCAGCACCATGCCCTCGCGCACCTGGATGCCCCGGAACCGGGTCCGCAGCGGGATCGCGTAGACCCGGGCCGCGCCGAAATCCACCCGGGCCGCCGCCCGCCGTACCTCCTCGGAGATCGTCACCCGCATTTCATACCGGAAGGGCGCCCCGAGTTGTCCCGGGCGCCACGGGTGCGAAAGCATCACCCGCATGCGCGTCATGATCGCCGGTTCCTCCGGTCTCATCGGCACCGCCCTGGCCACCCACCTGCGCGGCACCGGGAACGAGGTGCTGCGCCTGGTCCGCCACGAGCCCCGGGCCGCCGACGAGCGCGGCTGGGACCCGCCGGCCGGCCGCATCCAGGACGGCGCGCTGGACGGGGTGGACGCCGTGGTCAACCTGTGCGGCGTCGGCATCGCGGACCGCCGGTGGAGCGGCGCGCGCAAGCAGGCCCTGCGGGACAGCCGGGTGGAGCCGACCGAGGTACTCGCCGCCGCCGTCGCGGCCGGCGGCATCCCCACCATGGTGAACGCGTCCGGGATCAACTACTACGGGGACACCGGGGACACCCTGGTGGACGAGACCGCCGCCAAGGGCCCGGGGTTCCTGGCCGATCTGTGCCGGGACTGGGAGGCCGCCACCGCGGCCGCCGCCCAGGCGGGCAGCCGGGTGGTGCTGCTGCGCAGCGGCGCGGTGCTGGCCCGTTCCGGCGGCCTGCTCGGGCCGTTGCGCCTGCTGTTCTCCCTGGCCCTGGGTGGGCGGCTGGCCGGCGGCCGGCAGTACATGCCGTGGATCTCCCTGGACGACGAGATCGGCGCGATCGCCTTCCTGCTGACCCACCCCGAGGTCATCGGCCCGGTGAACCTGGTCGGCCCCCAGCCGGCGACCAACGCCGAGTTCACCGAGGCGCTGGGCAGCGCGGTGCGCCGGCCCACGCCGTTCCCGGTGCCGGCGTTCGTGCTCAAGGCGGTGCTCGGCGAGATGGCCGAGGAGCTGGTGCTGACCGGCGCCCGCGCGGTTCCGGCGGTGCTCACCGAGCACGGCTACCAGTTCCGGCACGCCACCCTGACCGAAGCGATGGCCGCCGCGATCCCCCGATAGCCACCGGCCCGGCGTAACGTGACCTTGTGACCCTCACCAGCACCCTTTCCTGCCGGGCCAGCGCCGATCCGCTGGTCGAGCAGCGCCTCGGCACGATCGAGTACACCGCCGCCTGGGACCAGCAGCGCGCCCACGCCGCCGCCCGCGCGGACGGCACCGGGCCGGACGTGTTGATGCTGCTCGAGCACCCGTCCGTGTACACCGCCGGCCGGCGCACCCGGGACTGGGAGAAGCCGATGGACGGCACTCCGGTGGTGGACGTGGACCGGGGCGGCAAGATCACCTGGCACGGCCCGGGCCAGCTGGTCGGTTACCCCATCGTGAAGCTGGCCGACCCGATCGACGTGCTGGAGTACGTGCGCCGCCTGGAGGAGGCGCTGATCACCGTGTGCGCGGAGTACGGCCTCACCGGCTACCGGGTGGACGGGCGCACCGGCGTGTGGCTGGCCGCCGACGAGCTGCGCATCGAGCGCAAGATCGCCGCGATCGGGGTGCGGGTGCAGCGGGGCGTGACGCTGCACGGGTTCTCCTTCAACTGCAACCCGGACATGGGCGAGTGGAACCGGATCGTGCCCTGCGGCATCACCGATGCCGGGGTCACCTCGCTCACCGCCGAGCTGGGCCGCCCGGTCGAGGTGGCCGAGGTGATCGACCGCACCGCCGCCGCCGTCACCGACGCCCTCAACGGCCGCCTCCCGGTGACCGACCACTCCCTCCGCTGAGCGTTTCGGCGGCGCCGGTTCTTTTCGAACGTCTCTGAGTGAGCATCTTGGAACTCGGCTTCGCTCGGTGGGGGTGCTGTGGGGGCCGGGCTGAAGGTTGAGCGGCGGTTTGAAGATCAGCTTGGACGGCGGGAGTTGGGCTGGTCTGCCGCGGCTCGGGTGCCGCTCGTTGCGTTTGGTCGACGGGGGCGTTTCATGGTCACGTAGCGGTGAGAGACCCTTTGACGACTGGAAACGTCTCTCGCTGCGACATGACCATGAAACCAGGGCCGAGCACGTCCAGCTCGTCACTTCTGTTTCACGAGGGGTACATGGTGGGGGTTGGGGCAAGATCGAATCCCTATGCGCCGACGGGCGGGCGAGGGTAGCCGTGAGTGTCTGACCAGCCTCACTACCGACGCTCACCTCCAGAGCGCGGCTACCCGGGCGGGTTGTCCTTGCGCAGGCCCTGCATCATGCGCGAGATGACCAGCTCGAACTCCTCGCGCACCCGTGCCGGGTCGGGCGCCACGCCCATCGCGGTGGCGGCGCCGGCCAGCGCGCCGGAGATGGTGCGGGCCAGCGGGTCGATCGGCAGCCGCTCGATCACGCCGGCGTCCATCAGCTTCTCCATCATGGAGGCGATGAGGCCGAGCGAGTACTGCTCCTCACACCGCCACCAGTCGCCGAAGCCCATCACGTGCGGGCCGTCCTGCCAGACCACCCGCCGGTAGGCCGGCTCCAGACACATGTCCAGGAAGGCGCGTAGCGCCTCCCGGCAGGCGTCCCACGGCCCGTTCCCGCTGGCCGCGACCACGCGCGCCACCAGCCGCTCGTGGACGTCCCGCTCGATCTGGTCGAACGCGGCCGCGAACAGCGCCTTCTTGCCCCCGGGGAAGTGGTGGTACAGCGCGCCCTTGGTGACCCGGGCGGCGGAGGCGATCGCCTCCAGCGCGGTGTCCGCGTATCCGTGCTCCGCGAAGAGCTCGAGCGCACTCGCCACCAGCGCCGCGCGGGTGGTCTCGGAATATTCCTCGCGGCGGGAGCGCCGTTCCACCTGGTGGCGAGACCTCATCGTCGGCATGACGCGGATCATATTACCTGGCGTCCCCGGTCCATACCGCTGGTATGTTGAATGTCATCCGGTACGGAACGTGCCGGTGGCACGGACCTCCCGGTCCACCGACCCTCAGGGGGTAGGAACCATGACTACCAAGGTGAACCCCAGTTATGCCGAGCTGAACGCCGTCCTCGACCGGGTGGCTCAGCACCCCGCCGCCGTCGCCGAGGTGACCGAGCCGCAGCTGCTCGGCCTGCAGCGCCGGTGGGTCACCGCGCTTTCCGCGCGGCTGGACGAGGCCATCGAGTTCGCCGGCGCGGTGCCCATGGTGGACGCCGTGGCCATCTCCTGGCGCGCCCTGGCCGACCAGCACCGCACGCTGCGCGAGGTGCTGGACACCCGCGCCGCCGACTCGCCCGCGCTGGTCGGCGCGCTGGCCAGCGAGCACCGGATGCTCGCGGTCGGCGCCGGGATCGCCGGGCTGGACGCGCCGGTCGAGGAGGCCCGCCGGCTGGGCCGGGCCTACTACGAGCTGATCCGCTCCGGCCGCACCGAGCTCACCGACGACCTGGCCCGCGAGCTCACCCTCGCCTAGCGCGGAACGCGCTTGCCGAGCGTGCGCCCAGTCAGGCGCACGCGGGAGACGCCAGACACCGCATGGTTGCCCGGCCGCGAGTTACAGTGGCCGGGTGACCATGACGCAATCGGGAGAGCGCAAGCTGCTCCGGCTCGAGGTTCGCAACTCGGAGACCCCGATCGAATCGAAGCCGCCGTGGATCCGTACACGGGCGAAGATGGGCCCCCAGTTCACCGAGCTCAAGAGCCTGGTGCGCACCGGCGGGCTGCACACGGTGTGCGAGGAGGCCGGTTGCCCCAACATCTACGAGTGCTGGGAAGACCGTGAGGCCACCTTCCTGATCGGCGGAGAGCAGTGCACCCGGCGCTGCGACTTCTGCCAGATCGACACCGGCAAGCCGGCCCCCCTGGACCGGGACGAACCCCGGCGGGTCGCCGAGTCGGTGCGCACCATGGGCCTGCGCTACTCCACCGTCACCGGGGTGGCCAGGGACGACCTGCCGGACGGCGGCGCCTGGCTGTACGCGGAGACGGTCCGCCAGATCCACCAGCTGAACCCGGGCACCGGCGTCGAGCTGCTGGTCCCGGACTTCAACTCGGTGGACGACCAGCTCGCCGAGGTGTTCTCCAGCCGCCCCGAGGTGCTCGCGCACAACCTGGAGACCGTGCCGCGCATCTTCCGGCGCATCCGCCCGGGGTTCCGCTACGAGCGCTCGCTCGAGGTGCTGACCAAGGCCCGGCGGGCCGGGCTGGTCACCAAGTCGAACCTGATCCTGGGCATGGGCGAGACGCCCGACGAGGTCACCGAGGCGCTGCGCGACCTGCACGAGGCCGGCTGCGAGATCGTCACCATCACCCAGTACCTGCGCCCGTCCAAGCGGCACCACCCGGTGGAGCGCTGGGTGAAGCCGGAGGAGTTCGTCGCGCACTCCGCCGACGCGGAGCGCATCGGTTTCTCCGGCGTGATGGCCGGTCCGCTGGTGCGTTCCTCGTACCGGGCCGGCCGGCTGTACGCGCAGGCCGTCCGCCGGCGCGGCGAGGAGCTGCCCGAACAGCTGGCCCACCTGGCCGACGAGGGACCCGCCCGGCAGGAAGCCGCGTCCCTGCTGGCCCGCTGATCTTCCCGGCGCCGTATCCTGGAAATATGGCCGCCCAGTCAGCAAAAGCCCAGAAGGACAAGGCCGCGCGCGCGGAAGCCAAAGTCGCGCGCAAGGCCGCCTCCAAGCAGCGCCGTCAGCAGCTGTTCCAGGCGTTCAACATGCAACGCAAGCAGGACAAACTGCTGATCCCGCTCATGGCGGGCTCGGTGGTGCTGTGCACCGCGCTGGCCTTCGGCATCGGGCTGATCTTCTCGATGCAGTGGCTGCTGCTGCCGCTGGGCATCGCCACCGGCATCCTGCTGGCCATCTTCATCTTCGGCCGGCGCATCCAGCGCACCGTGTACAGCCAGGCCGAGGGGCAGCCCGGCGCGGCCGGTTGGGCGCTGGACACCATGCGCGGCCAGTGGCGGGTCACCCAGGGCGTCGCCGGCACCACCCACCTGGACGCGGTGCACAGGGTGATCGGCCGGCCCGGGGTGATCCTGGTGGCCGAGGGCGCGCCGCACCGGGTGCGCCAGCTGCTCGCCCAGGAGAAGAAGCGGGTGGCCCGGCTGATCGGGCACATCCCGATCTACGACATCATGGTCGGCGACGAAGAGGGCCAGGTCCCGCTGCGCAAGCTGCAGACCCACATCGCCAAGCTGCCGCGCAACATCACGCCCAAGCAGATGGACATCGTGGAGGGCCGGCTGGCCGCGCTCACCGCGCGGGCGGCGGCGATGCCGAAGGGGCCGCTTCCGCAGGGCGCGAAGATGCGGAACGTCCAGCGGGCGGTTCGCCGGCGCTGACCGGGCCGGGCCTGCCGGGGCGAGCACGCGGCCGCACGCTCACCAGCAGCACGCCCAACCCGCCGAGGGCCAGCCCGACCAGCTCCAACCGGGTCAGCACCGCCCCCAACAGGAGCCAGGACATCACGGCGGTCACCGCCGGCGTGAGAAAGAACAGCGCGCCGACCTGGCTGGCCGTGCCGGTGCGCATCATCAGGTTGAGCAGCACGAACGTGCCGATCGAGTTGACCACCACGATCCACGCCAGCGCGGCGCCGAACGAGGGCCAGTCGGTCACCCCGGTGTGCTCGGTGAGCAGCGAGGCCAGCCCGACCAGCGGCGCGCCGGCCAGGAACTGCACGGCGGTGCCGGCGAACACGTTCATGTCGGCCACGAACCGCTTCTGGTAGATCGTCCCCACGCTCAGCCCGAGCAGCCCGAACACCGCGAAGATCACCGCCGCCGGCGCGAAGGACCAGCGGTCGGACACCGCCAGCAGCACCCCGGCGGTACCGATCCCGAATCCCCACCACTGCAGGCGGCGGATCCGCTCCCCCAGCAGCGGCGCGGCGAGCAACGCGATCAGCGCCGGGTTCAGCCCCTGCACCAGCGCCACCACGCCGCCGGGCAGGCCCTTGGCCATCGCGGTGTACATGGTCCCGAACTGGACCGCCTGGATCAGCAGGCCGCTCACCGCGACGTGCCCGAGCTGCCGGCCGCGCGGCCAGCGTGCCCGGGTCAGCACGGCGATCAGGGCCAGCAGCCCGCCGGCGCCGGCGAACCGGGCGAAGGTGAGCAGCAGCGGCGGCGCCGCCCCCACCCCGATCACCGCAGCCACGAACGCGCTGCTCCACAGCAGCACGAACGCCGTCGGCGCGAACCTGCGCAGTGCCCCACCCTCAACCGTCACGTCTCCGAAGCTAGGTCGGCGGTGAGTAACCTGTCAAAGGGGTTATGATGAAGGTCATGCGTTACGAACTCGGCTCCGGCAACGTCGCGTTGGACCTGGCCGGCACGGTCAGCCACCGGCACGCCGAGGACCGCCACGACCGGCTGCCCGACCCCGCCGCACTGGCCGCCTGGACGGTCCGGACCGGACTGGTGGACCAGGCTCCCCCGGCCGACGCGGCCGGCCTGGCCGCCACCACCGAGCTGCGCGAGGCGGTGTACCGACTGGCCAGGGCAACGCTCGAGGGGCGCACCGGGGAAACCGGCGACCGCGAGCTGGTCAACCGGGTCGCCGCGCTCCCCCCGGTCCGGATACGCCTCTTGGGAGGCGGCGGACTGGCCAGGGAGGGCGACCTCACCGCGGTCCGCGCCACCGTGGCCATCGCGGCGATCGAGCTGCTCGGCGGCCCCGACGTGGCCCGACTGAAGGCCTGCGGTGCCCACCCGTGCAGCCGGCTCTACGTGGACCGCTCCCGGCGCGGCGACCGCCGCTGGTGCGACATGTCCGGCTGTGGCAACCGGGCCAAAGCCGCCGCCTACCGCCGCCGCAAAGCCGCCGCTGAGACGGGCCGGGCGGTCGGCGCGTGACTTGTGGATCTTTCGGGTGGTCGGGCGCGGGTCTAAAGATCAGCTCAGACGGCGCGGCCCAGGGGTCCTCCGGCCGGGGTGCCGCCTGTCACCTCGGGTTGCGGAACGTCGCCAGGTGCCCCGGGTTCGAATTCATCGAGTGGCAGCGCCGCGGCTCGGCCAGCCGGCGCACTCAGGTGAGCGACCACTCCGAGTGACCGTTGCGTGATAGGTGGGACATATGTGGCGACAGGTCGGCGACGCCGGTCCGCCCTGTGCGTCGAGGGCAAGCTGAGTCCGGCCTGGTCGCGCCGGCCACCGGACTGAGCTTGCGCTCGGCGGCGAGGGCCGAGCACGTTCGGTAACCAACGGATCGGAACGGGCGGCACCCCGGCCGGGCAGAAACCCGGGCCGCGCCGTCTGAGCTGATCTTTAAACCCTCACCCGCCCACCCGAGTCAGCGGGTGCGCACGACCACCGTGCCGACCAGGCGGTCGTGGATGCCGCGCCCGTCGGCGTCGTTGATCACCGCCGGCAGGATGAAGAACAGCAGTGCGGTGCGCAACAACGCGCGCGGCACCCCGACGTATTTCGCTCCACCCAACCGGGCCACCCGGAGCCCGAACACGGTCATCCCGGGCGTCATGCCGAACACCGAGGTGGGAATCACGGTGAGCAGCGCCCAGGCCAGCAGGCTCCAGTTCCCGGGCACCGCCGGCGCGGTGAACCCCCACGCCAGTGCGGCGCTGAGCAGCAGGTCCACGGCGAACGCCACTGCCCGCCGGCCCAGCCCGGCCACCGACTCCGGCCCGTGTTCCGGCAGGCCGAGCCGCTCGCCCGGGTAGCCGTCCTCGGCCGGTGACGGGCCGGCCCCGGGTAGCCACGATTCGGTCCACCTCGACACGGAAACAGCCTAGTCGGGCGGCCGTGGAGGTATTGTCACCGGTTGAGCGGCGCCGGCCGTTAACACGCGTGAAACCTACGAGTGATGAACGGGCAACACGGCGCACATACGTTCGCCGCAGTTCGGCCGAGGGCGCACGCCGGTGTGCGGGGCCTCGGCGCGTCCAGCACTGACGAGTCGAGTAACGAGGGAGCCAGCGAGAGTGTTCAGCAACTCCGACGAGGTCTTGCGCTTCATCGCCGACGAGGAGGTGGAGTACGTAGACATCCGGTTCTCCGACCTGCCCGGCGTCATGCAGCACTTCACCGTGCCTGCCTCCGCGTTCACCCAGGATGTCTTCGACGAGGGCCTCAACTTCGACGGTTCCTCGGTTCGCGGCTTCCAGTCCATCCACGAGTCGGACATGGCGCTGTTCCCGGACACCGCCACCGCGCGGCTGGACCCGTTCCGCAAGGCCAAGACGCTCAACGTCAACTTCTTCGTGCACGACCCGCTGACCGGAGAGCGGTACAGCCGCGACCCGCGCAACGTGGCTCGCAAGGCCGAGGAGTACCTGGCCGCCTCCGGCGTGGCGGACACCGCCTACTTCGGCGCCGAGGCCGAGTTCTACATCTTCGACTCGGTGCGCTTCGGCTCCGACCCGCACCAGCAGTACCACCACATCGACTCCGAGGAGGGCTGGTGGAACACCGGCGCCGAGGAGGGCGGCCGCAACCTCGGCTACAAGGTCAACTACAAGGGCGGCTACTTCCCGGTGCCGCCGGTGGACCACTACGCCGACCTGCGCGACCAGATGACCACGAACC
Organism: Actinospineispora eucalypti; assembly: GCF_039543365.1. Classification (NCBI taxonomy): domain Bacteria; kingdom Bacillati; phylum Actinomycetota; class Actinomycetes; order Pseudonocardiales; family Pseudonocardiaceae; genus Actinospineispora; species Actinospineispora eucalypti. The sequence goes on from NZ_BAABJP010000031.1 coordinate 10,200, forward strand.
TGATCAAGAGCGGGTTCACCATCGAGCGCGGCCACCACGAGGTGGGCACCGCCGGCCAGGCCGAGATCAACTACCGGTTCAACACCCTGCTGCACGCGGCCGACGACCTGATGCTGTTCAAGTACATCATCAAGAACACCGCGTGGGAGGCCGGCAAGACGGTCACCTTCATGCCCAAGCCGCTGTTCGGTGACAACGGCTCCGGCATGCACTGCCACCAGTCGCTGTGGAAGGACGGCTCGCCGCTGTTCCACGACGAGTCCGGCTACGGCGGCCTGTCCGACACCGCCCGGCACTACATCGGCGGCATCCTGCACCACGCGCCGAGCCTGCTGGCGTTCACCAACCCGACGGTGAACTCCTTCCACCGGCTGGTGCCGGGCTTCGAGGCGCCGGTGAACCTGGTGTACTCGGCCCGCAACCGGTCCGCCTGCGTGCGGATCCCGCTGTCCGGCAGCAACCCGAAGGCCAAGCGCCTCGAGTTCCGCTGCCCGGACTCCTCCGGCAACCCGTACCTGGCCTTCGCCGCGATGATGATGGCCGGCCTGGACGGCATCCGGAACAAGATCGAGCCGCCGGCCCCGATCGACAAGGACCTCTACGAGCTTCCCCCGGAGGAGGCCGCCGAGGTGCCGCAGGTGCCGGCCAGCCTGGAGGCTGTGATCAACCGGCTGGAGGAGGACCACGACTACCTGCTCGAGGGCGGCGTGTTCACCCCGGACCTGATCGAGACCTGGATCAGCCTCAAGCGGGAGAACGAGATCGACCCGCTCCGGCTGCGCCCGCACCCGTACGAGTTCTCCCTGTACTACGACGTCTGATCGACCCGGTCGGCCGTTCGCCCGGAGACCCGGCACCCCGTTCGCGGGGGCCGGGTCTCCGGCATTTCAGGCGCCGATGTCGAGTGCGTCCAGGTCGTCGATGGCGTGGGTCATCCGGCGGATGAACTCCCGGGACGCGGCGGGCGGCTGCATCTTCGGCGCCTCCGGCGGCTGCCCCAGGGTGCCGGTCCACCAGGCGAGCGCGTTGAACAGGTTCCGGCGGTAGAGCCGCCAGGCGGTGTCGAAGTCCACCTTCGGCGCGCCGGCGGCGTGCAGCCGGTCGACATAGTAGGCCACCAGGTCGCGCTCCCAGGCCCGGCGGTTGTCCACCGACAGCGCGGTGGAGATCCCGTAGGCCAGGTCGCGGCCCCAGTTTCCCTTGCAGGCGCACTGCCAGTCGTTGAGCCCCATCTCCCCGTCGGCGTCGATGTACCAGTTCTTCAGGTGCACGTCCGAGTGGATGAGGGTGCGCGGCAGCCCGGCGTGCTCGGCGACGCTGTGCAGGGTGGCCGGCCAGATCTCGCCGGCCCGGGCGAACAGCCTCGGCGGGATGACGTCCTCGGCCTGCCGGAACCCGCGCGCGCAGGCCGGCCCGAAGCCGGCGGCGTCCACGGTGATCGCGAAGTAGTCCTCCCAGGTGTTGTACTCGTGCAGCGCGGTGGTCAGCTCCGGGCTGTCGTAGTACCGGGCGTGCAGCCGCGCGAGCTGCCGCAGCTGGCTCTCCACCTGGTCACGGGTGAGGTCCAGCTCGTGCGAGCCGAAGGTCACCCGGTCGGCGAGGTCGCGCATGATGATGATCGAGTTGAAGTTCTCCGGGTGGTGGGCGACGAACAGCGGGTGCGGGGTGCGCACGTCCAGCGTGGGCAGCACGGTGTTGTAGAAGACCGCCTCGGCGGCGATCCCGCCGTTCATACCGAGCAGGTAGCGACTCTCCAGCGTCATGGTGCTCTTGCAGAACACGCTGGCCGGCAATTCGGCGGCCCGGCCGGCCTCGTTCCACTCGAGGAAGATGTGCCGCCGGCTGGAGGTGCCCTCGTCCTCCTCCCCCAGCCGGTGCGCGGTGACCTCGGCCCCGGGGGCGTCCGCGGCGAGTACGGCGGTCAGCCAGGCCGGGGTGATCTCCGCGTAGCTCAGCGGAAGCTCGTCGGGCCGGCCGAGCGTGCGGCCCCGGGCCTGCTCGACCTCGTCGGCGTAGCTCTTCTTGATCTGGTCGAAGGTGACGGTCATCTGGCCAGGTTGGCGAACGGGCGCCGGATGCTCCATGGCCGGCCGGCCAACGCTCGCCGCCGCACGGATAGGCAACGCTCCCGAAAGGACGGTTGTGCGGCCGGCGCTATCCGTGCTGGAGTATTCGCGTTGTCCAATTCAGCGCAGACCAAGGACGAGGTTCGCCGGCTGGCCCGCGAACTGCTCCCGCGTGCCCTGGACATCTCCGCCCGGGTCACCGAGCACGTGTTGCAGGCCGTGCCCGAGCTCGCGCCGGCCGGGACACCGGACGCGGTGCGCCTGGTCCGGGAGAGCACCGACCAGAACATCGGCGCCATGCTGTCCACGCTGGGCTTCGGCATCACGCCGACCACCATCGAGGTGCCGGCCGGGACCCAGGACCTGCTGCACAACCTGACGGCCGGCGGCGGCGACGTGACCCACCTGCTGCGCGCCTACCGCGTCGGGCACCAGCTGCTCTGGCACCTGTGGAGTGAGCACGTCACCGCCGAGATCCGGGACGCCGCCGCGCTCGGCCCGGTGCTGGACGCCTCCTCCACGCACCTGTTCGACTTCATCGACCGCACCTGCCAACGGATCGTGCGGGGCGCACCCGAAGCCTGGCCCGGGCGCCACCCGGCCGCACCCGCCGACCGGCGCCAGGTGGTGCGGTCGCTGCTCGGGTCCGCGCCGATGGACGTGCGGGGCGCCGGCGCCGGGCTGGGCTACGACATCAGCCAGCACCACGTGGCGCTGCTCGCCGCGCCGGTCACGGCGACCGCCGACGTGCGCGGCGCGCTCGACCGGCTGTTCTCCGGCGTCCCGGCACGCCCGTTCGTGATCCCGTCCGGCGACGGCAGCTGGTGGGCCTGGCTCGGGTTCCCGGCCGCTCCCGGCGCCGATACCCTCGCCGCGATCGCCACCGCGCCGGTCGACTCCGTGCTGGTCGGCATGGGTGAACCGGGGCGCGGCCGGGACGGGTTCCGCCGGTCGCTCGCCCAGGCCCGGGAGGCCGAGCGGATCGCCCGGCTGCCCCAGCGGGTGGATGCCGGCGTCACACGGTTCCGGGACATCGAGATCGCGGCGATGCTGTGCGGCGACCCCGACCGGGCCCGCGCGCTCGCCTCGGACCGCCTCGGCGCACTCGCCGGCCGGGACGAGACCGGCCGGCGGCTGCGCGAGACGCTGCGCGCGCTGCTGGCGAACGGGTACAACCGCGGCCAGGCGGCGCGGGCGCTGCACATCCACCACAAGACCGTCGCCTACCGCATCAACCAGGCGGAACAGCTGCTCGGCCGGCCGATCACCGAGGACAGCTACGCCCTGGAAACCGCGCTGCTCATCGACCACACGCTGCACGGGCCGTGAATCCGGCGAAATTGACGCTGGGAGTTGTCGGGGTGGGGAGCTAGGTTACTCGCCGTGAGTACCGCCACGATTGATGATGCCTTTCGTGATCAGGTCGAACCGCTCCGGCGGGAGATCACGGCACACTGCTACCGGATGCTGGGCTCCGTGCACGAGGCGGAGGACCTGGTACAGGAGACCTACCTGCGGGCCTGGCGGGCCTTCGACAGCTTCGAAGGCCGGTCCTCGGTGCGTACGTGGCTGTACCGCATCGCCACCAACGCCTGCCTGACCGCCCTGGAGCAGTCCCAACGGCGCCCGCTCCCGACCGGCCTCGGCCAACCCAACTCCAGCCCGGTCGGCGAGCTGGAGAGCCGCCCGGAGCTGCCCTGGCTGGAGCCCCTGCCCGACTCACTGGTCTGGGGCGAGCCGGACGTCGACCCGGCGGAGCAGGCGGTGACCAGTGACAACATCCGCCTGGCCTTCGTCGCGGCGCTGCAGCTGCTCACCCCCAAGCAGCGGGCGGTGCTGATCCTGCGCGACGTGCTGGCCTGGCGGGCCAGCGAGGTCGCCAAGGCACTGGAGATCTCCGAGGCGGCGGTGAACAGCGCCCTGCAGCGGGCCCGCGCACAGGTCGCGGAGCATGCCCCGGAGCGACCCGAGCTGCCCGACGACGACCGTTCCCGGCAGCTGCTGGACCGCTACCTGGCCGCGTTCCACGACTACAACGTGGACCGGATCGTGGAGCTGCTCACCGAGGACGCCGTCTGGGAGATGCCGCCGTTCACCGGCTGGTTCCGGGGCCACAAGGACATCCGGCACCTGATGACCGCGCAGTGCCCGGCCAAGGGTCCGGGCGACATGCGGCTGCTGCCCACCTCGGCCAACGGGCAGCCCGCGTTCGGCGCCTACCACCGGGGGCCGGACGGGGTGTACCGGGCGTTCCAGCTGCAGCAGCTCAGCATCGGCCCCGACGGAATCGACCACGTAGCCTGCTACTTCGACCTGACGCTGTTCGCCAAGTTCGGCCTGCCGGAGGCGCTAGCGGAGGAGTAACGGCGCGAGGTCGCCGAGCAGCCACCAGCCGCCGAGGACCAGTGCGCCCAGTGCCACCAGGGTGAACACGCCGACCCAGAACCAGGCGGGCAGGCCGGTCAGCCGGGCCAGCTGGTCGGCGTCCGAGTCCAGCTCGCGCCTACCTCGGCGGAGCTGCCATCGCCGGCCGGCGGCCAGCTCGCGCACCGCGCGCAACCCGCCGAGCAGCAGGAACCAGGCCAGCGCGGCACAGAACAGGCGCTGCGGCGGCGGGGAGCCGTACCAGGCCACCGCGCCGACGATCCCGCCGGTCACCAGCACCGCGAGCACGCCGAACACGTTGCGCACGTACACCAGGGTGGCCAGCAGGAACAGCACGCCGGCCCACAGCAGCACGCGGGTGAACCGCTCGGTGACCAGCCAGGCGGCGAGCAGCCCGACCAGCGCCGGGGCGGGGTAACCGGCGAAGCTGGTGAACACCATGCCCGGTCCCCTGGTCCGGCCGACCGAGACCGTCACGCCCGAGGTGTCCGAGTGCAGCCGGATACCGGACAGCCGGCGCCCGGTGAGCACCGCGGCGATCGCATGCCCGCCCTCGTGCGCGATGGTCACCGCGGTCCGGCAGATCCGCCACAGGCCGCCGTGCGCCACCAGCACCAGCGCGACCAGCGGGGCCACCAGGGTGGAGAGCTGTTGCGCGGCCAACGTCAGGTCGCGGCCGGATCGCGGCGCACGGTCTCGGGGCTGAACGCGGGCAGGCACACCGCCACGTACTCGCAGCCCACCACGCCCGGCGAGCTGTACCGCACCCACTCCCCCGGCGCGGTGTGCACCGCCTGGCCGGCCCGCACGGTGAGCGTGCCCCGCTCGTGCTCGACCACCAACTCGCCGCGCAGCACCACGGTGAACTCGTCGAAGAGCGGGCGCTGCCCCGGCTCGACCCAGCCGGCCGGGCTGTGCATGTGCGCCACGGACAGGCGTGACTCGCCGGTGTTGACCCGCCCGACGAACTCCTCGATCGTCTTCGGCGGCTGGCCAGCGGCGTCGACCCTGCTCGGGCTGGCGATGAGCGTCGGCATGGATTCCAGTGTGCCGGGCCCGCGGGGCCGACGATCAACGACCTGCCGAGAACGCTTAGGGTGCCTCATTTCGCGATAGCGAACGACTCGTCCGGACCGGGGTCGACGCGCCCGCCGGGCGAACACAATTGCTACGTGATTCGCCCAGACGGTCCGGACCGGATCTCCGTGCGTGACGGCCTGGACACCGACCACGACGGCCGCCCGGACACCGTGGCGTTCCGGCTCGGCGAGGACCCCGCCGTGGCCGCCGACACCGACGGGGACGGCTACGCCGACCTGATCATCCGATTCGGCCCGGACGGCGGCGCAATCACCTACGAGCTGGACGGCGAGCTGTGGGACGTCCCCCTCGGCGACGGCTGGACAGCCGCCGACCTGCCCTAGTGCCCTGAGGACGCTAGCGCTCCGCGCGCCCGGTGACCGCCAGCCCGACACCGAGCCCGATCATGGTCAGGCCGCCGGTGCCGCCCAGCACCGCCAGCCGCCGGGGTGAGCGGGCCAGCCAGGTCCGCGCCGTGCCGGCCATGATGCCCCACAGGCTGTCCAGCACCAGGGCGGCGAGCACGAACGTCAGGCCGAGGACCACCATCTGCACCGGCACCCCGCCGGCCTCGCGGTCCACGAACTGGGGCAGCACGGCGCCGAAGAACACCAGGGTCTTGGGGTTGGTCAGCCCCACGACGAAGCCCTGGCGGAACACGTGCCCGGCCACACCGGCCGGGGCCGCTCCGCCGATTCCCGCGCCGATCGCCTCGGACAGCCGGCCGCGCTCCCGGAAGGTGCGCACACCCAGGTACACCAGGTAGGCCGCGCCGGCCAGCTTGATCGCGGTGAACAGCAGCACGGACCGTTCGACCAGGCTGCCCAGCCCGAAGGCGACCAGCAGGATCACCACACAGACGCCGGCCGAGTTGCCGACCACACTGCCCAGCGCGGCCCGGCGGCCGTGCGCGATGGCCCGGCTGACCACGAAGAGCACGGACGGTCCCGGGATCAGCACCAGCACCACCGAGGCGACCGCGAACGCGAGGAGGTTGTCCAAGGGAGGCACACCACCAACCTAACCGGCCGGGCCACCGGGTTTAGCTGTCGTAGAAGATGCGCTCGACCACGGCGCGGGCCCGCCGGGTGATCCGGCGGTACTCGTCGATGAACTCACCGGGATCTCCACCGGCCGGGTAGCCCAGCGCGCGGGCCACGGCGGCCAGCTCGCGGCCGGACCGGGGCAGCTGGTCGGACGGCTTGCCGCGCACCAGGGTGACCGCGTTGCGGGCCCGGGTGGCCATGGTCCAGCCGGCGGCCAGGGCCTCCGCGTCGGACTCGCCGACCAGGCCGGCCTCCGCACACTCGCGCAGCCCTTCCAGGGTGGACGTGGTCCGCAGCTCGGGCACGTCCGCCGCGTGCTGCAGCTGCAACAGCTGCACGGTCCACTCCACGTCGGCCAGCCCGCCGTGGCCCAGTTTGGTGTGCGTGGCCCGGTCCGCACCCCGGGGCAGCCGCTCCGCCTCCACCCGGGCCTTGATCCGGCGGATCTCGATGACCTTGGCCGCCGCCAGGCCGCCCTCCGGGTAGCGGATCGGATCGATCATTCGCCGGAACCGCTCACCCAGCTCCGCGTCGCCGGCCAGCGGGCGGGCGCGCAGCAGCGCCTGCGCCTCCCACACCTCGGACCATTTGGCGTAGTAGGCGCGGTAGGACTCGGCGGTGCGCACCAGCGGGCCGTTGCGGCCCTCCGGGCGAAGGTCGGCGTCGATCTCCAGCGCGGGGTCCGGGCTCGGCGCGCCCAGCAGCCCGCGCACCCGCTCCACGATCCCGGTCGACCAGCGCACCGCCTCGTGCTCGTTCGCTCCGCCGATCGGCTCGCAGACGTACAACACGTCCGCGTCCGAGCCGTAGCCCAGCTCCGCGCCGCCCAGCCGGCCCATGCCGATCACCGCCAGCCGCGCGCGCGGCTCACCCGGCGTGGCCCGGACCACCGCGTCGAGCGCGGCGCGCAGCACCGCGGACCAGACCTCGCTGAGCGCCGCGCACACCCCGGCCTCGGGCAACAGGCCGAGCAGGTCGGCGATGGCCACCCGGAGCAGCTCGTGCCGGCGCAGCGAGCGGGCCGCCGCCACCGCGGCCGCCGTGTCGTCGTAGCGTCCCACCGTGGTGCACAGCGATGCTGCCACCTCCGCCGGATCCCTGGTGGCCAGCGGCGCCCCTTCGGAGGTGTCCGCGAGCAGCCGCAGCACCTCCGGCGCGCGCACCAACAGATCCGGTACCAGCGCCGACGTGCCGAGCACGAACATCAGCCGCTGGGAGACCGCGCCCTCGTCGCGCAGCAGCCGCAGGTACCACGGGGTGTCGGCGAGCGCCTCGGAGACCCGCCGGTAGGCCAGCAGGCCCCGGTCCGGGTCGGCCGTGTCGGCCAGCTGCTCCAGCAGCACCGGGAGCAGCGTGCGCTGGATGGCCGCCGCCCGGGACACGCCGCCGGTCAGCGCGCGCAGATGGGTCAGCGCACCCTCCGGGGACGCCCAGCCCAGCGCGGACAACCGGCGCGCGGCGGACTTCTCGGACAGCCGCAGCGCCTCGCCGGGCAGCTGCGAGACCGCCTCCAGCAGCGGCCGGTAGAACAGCTTCTCGTGCAGCCGCCGGACCCGCTTGGTGTTGGCCCGCCACTCGGAGAGCAGCACCCCCACCGCGTCCCGCCGGCCGTCCGGGCGCAGCTTCGCCGCCCGGGCCAGCGCGCGCAGCTCGGCGGTGTCCGTCTCGGCCGGCAGCAGGTGCGTGCGCCGCAGCCGGGCCAGCTGGACCCGGTGCTCGAGCAGGCGCAGGAACCGGTAGGAGGCGGCCAGGTTGGCCGCGTCGTCGCGGCCCACATAACCGCCGGCGCCGAGCGCGGCCAGCGCGGCCAGCGTGTTGGGCGAGCGGATCTCCGGGTCGGCCCGCCCGTGCACCAGCTGCAGCAGCTGCACCGCGAACTCCACGTCCCGCAGCCCGCCCCGGCCCAGCTTCAGCTCCCGTTCGGCGTGCTCCGGCGCGATGTGCTCCTCCACCCGCCGGCGCATCGCCTGCACCTCGGCGACGAAGTCGTCCCGGTCCGCCGCCGCCCACACCATCGGGGTGATGGCCTCGGCGTACGCGGCCCCCAGCTCCGGGTCCCCGGCCACCGGCCGGGCCTTGAGCAGCGCCTGGAACTCCCAGGTCTTGGCCCAGCGCCGGTAGTAGCTCAGGTGGCTGTCCAGGGTGCGCACCAGCGCGCCCTGCCGGCCCTCCGGGCGCAGGTTGGCGTCCACCGGGAAGCAGGCCTCCCCGGCCACCCTGGTCAGGGTCGAGGCGAGCCGGGTGGTCACCGGGTCGGCCGGTTCCGCCACGAAGATCACGTCAACGTCGCTGACGTAGTTCAGCTCGTTGCCGCCGCACTTGCCCATGCCGATCACCGCCAGCCGGGGCGCGTCCCCCGGCGGCAGATCGGCCGGCAGCACCTCGGCCAGCGCCACCGCGTGCGCGGCGCGCAGTGCGGCGCACGCCAGGTCGGCCAGCTGGCCGGCCACCACGTCCACGCTGAGCACCGGCAGCTCCGGCTCGCACACGGCGGCCAGGTCGGCGGCGGCGATGTCCAGCAACGCGTCCCGGTAGGCGTCGCGCAGCGCCTGCACGGCGTCCTGGCCGGTCAGCTCGGCGCGGGCGGCGCCGGCCGGGGCCGAGGGGTCCCCGCCGACCGCGCGCAGCAGCTCCTCGGTGCGCTCGGCCGGCCCGGGCCCATCGCCGGTCGGCTCCGGGTCATCGGAGGCCAGCCGGGACCACCGGTCGGGATGGGTGATCAGGTGATCGCCCAGCGCGGTGGAGGCGCCGAGCACGGACACCAGCCGGCCGCGCAGGCCGACGTCCGCGCGCAGCGCCGCCTCGCACGCCGACCAGCCCTTGCCGGCCGCCTCGGCCAGTCGCTCCAGCGCGCGCAGCGCCTGGTTCGGGTCCGCCGCCCTGGCCAGTGCCCACATCACCGGTTCGGCGCCCGGCGCGGGCTTGCCGTCCCGCCACCAGCCCAGCCGGGCGAGGGTCTGCTCGCTCCACGGCTCGGTGAGCCCGAGCCGGACCAGCGAGGCCGACCTGCGCCGCTCGGTTACCGGTTCGGACACTGGTTTGGACACGCCCTAGTGACCGAAGACCCCGACCAGGGTGGCACGGGCCAGGGTGTGGCCGAACAGGTTGAACCCGAGGAACGCCGGCGTGGCGGTTTCCGGCACCTCGAGCTTCGGCACGTCCACCGCGTGCACGGTGAAGTAGTAGCGGTGGTCGCCGTGCCCGGGCGGCGGGCCGGCCCCCACGAAGCCCTTCATGCCCGCGTCGTTGGCCAGGGTGAGCGAACCGGCCGGAAGATCGGAGCCGCCCGGGGCCCCGGCCCCGGTGGGCAGCTCGGTGACGTCGGCGGGGATGTTCAGCACCGCCCAGTGCCAGAACCCGCTGCCGGTCGGCGCGTCCGGGTCGTAGCAGGTGATCGCGTAGCTGTGCGTGCCCTCCGGCGCACCGGACCAGGCCAGCTGGGGTGACACGTCCTCGCCGCCCGGCACGCCGAACGCGCCGCTGCGCTGGCTGGGCGCCAGGGTGCCGCCGTCGGTCACATCGGTGCTGGTGACCGTGAACGACGGCACCTCCGGCAGGAAGTCGTGCGGACCGGGCGGCCTGCTCATTACGTGCCTCTCCTCCTGTGCGGGTACAGCCTGCGCCCGGCAACCTATCGCGTCCGGAGGCGCCCTGCCCAGGAGGAGAGGACCGGACAATCAGGCCACGATCAGGTACACGCCGTAGATCACGACGAGTCCGAACACCACGAAGCAGATACCGGCAACCGCGGTCGCCATCCCCGAGGAGAGCGGCCCGCGCGCCCCCTCGGGGGCATCGCCGTCCAGCACGGCCGAACGCGCCGCGAGGCCGGTGATGCCGAAGGCGAACAGCACCACCAGCGCCACGGTCAGGCCCACACCGATCAGGAACACCTCGAGCAGGGAACCCCAGGCAATGTTCATCGGATGTCTCCCCTCAGACCGTCGCGGCCGGCTGCTCGGCCGGTGAAGGCACGTCGTTGACGTTGCTCGCGGTGACCGGCTGGCGCCGCGAGGCGATGTAGAACCCGAGGCCCACGGCCACGCCGGCGGCAGCGACCAACACGGTGCCGACCACGCCGCGCTCCGCCACCAGGCCGGCCAGCGCACCGACGATCGCGGCGGCCGGCAGGGTGAGCAGCCAGGCCATGACCATCCGCCCGGCCACGCTCCAGCGCACGTCGGCCAGCCGCTTGCCGGCGCCCGCGCCGAGGATCGACCCGGAGGCCACCTGGGTGGTGGACAGCGGGAAGCCCATGTGGCTGGACACCAGGATCACCGCGGTGCTGCTGGTCTCCGCCGTGAAGCCCTGCGGGGTCTCCATCTCGTAGAGGCCCTTGCCCAGCGTGCGGATGATCCGCCAGCCGCCGAGGTAGGTGCCCAGCGCGATCGCCAGGCCGGCGCTGATGATCACCCACAGCGGCGGGGCGGAGCCGCTGGGCAGCAGGCCCCCGGCGACCAGGGTCAGGGTGATGATGCCCATGGTCTTCTGGGCGTCGTTGGTGCCGTGCGCCAGCGAGACCAGCGACGCGGAGACGATCTGGCCGGCCTTGAAGCCCCGGGCCACCACGTCCGGCCGGGACCGTGCGGTGATCTTGTAGGCGCAGAAGGTGGCGGCCAGCGCGGCGAGCCCGGCCACGACCGGCGCCGCGACCGCCGGCACCAGCACCTTGGCCACGACGGCGCCGAACTTCACCGCGTCCGCGCCGGCGGCCACCCAGGTGGCCCCGATCAGGCCGCCGAACAGCGCGTGCGAGGAGCTGGACGGCAGCCCCACGTACCAGGTGGCCAAGTTCCACAGGATGGCCCCGACCAGGCCACCGAAGATCACCGTTGGGTTGATCTTGGAGTCGTCCACCAGCCCGCTGGAGATGGTCTTGGCCACCTCCACCGAGAGGAAGGCACCAACCAGGTTCAGCACCGCGGAGACGGTGACGGCCACCTTCGGCGCCAACGCCCCGGTGGCCACGGAAGTGGCCATGGCGTTCGCCGTGTCATGAAATCCGTTGGTGAAGTCGAAGATCAGCGCGGTCGCCACGACCACGACGATGATCAGTGAGATGTCCACCGGTTTCCCCTCGGACGGGAGTTATCCAATCACCCGGCAGAGTGGAACGCGGAGATGAATTCCCCATGAACAGGGAGCGTCAGAGCACCGGCAGGTACGTGGCGAGTTCGTAGGGGGTCACGTTGCGCCGGTAGGCGTCCCACTCCGAACGCTTGTTGCGCAGGAAGAAGTCGAAAACGTGCTCGCCGAGGATCTCCGCCACCAGCTCGGAATGGTCCATCACGCTGAGCGCCTCGGTCAGGTTCTGCGGCAGGGTTTCGTAACCCATCGCGCGCCGCTCGATCTCGGTCAGCGACCACACGTCGTCACCGGCCGGCTCGGGCAGCTCGTAGCCCTTCTGCACCCCGGTGAGGCCGGCGCCCAGGATCGCCGCGAACGCCAGGTACGGATTGCAGGCGCTGTCCAGGCTGCGGATCTCCACCCGGCGGGAGGAGGCCTTGCCCGGCGAGTACATCGGCACCCGGACCAGCGCGGACCGGTTGGCGTGCCCCCAGCACACCGTGGTCGGCGCCTCACCCCCGATGACCAGCCGCTTGTACGAGTTCACCCACTGGTTGGTGACCGCGGTGATCTCCCGGGCGTGCCGCAGCACGCCGGCCACGAAGGCCTTCCCGGTCTCGGAGAGCTCGTAGGGGTCGCTCGGGTCGTGGAACGCGTTGCGGTCGCCCTCGAAGAGGCTGAAGTGGGTGTGCATGGCCGAGCCGGGGTGCTCGGTGAACGGCTTGGGCATGAACGAGGCGCGCACGCCCTGCGTCATGGCCACTTCCTTGACCACGTAGCGGAAGGTCATGATGTTGTCCGCCATGGTCAGCGCGTCCGCGTAGCGCAGGTCGATCTCCTGCTGGCCCGGCGCGCCCTCGTGGTGGCTGAACTCCACCGAGATGCCCATCGACTCCAGCGTCTCGATCGCGTTCCGGCGGAAGTGCGGCGCGGTGTCGTGGCTGGACTGGTCGAAGTACCCGCCGGAATCGGCCGCCACCGGCGGCCGCCCGTCACTGGGCAGGTCCTTGAGCAGGTAGAACTCGATCTCGGGGTGCACGTAGCAGGTGAACCCGGCCTCGCCGGCCCGGCTCAGCGCCCGGCGCAGCACGTGCCGGGGATCGGCCCAGGACGGCGAGCCGTCCGGCATCGTGATGTCGCAGAACATCCGCGCCGAGTAGTGGTTGCCGTCCGGCGTCTCCCAGGGCAGCACCTGGAACGTGCCCGGGTCCGGCTTGGCCACCATGTCCGACTCGTACACCCGGGCAAAGCCCTCGATCGCCGAACCGTCGAAGCCGATACCTTCGGCGAAGGCCCCCTCCAGCTCGGCCGGCGCGATGGCCACCGACTTCAGGTAGCCGAGCACGTCGGTGAACCACAGGCGCACGAAGCGGATGTCCCGCTCCTCCAGCGTGCGGAGCACGAACTCCTGCTGACGATCCATGTCCGAAGCCTAGGAACGCCGTGTTACATCTATGTTTCCGGCCTGCTCAGCACGGGTTTCGATGCCGAGGACAATCATCACTCGATCGTGGAAATCCAAGGGCCTCTCGGCCTCCCGCCGGGGGTCGGGTCCGTGCGGCGACGGCGGCCAGAACTAGCGGATCTCGACCGGTCAGCTCTCCGGCTTGACGAACTGCTTCGGCGCACCGGAGTCCTTCGCCCCGCCGCATTTCTGGTCCACCGAGACCTCCTTGCCGCCGTTGAAGGTCATGCCGACGAACACGTTGTCGCTGAAGGTGTTGTTGCAGCCCGAGGCCTCCGTGCCCGTGATCACGTGCGTCTGGAAGCCGTCCACCAGGTTCGTGCTGCTGCCGCTCGTGGTGTTGTTGGTGATCTCGTAGTTCGTGCCCTTCACGTCCAGCACCGAGTCGGCGTAGTTCTTCCCGGAGACCGCCGAGCCGTCGAACTTGTTGCCCGCGATGAGCCCGCCGCTGGTCTCCTCCTTGACGTCGATGTTCTCCGCCGTGATCGACTTGAAGGTGTTGTTCAGCGCCTTGTTGTTGTTCGACCGGTCCGGCTTCCCCCCGGACTTCTTGCCCCAGTTGGATTTCGCCGTGCCGAAATAGACCCCCTCACCGAACTCCGGGCTCTTCGTCCCGGTGTTGTGGATCAGCGAGTCCTGCACCACGTTGTCCGAGCTGAAGTTGAGGAAGTGCACCGCCTCCATCTCGGTGTTGCCGACGGACAGCCCGGAGAGCACGGTGTGGTTGGTGCGGTCGGCCATGACGCCCTTCTGTCCCCCGGTCACGCTGAACCCGACCAGCTGCCAGTGGTCGGCGCCGTCCAGGTGCAAGGTGTAGCCGGCGCCGGAACCCCCGTCCAGCACCGCCTTGCGGGAGCCCTTCAGGGTGATCGGGCCGTCCTCCTGCCCGGCCACGTTGGCCACGAACCGGCCGGTGTAGGTGCCGTCCGCCAGTTCGATCGTCTGGCCTGGCTTCGCGCCGCTGAGCGCCTGGCTGAGCGAGCCGGCGTCGGTGACCTTGACGGTGTCGCCGTTGCCGGCGCGAACCGGGACGGACCGCAACGACCCGTTGCCCGGCGCCCGGGGCGCCGACGAACCGCTCTCAGGGGCCGCCTGGTCGGCCGGGGCGGAGGTGCCGGCCCCGCCGTTCGGGTCCGGAACCACGATGATGATCGCGCTCAGCGCGGACAGCACCACACCCAGCCCGGTCACGGCCCGCCCTGCGGCTTCGGGCCCTCGTAGCCCTCTTTCGAGTTCTCCGACATGCCGACGGCGGCCTTGATCCCGCCACCCAGGATGTTGGCCTTGACCTTCGCGCCGGTGGAGTTGATGTCCAGCCCGATCGCCTTGTCGGCGTTGCCCTGGAACTCGTTGTTGTTGATCGTGATGTTCTGGATCGCCTCGATCATCAGCCCCTGCGAGGCGCCGAACTGGCAGTAGTTGTTGCTGATGGTCCAGTTCTCCGACTTGCCGGGACCGCCGCCCCCGTCGCCGACGTCACCCGGCCCCTCCGCCATGATGCACTGGTTGTCGATCTTCTCGCACTTGTTGCCGTCAACGATCAGGTTCGAGGTGGGCGGCCCGCCGCCGCTGGTGAAGGTCTGCATGCAGTCCGCGTGCGCACCGCCGGTGTTGGTGATGTTGGTGATCGTGTTGTGCAGGATCCTGAGGTTGTCGCCGAAGAACCGGATGCCGTCGTAGTCACCGCCGGTGGGGTGGCTCACCGTGTTGTTCTGCACGGTGATGTTCTTCCCCTTGATCTCGATACCCGGAGCCTTCGGCCCCTCCATGGTGAACCCGTCCACCACCACGTTGTCCGCCTCCACGGTGAGGCCCTTGACGGCGGTCTTGCCGTTGCCGATGACATACACCGGCTTGTCGGCGGTGCCGCCCTTCTTGATCTCCAGGCGGGCCGCGCTGGCCTGTCCGGACACGCAGATCCGGTCTCCGGCGGCCGCACCGCTGACCGCCTGGTTCAGCTCGGCGCCGGTGACCTGCTTGGTGCAGTTGACCTGCTTCGGGGTGCTGGCGCCGGGTGGGCCGCCCGGCGCGTCCGCCGGGAGACCCTTCACCGCCCCGGTGCCGCCCGGGCTCCCGGTGCCCCCGCCGGCTCCCCCGGTACCGGTCCCGCCGGTGCCGGTCGACTCGTTGCTGGCCTTCTCGTTGGTGCTCTTCTCGCTCGTGCTCTTCTCGTCGCCGCTCTTCTCGTCGCTGCTCTTCTCGTCGCTGCTCTTCTCGTTGGTGGTCTTCTCGCTGTCGCTGTCCTTGCTGTCGCTGTCCTTGTCGCCGGACTCGCTGTCGCCGCTCGGCTTCCGGGTGGAGCTGGGGCTGGAACGGGAGCCGCCGTTGGAGCTCTCGCCGGACCCGGCGGACGCCCCGTCCGACTTGTTTACCTCGGGCAACACCCGGCCGCCCGACTCCGGACGCGACGTGGGTTCCTCGGTTGCCCGGGGCTTGGCCTGTTCGGTGCTCGGCGTGCTGTTCGAGCCGCCCGGCGGGAGCACCCGCGCGGTCGGCGCCGGCGGCTCGGGCCGTCCGAGGTTCCCGCGCACACAGATCACGTCGTTCGGCCCGGCGGTGGCGAGCGCATCCTTCAGCCCGGCCTCGTCGCTGACCTGCTTGGTGCAGTTGATCTGGGCGATCACCCCGTTGCCGGGGTTGGCCGGCTGGGCCGGGGCGCCCGCGGCGGGGGTCTTGGGGGTCGTCGGGCCGGACTCGGTGTTGGCCGGCGCGCCGCCCGACTCGGTCGTCGCGCCGCCCGTGTTGGTGGATCCGCCGGGCGTGTTCCGGCCGCTCGGTCCGGCGCCCGGGGAGTTGTCCGAGTCCGACGACGTCCCGGATGAGCTCGACGAGTCGCTCGAGCCCTTGTCGCCCTTCTTGTCGTCCTTCTTGTCGCCGGAGTCGGAGTCCTCCGAGTCGGAGTCCTTCGAATCCGAGTCGCCGGAGTCGGAGTCCTTCGAGCCAGAATCCTTCGAGTCGGAGTCGGAGTCCTTTGAGTCCGAATCCTTTGAATCCGAGTCCCCGGAATCCGAGTCCTCGTCGTCAGAGTCCTTTGAGTCCGAGGAGTCGCTGTCCTTGTCGTCGTCGCTGTCCTTCTTGCTCAGCGCGCCGAAGTAGCCGCCGCCGGCCGGGTGCCCCTGCTCCGCGCCCGGCCCGACGACCGCCGTGAGCGTAGCCAGGAAAACCACGATCGCCGTGAACACACCTCCGGCCACGGCAGCCTTGCGCGCCATCCCGCCCTGTTCCAGGCGTAACGGGATCCCGGCGCGTCGCATGCCGAACAGGGAACACCCGTTCGTGGCCGTGCTGAACAGGTTCGGGCATGATCGTGTGCGATCGCAAACGCATTTCCGGGTCGACCACCCGGATGGCAGGCAGGCGCGGCTGAGTGACGTGCCGCTGCCTCGGTGCGCCGTGGCCGATCGTGATCGCCGTCTATGGCGCTTTAGCGTCGATTTTCGAGGCTAAAGCGCCACAAACAGCGATCAATCCGGGGCTACTTCCGGATTCCATGATCATCAGGGCGTCACGGGTGACCCAGAGGTCAGCTGGGCGCCACCTGGCACTGCGCGCCCTCCGCCGGCAGCTTCAGGTCGACCAGGTAGGCGGACACGATGTCGTCCACGCACGGCGTGCCCTGCAGGGCGACGGTGTGCTGTGAACCCTGCACCGACAGCAGCCGGGCGTTCAGCCCCTTGGCCAGGTTCACCCCGGCCTGGTACGGCGTCGCCGGGTCGCCGGTCACCGAGACCACCATGACCTGGGGCAACCCCTGGACGTGCGGCTCGTGCGGCTCGCCGGTGTTGGGCACCGGCCAGAACGCGCAGTAGTCGCGCGCCGAGTTCGGCCCGTGGCCGTCGTCCCGGAACGGGGCGACCTGGCGCGCCCGCTTGTCCGCCTCGAGCACCTCGGCCGGATCGGTGACCGGCTTGTCGTCCACACAGCCGATCGCGGTGAAGGCGTCCAGGGTGAACTGGTACGAGCCGTCCTCCTGGCGTCCCTCGTAGGCGTCCGCGAGGAACATCAGGATCTCGCCCCGCCCGGCCGCCAGGTCGGAGAGGCCGCGCTGCAGCACCGTCCAGTACTGCTCGGTGTACAGCGCCTGGATCACGCCGGTCATCGCGTCGTTGTAGGACAGCTTCCGGCCGTCCGGCAGTGCCACCGGCTTCTCGATCAGGGGCAGGACCAGGCGCTTGTACGCGTCCGTGGCTGCCTTCGGGTCCGCGCCGAGCGGGCAACCGGGCTTGGTCGCGCAGGAGGCGGCGAAGGCCTCGAACGCCTTCTGGAAGCCCTCCGCCTGGGCCACCGCGCGGTCCAGCAGCTTCTGGTCCGGGTCCAGCGCGCCGTCCAGCACCAACGCGCGCACGTTGGCCGGGAACATCTCGGCGTAGGTGTAGCCCAGCCGGGTGCCGTAGGAGTACCCGAGGTAGGTCAGCTTCTGGTCACCCAGCGCGGCGCGCAGGATGTCCATGTCCTTGGCCACGTCCCGCGTGCCGGCGTTGGCCAGCAGCTCCAGCCCGGAGCGCTGCGCGCACTTGTTGTTGTAGTCCTTGTTCTTGCCCTCGATCCGGGCGACGCCGGCCGGGGAGCTGTCCACCTCGACGTCCAGCCGGTCCGCGTCCCGCTCCGGCGGGGCGAAGCACTGGATGGCCGGCTTGCTCGCGCCGACCCCCCTCGGGTCGAAGCCGACCAGGTCGAACCGCTGGCCGATGGCGCCCTGGGAGATGTCCCGGGACATGCTGGCCGCCGCCTCGGTGCCGGAGGCGCCCGGGCCGCCCGGGTTCACCAGCAGCGAGCCGATCCGCCGGTCGGGCTGCGTGGCCTTCTTGCGCAGCACCGCGATCTGCGCGGTCTTGCCGTCCGGCTGGTTGTAGTCCAGCGGCACCTGGAGGTAGGTGCAGTCGAACTGCGGCGAGCTGAACGTTTCCTTGCCGTCCGAGGACGGCGCGAACGGCGCGCAGGGGCCCCAGCTCAGCTTCTGGGCGTAGAACTTGCGCAGGTTGTCCGCCACGGCCGGGTTGACGGCCACGTCGGAGCCACCGCCGGTGGAGCAGGCCACCGCCGGGACGGCGACGGCGGCCAGCGCGACCAGGAGCAGAAGGGGGCGGCGCCAACCCCAGGCTGTGAGCTTCATCGCCCGACAGTCTGCCCTGCCCGTCGACGGGGGTGAAACCGCGGGTCAGTTACCGGCGCGCCTGGCTGACCCGCTGGCCCGAACGTGGGTCGGCGGTGTAGGCCGACCGGGTGCGCGATGATGGAGCCATGGCCCACCTGCGGATCGCGTTGGCTCAGATGGACACCTGCGTCGGGGACCTCACCGGCAACGCGGACAAGATCGTCGACTGGTGCCGGCGGGCGGCCGAGGCCGGCGCGCACGCCGTCGTCCTGCCGGAGATGGCGCTCACCGGTTACCCGGTGGAGGACCTGGCGCTGCGCGAGTCCTTCCAGGCCGCCTCGCTGGCCGCGCTGGACCGGCTGGCCGTCCGGCTCGCCGAGGCGGGCTGCGCGGAGCTGCTCGCGGTGGCCGGCTACCTGGGCGCGGACCCCGGCGAGCCGGGCGGCGGCCCGCGCAACGCGGCCGCCCTGCTGCACGGCGGCCGGGCGGCGGCCACGCAGTACAAGCACCACCTGCCCAACTACGGGGTCTTCGACGAGCGGCGGTACTTCAAGCCCGGCGGTTCGCTGGCCGTGGTCCGGCTGGCCGGGGTGGACATCGGCCTGGTGATCTGCGAGGACATCTGGCAGGACGGCGGTCCGGTGGCCGCGCTCGGCGAGCTCGGCGTGGACCTGGTGCTCTCCCCCAACGCCTCCCCCTACGAGCGGAACAAGGACGACCAGCGGCTGCCCCTGGTGGCCAGGCGCGCCGCCGAGGCCGGCGCGGCGCTGGCCTACTGCAACCTGATCGGCGGCCAGGACGAGCTGGTCTTCGACGGCGACTCGATGGTGGTCTCCGCCACGGGCGAGCTGCTGGCCCGGGCGCCCCAGTTCGTGGAGCGGCTGCTGGTGCTGGACCTGCAGCTGCCGGGAAGCTCGTGGCGCGGACGCGACGGGGTGGCCGGGTTCCGGGTGGACCGGGTGGTCCTCTCCGAGCACCCGCTGCCGGCGGTCCCGGACGTCGAGGCGGGCGAGCTGGCCGAGCCGCTCGCCGAGGAGGCCGAGGTATGGGGCGCGCTGGTCACCGGCCTGCGCGACTACGTGCACAAGAACGGCTTCCGCTCGGTGGTGCTCGGGCTCTCCGGCGGGATCGACTCCGCGCTGGTCGCGGCCCTGTCCGTGGACGCCCTGGGCGCGGACTCGGTCTACGGGGTCTCCATGCCGTCCGGGTACTCCTCCGAGCACTCCCGCAACGACGCCGCCGACCTGGCCGGTCGCACCGGGCTGCACTACTCCGTGCAACCGATCGGCGACATGGTGGACGTGTTCGTCAAGCAGCTGGCCCTGTCCGGGCTGGCCGAGGAGAACGTGCAGGCCCGCTGCCGGGGCGTGACGCTGATGGCGCTGTCCAACGCGCACGGGCACCTGGTGCTGGCCACCGGCAACAAGTCCGAGCTGGCGGTCGGCTACTCCACCATCTACGGGGACGCGGTCGGCGGCTTCGCGCCGATCAAGGACGTGCCGAAGACGCTGGTCTTCCGGCTGGCCCGGTGGCGCAACGCGGAGGCGGAGCGGCGCGGCGAGACGCCGCCGATCCCGCCGAACTCGATCACCAAGCCGCCCTCGGCCGAGCTGCGGCCGGGCCAGCTGGACACCGACTCGCTGCCCGACTACGACCTGCTGGACCGGATCCTGGACGAGTACGTGGAGGCCGACCGGGGATTCACCGCGCTGCTCGCCGCCGGGTTCGACGCGTCCCTGGTGGAGGAGATCGTCCGGATGGTGGACCGGGCCGAGTACAAGCGGCGCCAGTACCCGCCGGGCACCAAGATCAGCTTCCGGGCGTTCGGCCGGGACCGCCGGCTGCCCATCACCAACGGCTGGCGGGAACGCCGCCCCTAGGGTGCCTTCCGCCACGTTGTGAGGCTCGTCGCAGGTGTGGCCCGTTCGGCCGTATCGGGTGCGACGCTGGTGCGCACCAAGCCGGAGACGACCCGGGGACCCGCCAGGCGGGCCTCGAGGGAAGGACGGTTGACGATGACGTCACCCGCAGCGGGGCCCGAGCAGCTCGCGCCCTACCGCACCGGACCAGCCGAGACGCCCACCGCCCCGGTGAAACGGGTCCGGATTCCGCAACTGCGCGCGTTCAAGGAACGCGGCGAGCGCTGGCCGATGCTCACCGCCTACGACACCTACGCCGCCGAGATCTTCGACCAGGCCGGCATCCCGGTACTGCTGGTCGGCGACTCCGCCGCGAACAACGTGTACGGCTACGACAGCACCCTGCCGATCACCGTCGACGAGATGTTGCCGCTGGTCCGGGCCGTGGTGCGGGCGACGAAACGGGCACTGGTGGTGGCCGACCTGCCCTTCGGCAGCTACCAGGTCGGACCGGCCCAGGCGCTGGAGACCGCCACCCGCTTCCTCAAGGAGGGCGGCGCGCACGCGGTCAAGCTCGAAGGCGGTCGCCGGTTCGCCCCGCAGGCCGAGGCGCTGGTCGGCGCGGGCATCCCGGTGATGGCGCACCTCGGTTTCACCCCGCAGAGCGAGCACACCATCGGCGGCTACCGCGTGCAGGGCCGGGGCGAGAGCGGCGAGGCGCTGATCGCGGACGCGCTGGCGATGCAGGGGGCCGGGGCGTTCGCGGCGGTGCTGGAGATGGTGCCGGCCGACGTGGCCAAACGGGTCACCGCCGAGCTGCACATCCCCACCATCGGCATCGGCGCCGGGCCGGACTGCGACGCGCAGGTGCTGGTCTGGCAGGACATGGCCGGGCTGAACCGGGGCCGCACGCCGAGGTTCGTCAAGCGGTACGCCAACCTGGGCGACGAGCTGCTGCGGGCCGCCCAGGAGTTCGGCGCCGAGGTGCGCGACGGCGCCTACCCCGACCCGGAGCATTCCTACTCCTGAGAATCCGGGTGCCCGGGTGCAACGCCGGCCCTCGGCCCGGCGATAACCCCGGAGCACCCCCCTAGCTGTCCCGCGCGGGCGCGGCGACCCCGTGCCCGCGCGGAGACTCCCAACCTTGATAGATAGCGTCCGCGTATGCGCGATTGCTATCCGCCGATCGAGCCGTACGAGCAGGGCGTGTTGGACGTCGGCGACGGCCACCGGCTGCACTGGGAGTGCTGCGGCAACCCGGACGGCAAACCGGTGGTCTTCCTGCACGGCGGCCCGGGCGGCGGCTGCAAACCGGACCACCGCCGCGCGTTCGACCCGGCCCGGTACCGGGTGGTGCTGGTGGACCAGCGCGGCTGCGGCCGCAGCACCCCGAACGCCGGCGACCCCGACCCGGGCGTGGCGCGCTCCGCGCTGCGGGCCAACACCACCGCCCACCTGGTCGCCGACCTGGACCGGCTGCGCGGCCACCTGGGCATCGACCGGTGGATGCTGTTCGGCGGTTCCTGGGGCTCCACGCTGGCGCTGGCCTACGCACTGCGGCACCCGGAGACGGTCACCGAGCTGGTCCTGCGCGGCATCTTCACGCTGCGCGAGTGGGAGCTGGACTGGTACTACGGCGGCGGCGCGCAGGCGATCTTCCCGGACCGCTGGGCGGAGTTCCTGGCCCCGCTGCCCCGGGAGCTGCACACCGCCGGCGCGGTGGCCATCATCGGCGGCTACCACCGGCTGCTGCACGACCCGGACCCGGCGGTGGCCGGGCGGGCGGCGGTGGCCTGGAGCGCCTGGGAGGGCGCCACGATCACCCTGCTCCCCCGGCCCTCGGTGGCCGACGCGTTCACCCAGCCGGACTTCGCCCTGGCGTTCGCCCGGATCGAGAACCACTACATGCGGCACACCGGTTTCCTCGCCGAGGGTGAGCTGCTGCGGAACGCGGCCCAGCTGGCCGGCATCCCCGGCGTCATCGTGCAGGGCCGCTACGACGTGTGCACGCCCATGCGCACCGCCTGGGAACTGCACCGGGCCTGGCCGAACTCCGAGCTGATCGTGGTCGACGACGCCGGCCACGCATTCAACGAGCCGGGCATCCAGGACGCACTGGTGAAAACCACCGACCGCCTGGCCGGTTGAGCACCCGGATCGGGTGATTCCCCTCCCCTACCCGCGCGGGCACTGGTTCGATCAGAGGCAAGATCCTTTTGAACCCGTGGAGGGCTCGTGACCAGGTTCGCCGTAGTCGTCATCGCGCTGGCCGCGCTCGTTGTCCCCGGCGCTGCCCAGCTTCAGGTGACCGATCCGGCGACGGCCCAGGCACCGGCCGTGTCCACCGCCGCTTCCGCCACCCAGTTGCTCGCCGCCGACGACGACGGAAAGGGCGAGGGAAAAGGTAAGGGGAAAGGTAAGGGCAAGGGGAAAGGCAAAGGTAAGGGCAAGGGCGGGGACAAGCCCGGCATCGAGCTCTAGCTGATCGCTGTCTCCGGCGGTTCGGCGTCGAAATTCGGGGCTCAATCGCCACGGACGACGATCACCCCCAGCCACGACCCCGCGTCAGGTTCGGGCCGACGATGCGCCGAGCTGGGCCAGCAGCTTCGCGCGGGCACCCACCAGGGAGGGGCCGCACCAGGTGAGCAGCCGGCCGTCCAGGAACGCGCACCGGGCGCCCGGGAACGCCTCCGGGCCGTCCCCCGGGTGGAACGGGTAGGGCTCGTCGGGCAGGGCCACCAGGTCCGCGCGCCGGGCCTCGAGCAGCGCGGTCAGCTCGGCCAGGGGTGGCCGGGGGTAGCGGTCGGCGTGCCCGGCGTAGGCGTTGGCCACGCCCAGCCGGCCCAGCACGTCGCCGGCGAAGGTGTCCCGGCCCACCAGCACCCAGGGCCGGCGCCACACCGGCACGATCGCGGTCGCCCACACCCGGGGCGGCGGGCCGGCCCACTCCCGCTCGGCGGCGGCCAACCAACCCGGGTCCACGCCGAACGCCCCGGTCAACAGCTTGCGCATCGAGCGCAGCCCGACCGGGACGGTGGCGGCCGCCTCGGTCACCCACACCGGGATGCCCTCGGCCCGCAGCGCGGCCACGTCCTCCGGGCGGTTCTCCTCGGCGTTCGCCAGCACCAGGTCCGGCCGGGTGGCCCGCGCGGCGTCCAGGTCCGGGTACTTCGAGCCGCCCACCCGCGCCACGTCCAGCCCGGCCGGATGGATGCAGTAGTCGGTGGCCCCGGCCAGCACCCCCGGCACGCTCAGCGCGACCGCCTCGGTGATCGACGGCACCAGGGAGACCACCCGCTCGGGGGCGCCGGCCAGCCCGACCGGCTCGCCCAGGTCGTCGGCCAGCGCCCGGGCCGTCACGGCAGGTCGGTGATCCGGATGCCCGCGTGCGTCTTGTAGCGGCGGTTGATCGCGATCAGGTTGGCGGTGAGCGCCTCCACCTGCCCGGCGTTGCGCAGCCGCCCGCCGAACACCCCGCGCACCCCGGGGATGGTGTCGGCCAGCGCGCGGACCTGGTCGGTGGCCTCGCGGTCGTCGCCGAGCACCAGCACGTCCAGGTCGATCTTCTCCACCGAAAGGTCGGCCAGGGTGACGGCGGAGACGTGGTGGAACGCGGCGGTGACCCGGGAGTCCGGCAGCAGCGCCTCGGCCTGCTGCGCCGCGCTGCCCTCCTCGACCCGCAGCGGGAACGGCCCCTGCTTGTCGAAGCCGAGCGGGTTCACGCAGTCGATCACGATCTTGCCGGCCAGCTGCTCACGCAGCGAGGTGAGCAGCGCGTCGTGGCCCTCCCAGGGCACCGCGACCAGCACCAGGTCGGCGGCGGCCGCGCAGCCGGCGTTGTCCGCGCCGCTCACCAGGTCGGACCCGGCCAGCCCGGCCTGTTCGGCCAGCTCGGCGGCGGCCTGCTCGGCGCGCTCGGCGCTGCGCGAGCCGATGACCACCTTCAGCCCGGCCCTGGCCCAGCGCAGCGCCAGGCCCTTGCCCTGCGGGCCGGTGCCGCCCAGCACGCCGATGGTCTGCCCGGTCAGCTCGCTCACGTCGTCCTCCAGGTACTCGAGATCAGCCCACCTTAATGCCCTGGCGGGCCACCCCCGTGGCCGCGGTTTAATGCCGCGCGTGACCCCGAAGCCGCCGGTTCCCCGCCCGTTCCCCCGCCGTTTCGCCCCCGCGCTGGTCGCGCTGGCCGTGCTCGGCCTCTCCGCGTGCAACGACGAGGGCAGCATCAGCCAGAACAACTCCAGCTCCACCTCCTCCAACTCCTCGGACGGCACCTCGACGGACGGCACTGCCGGCGCGCACACCGAGACCAACCGCTACGAGATCACCGACAAGGTGGCCCAGCTGCACCTGGAGGGGAAGGCCGGGAAGGTGTCGGTGGCGGCCGGGGACGGCCCGATCTCGGTCACCGAAACGCTGGTCTACACCGACAGCAAGCCCACCACCAGCCACAACGTCACCGGTGACACGCTCAACCTGCGCAACGACGGCTGCCCGGAGCAGACCAGCGTGGTGAACCGGCGCTGCCAGGTGGGCTGGGAGATCCGCGTCCCGGCCGGCACCAACCTGGACCTGAACACCCGGGCCGGCGGCATCGACCTGGCCGGCATGGCCGGCACGGTCACCGCCAACACCCACTCCGGCGGGGTGGACGGCAAGGACCTGCGCAGCAAGGCGGTCACCGCGCAGACCCACTCCGGCGGGGTGGACCTTCAGTTCCGCGAGGCCCCGGACCAGGTGAAGGCGGTCACCAAGGCCGGCGGCGTGGACATCCAGGTGCCCGCCGGCGTGCGCTACGCGGTGCGCACCGACACCAGCGCCGGCCGCCCGGAGGTGGAGGTGCAGCAGGACAACGCCTCGCCGCACAAGATCGACGCGTCCACCGGGGCCGGCTCGATCGACATCACCAACGGCAACGACTGAGCTACCCGTGAGTGGCGAGTGTGGCCATAGCCACACCCGCCACTCACGGGTCAGCGGGTGACCAGGCCGGCGTCGTAGGCGCAGAGGCCGGCCTGGGTGCGGTTCTCGCACTCCAGCTTGACCAGGATGCGGGACACGTAGCCCTTCACCGTGGTCTCCGACAGGAACAGCCGCTTGGCGATCTGGGCGTTGGACAGCCCCTCGCCGAGGCAGGTCAGCACGTCGGTCTCCCGGTCGGTCAGCTCCTGGATGAGTGCGACCGCCCGGTCCCGGTTGGCGTGCTCGTCCGAGGAGGCGGCCACCAGCCGCCGCGCCGCCGCCGGGGAGAGCACGGTGTGCCCGTCCGCGGCCACCCGGACCAGGCCGATCAGGTCCTCCGGCGGGGTCGACTTGACCAGGAATCCGGCCGCCCCGGCGCGCAGCGCCCGGATCACGTACTGGTCGGCGTCGAAGGTGGTGAGCGCGACCACCGAGGGCGGCTCGGGCAGCGCGGCGATCCGGGTGATCGCGGTGAGCCCGTCCACGCCGGGCATGCGCAGGTCCATCAGCACCACGTTGGGGCGGTGCCGCACGACCGCCTCCACGCCGGCCGCGCCGTCGTGCGCCGCCTCCACCACCTCGATGTCCGGCGCGGAGCCGAGGATGGTGCGCAGGTGGGCGCACACCATCGGCTCGTCGTCGACCACGACAACCTTGATCATGCGATCCCCCGTACCCGAGGCAGCTGCGGCGGGATGCTGGGTTCGTCCCTGGTCGGCACGTAGGCCGGCAGCGTGGCGTCCACCTGGAACCCGCCGTCCTCGGTGGCGCCCGCGTGCAGCGTGCCGCTGACCAGCTCCACCCGCTGGCGCAGCCCGAGCAGGCCGGTCCCCGAGCCGCTGGCGGTGAGCGCGGCGTCCACCCGCTGGGTGGGCATCGAGTTGCGCACGGTGAGGCGCACGCGGTCCGGCTCGTAGCGCATGGTGACCCGGGCGGCGGCGCCCGGCGCGTGCTTGCGCACGTTGGTCAACGCCTCCTGCACGATACGGAACGCGGTCCGGGCCACCACCGGGGAGGCCAGTGCCGGGTTGCCCCGCTGGTCCAGGTGCACCGGCACGCCCACCGACTCGGACTCGCTGAGCAGCTCGGTGAAGTCGGGCAGCGCCGCCTCGCCGCCGGCCCTGGGCGGCACGGTGTCCTCGATCATGTCCCCCGGTGAGGAGCGCAGCACCCCGACCAGGTCGCGCAGCTCCTCGAGGGCCTGGCAACCGGCCGCGCGCAGGTCCTCGGCGGCGGCCCTGGTTGCCGGGTCCTTGGCGGTCACGCCCAGCGCGCCGGCCTGCAGCACCATCAGGCTCACCCGGTGGGTGACCACGTCGTGCATCTCGGCGGCGAGCCGCACCCGCTCCTCCGCCCTGGCCTCCTCGGCCAGCCGGTGCTGTTGCCGCTCGGCCCGCTGCACCCGCTCGTTCAGGTTCGCCACGTAGTGGCCCAGCGCCGCGGAGATGCCCAGTATCACGACCAGCCCCACCAACCGTTCCAGCAGCACCGGGTCGCCCGGGCGCGTGGCGACCAGGAAGATCACCGCGATCATCAGCCAGGCGCGACGCCGGTCCGGGCTGTAGGCCAGCGCGGCGTACACCGCGAACGGCACGGCCAGCACGATCCAGCCCTGGTTCAGGTCACCGACCATGCCGGCCATCAGGTCGGGCTGCCAACGCCCGAGGAAGTACATGCCGACCGAGCTGGCCAGCATCACGAACAGCACGCTCAGCGGCGTCAACCGGCGGAACAGCAGGAAGAACGCGCAGGCCGACTGGATGAGCAGGCCCTCGGGCCCGTGCAGGTGCAGCGGCGCCCAGAGCACCACGACCAGCGTCGCCTGCACACCCAGCATCAGGGCCAGGTCGAACATGGCCTCCCGGCGTGACGCCCACCGCAGGCCACGCCGTTTGACCCTCCCCCTTGTGTTCACCAGTCGCACGTTACCCATCCTCGGCCCATCGACCATTCCTCAATCAGCGGAAACACCCCGGTTGGAACGGCACCATGCGACGAAAGTCGCAGCGCCGCCACACGGAGGCAGCAAGCGAACCCCTTTAGCCCTGGACATCCAGGCGTCGGCGGTTCAGCCTTGAAAGGGGACGCCAGTGTTTCCCGCGCGCGCCAAATTGGGCGCACGCTGGCAGGCGCGTCCCGCCTAGTTCCGGAACTGATCGGGAGGCCGTGATGAAGCTCGGAAAGATGCTCTCCGTCGGCGAAGTGGTGGAAGAGGCGCCGGCACCCGAGCCGAGCGCACCCCCGGCCGACCAGCCGGTGGTCACTGTCCGCGCGGACCTCGACGAACTGGTTGACGCGCCGGCTGTCGCGCACGCCGAACGGTAATCCGCATGGCTGGTTGGCCGTCCAGCCGCCGCACACCCAAGGAGCGCCTCTCCACGCCGCTGGTCGGCTACAAGTTGGCGCACCCGATGGTGTCGGCGGACGGAACTCAGGGCGGGTTCTGCGGGGTCACGCTCGGCCGGGCGAGCGTGTACCGGGTGGTTGCGGACGCCGAGTGCGCCCAGGGCGGGCGCCACAGCAGCCCGTCCCGCTGGTGCGACTGCGGGTTCTACTGCGTGAACACGCTGGACGATGCGCGGGCGCTGGCCTGCGATCCCGACTACCGCTACGCGGTGGTGCTGGAGGTCGCGGTTTCCGGTCGGTTCCTGCGCTACGAGAAGGGGCTGCGCTACGCCCGGCAGCGGGTCGGCGCCGTGCGGGTGGGCCGGTGCGGCTGCGGGCACGCCGGGACCGTGTTCGTGGAGGCCGGCGCCGGTACCGTGGGTTGGCGCCGGCTGGTCGCGGTGTGCACATCCTGCGTCGGCAACCGGCCGAGCATCACGATGGCCGAGTTCAGC
This sequence comes from Actinospineispora eucalypti, assembly GCF_039543365.1. Classification (NCBI taxonomy): domain Bacteria; kingdom Bacillati; phylum Actinomycetota; class Actinomycetes; order Pseudonocardiales; family Pseudonocardiaceae; genus Actinospineispora; species Actinospineispora eucalypti. The sequence goes on from NZ_BAABJP010000031.1 coordinate 38,062, forward strand.
CGGCTGTTGGACGGCACGCCGGTGATGCAGGACGATATGGCGCGCCCGTACGACCCCGTCCGCCCCTACGACCTGAGCGGGGCGTCCGCCGGGGAGGACGAGGCGCCGGCCGACACCCGCGACCTGGACCAGGTGGACAACGCCGCGCTGGTGCCGCTGCTCACCGCCGAGGTGGCGCTGCTGCAGGCTCGGTTGGACGAGATCCAGCGCCAGCTGGGGCGGCTCACCGAGCGGGGCTAGCCGGTTTCTCCTTGCGGCAGGTGTTGCGGCACTCGCCCACGCCGGCGATGCGGGTGGTGAGCACCGCGCCGTCGGTGAGGTAGCGCGGGGGCTTGCGGGCGTGGCCGACACCCCCGGGGGTGCCGGTGGCGATCACGTCGCCCGGGTTCAGCGTGATGATCTCGGACAGGTACCGGACCAGGGTGACCGGGTCGAACACCAGCTGGCCGGTGTCCGAGCGCTGCATCACCTCGCCGTCCACCTCGGTGCTGATCTCGGCTGTGATGCCGGGGCCGCCACCGGGCAGCTCGTCCGGGGTGACCAGCGCCGGACCGAGCGGCGTGGTCGCCTCGAACATCTTACCCTGCAGCCACTGCAGCGTGCGGTTCTGATAGTCGCGCACGGACACGTCGTTCAGCACGGTGTAGCCGCCGATGGCGGCCGAGGCGGCGGCCTCGTCGCAGTGCCGGGCCGGCGCACCGATGACCACCGCCAGCTCCGCCTCCCAGTCCACCGCCTCGGAGACCGTGGGCAGCCGCACGTCGTCGTACGCGCCGACCAGGGTGGGCGGGAACTTGGCGAACAGCGTCGGGTACTCCGGGGGCTGGCGGCCCATCTCGGCGATGTGGTCGCGATAGTTCATCCCGACACAGATGATCTTCTCCGGGGCCGGCACCAGCGGCGCGTAGTCCAGCCCGGCGACCGGGTGCGCCGGGCCGTCGGCGACCGCCGCGCGCGCCCGCCAGCCCGGGTCGCGCAGCAGCGCGCCGACGTCGGCGTGCCCGGTCTCCACGGCGGTGTCCCCCGCCAGCCGCACCGCTCGGGTGCCTTCCGATGTCCGAACCGTCGCCAGCCGCATGCTGATCAAATTACAGTGCGGCGTACAGCGCCCTCTCGTAGTCCTGGTACATCTTCACCGCGCGGGGCTCCACGAACGGCAGGAACTGGGTGTAGATCGCGCCGGTCACCCCGTTGCGGGGGTCCACCCAGAAGTGGGTGTTGAAGATCCCGGCCCAGGCCCCGCTCCACGCGGCCCGCGCGCCCGGCTGGTCCTCGCTGTTCAGCAGCAGCCCGAGGCCCCACTTCAGGCCCGGCCCGAGGTTGCAGTCACAGGTGAAGCTGGGGTCCGAGGTGGGGATCTCCGCCGGGAAGTCCAGTGCGCCGATCTGATTGGTGAACGCCTCGGCCACCGTCTCCGGGTTCAGCACCTTCGCGTCGCCCAGGGTGCCGCCGCCGAGCAGCATCCGCTGGAAGGCCAGGTAGTCGCGCGGCGTCGAGTAGAGCCCGTGGCCGCCGGCCCACCACTCCGGCTCCTGGTTGAAGTCCGCCTCGGTGGCCACCCAGTTGCCCGACTCGTCACGCATGTGCACCGGCACCGAGTTGGCCCTCTGCTCGGGCGTCATCAGGAAGGTCGTGTGGTGCATGCCGAGCGGGCCGAGCACGTTCACGTCCAGGTAGGCGTCCAGCGACTGGCCGCTGACCGCTTCCACCACCAGTCCCAGCCAGTCGGTGTTGATGCCGTAGTCGAACCGCGTTCCCGGGTCCGCGACCAGTGGTGCGGTGAAGATCGCTTTCAGTCCGGAGTTGACGTTCGGTGTCCCGGTGACCGCCTCCCAGCGCTTCAGTTCCGGGCTGAAGAACCAATACCCGAGACCGGAGGTGTGGGTGATCAGCTGCCGCACCGTGGCCCGCCCGCCGGCCGGGCGCAGCTTCGGGGTGTCCCCGTCGAAGCCCTCGAGCACGCCGAGGTCGGCGAATTGGGGCAGGTAGGTGTCCACCGGGGCGTCCAGCTCCAGGTTGCCGCGTTCGGCCTGCTGCAGGGCGGCCACCGTGGTCACCATCTTGGTCATCGAGGCGATGCGCAGCGACGAGTCCGGGGTGATCGGGTCGTCCTCGCCGACCGCCCTCGGCCCCGCTGCGCCCTGGTACACCGGGCCGTCCCGGTCGGCGGCCATGGCCACCACGTTCGGCACGTCACCGGCCGCCACGGCCGCGCTGAGTACCTCGTCGATCGCTGCTTCACGCATCGGCTTCCTCCGTTGGACGGCGTGGGGTGTGGTGCTGCTTACCCTCGCAATCACTTAATCCCGAGTCAACGGCGACAAAAGCGCGCTAACCCTCTCGACTAAGCCACTCGCGCGATGCAAGCTGTGCCAATGTCGCTCGGTTCCGTGCTCACCGCCGTCGTCACCCCGTTCGACGACAACTTCGACGTGAACGAACAGGCCTTCGTGGACCTGCTGCACCACCTGGCCGCGCACGGTTCCGACGGCTTCGTGGTCTGCGGCACCACCGGCGAGGCCTCCACGCTGGACGACACCGAGCACCTGCGGGTGATCGAGCTGGCCTGCCAGAACCGGCCGGCCGGCACCAGGATCGTGGCCGGCACCGGCTCCAACAACACCCGGCACGCCTGCCACCTGACCGAGCGCGCGACCGAGCTGGGCGCGGACGCGATGCTGTCCGTGACCCCGTACTACAACAAGCCGAACCGGCGGGGCATCGTGACCCACTACCGGGAGGTCGCGGCGGCCACCGACAAGCCGGTGGTGCTGTACAACATCCCGTCCCGGGTGGTCATCGACCTGCCCAACGACCTGCTGGCCGAGCTGGCCCAGATCGAGCACATCGAGTACGTCAAGCAGGCCAACAACGCCAACCTGGCGCCGATCGACGGGCTGGGCCTCTACGCGGGCAACGACGAGATCTTCGCCGCCACCCTGGACATGGGCGGGCACGGCGTGATCTCGGTGGCCTCCCACGTCATCGGCGACGAGATGCGCCGCATGGTCGACGAGCCGGAGCGCCGCGCCGAGATCGACGCCTCCATCAAGGCGGTGCGGGACGTGGTCAACGTGGGCAACCCGATGTCCGTGAAGGCCGCGCTGAACCTGCTCGGCCACCGGGTCGGCGGCCTGCGCCTGCCCATGATCGAGGCCACCCCCGAAGAACAGGCCGCCATCCGCGCCGCGCTGGTCCGGCACGGCCTCCTGGACTAGCGCCCCCCCGCGCGCCTCACTGGGCGCGCGCTCAGCGAGCGCGTTCCGCGCTAGGTCAGCTCGGTGTAGAGGCTGAGCACGTTGCCGTCCGGGTCGGCGAAGTCGCAGTAGTCGACCGCGTCCGGCACGTGGATCAGCGGGCCGACCTCGACGCCCAGCCCGATCAGCCGTTCCCGCTCGCCCTTCGCGTCCGCGACGCCGAAACGGGTGATCACCTGGGCGCCGGAGCGCTCCGCCGGCTGCTGGCCGAGCTGCAGCCAGATCGGGCCGAGCTGGAACTCCACCACGCCCTCGGCGGGCTCCAGGTCGGGTTCCCCGAGGTCGAACACCCGCCGGTACCACTCGGTCGCCCGCGGCAGGTCGCTCACCGGCAGCCCGACCGTCACACTCGCCAGCTCCATGCGCGCCATCCTGCCGCGCGCCGCCGGAGCGGGGAACTTGTTTACGCAACGCGTGTTGCGTATGCCCGCGTCACTTCAGCCCCGCCCGCATCTGGCCTCCTTCGCTGGTCACGGGCCGTAGTCGTCGAGGTCTCGCTCGGCCCGATCCCGCCGGTTGCGGATGTCGAGATGGACAGGGCGCACGTTCGATCATGGAAGAAACGTGCGCCATGTCCGTCTCGACGAAAGCGCGCCTCCGACGATGCCAGGACCCGCCTACGCTCCGTAACCACAGCCGAGAAGCGGGCCGACGGCTCCCGCCGGCCGGTCGCTCAAGCCGCGGGAGACCGGCCCAGCTCCGCCGTCCAGGCCGCTCTACAAGCCCACCCACCCCATACGCAACACGCGTTGCGCAAACCGACCTAACCGGGCTCGTCCAACTGAGCGGCCAGGCGCTTCGGAGCGACCATCCGGAAGGCCTCGCGGACGAGTTCGTCCACCTCGGTCCAGTCGACGTCGGGCACGTCCAGGTACACGCCCAGCCAGCCCCGGACGCCGACGTACGGCGGCACGAAGAACCGGTCCGGGCGCTCGGCGACCAGGGCGTCCCGCTCCTCGGCGGTGGCCGCGCACCAGAATCCCACCCGGTCGTCGTGGTGGCGGCCGGCGAACATGACGAACACCTTCTTGCCCCGGACGAACCAGGTCGGCTCGCCGTGGCTGAGCCGCTCGGTCGCCTCCGGCATGGCCAGGCACAGCGGGCGCAACCGGTCCAGCGCCCCGGCCTGAACTGGGTCGGTCACCGGTCCACCCGGTTGCGCATGGGCCGGCCGGCGCGGAATGCGGCCAGGTTCTCCGCGACCAGCAGCGCCGCGTCCCGGGGGCGGCCGCCGGCCGCGTGCGGCGTGATGATCACGTTCGGCAGGTCCCAGAGCGGTGACTCGGCGGGCAGTGGTTCGACGCGGAACACGTCGAGCGCGGCGCCGGCGATCCGCCCGGCGCGCAGCGTGTCGGCCAGCGCATCCTCGTCCACCGTGCTCCCCCGGCCCACGTTGACCAGCCACGACCGCGCCGGCATGCGCGCGAGCAGCTCGGCGTCCAGCGCGTGCCGGGTGTCCGGGGCGTGCGGCAGGATCATCACCAGCACGTCGGCGTCGGGCAGCAGCTCGGGCAGCGCGCTTGCCGCGCGCACCGGGTAGCCGGCCCGTTCCCCGTCCGCCCGCGCAACCCCGGTGACCCGCGCGCCGAGCGCGGTGAGCAGCGGCGCCAGCGTCTGGCCGATCTCACCGAAGCCCCAGATCAGCACGTTCGCCCCGTGCAGGGTCTCCAACCGGCCGTCCGCCTGCTCCACCCGGATGCCGCCGAGGTCGGTGCGCCAGTTGTGCTCGGGCTGCGCGGCGACCAGCTGGTGGATGCCCCGCAACCCGGCCAGGATCAGCGTCAGGGCGTGCTCGGTGACCGTGGCGTTGTGCAGCGAGCGGCCGGTGGTGATCGCCACGTGCTCGGGGAACCCGGCGGCCAGCACGTCGTCCGGCCCGGCGGCGAGGCCCTGCACCCAGCGCAGCTTGGTCAGCTGTCCGGCCGCCTCGCGCAGCAGCGGGACCGTGCCGCCCCAGGAGACCAGCACCTCGGCGTCGTGGTGCTCGGCCGGGATCGGCTGGCGAGGGTCGTAGTCGACCACCGTGACGTCCTCGGGTACCTCCGGCCGGCCGGCGACATTCGTGGGATAGAGGAGCTTCACCCCGACGAGATTAGTCGTCGTAGTCGATCGTGACCTCCGCGCTGGTGGGCTGGGCCTGGCAGGTCAGCACGTAGCCGGCGTCCAGGTCGGCCCGGCCGAGCGCGAAGTTGTGCTCCATGGCGACCGTGCCGCGCACCAGCTTGGCCCGGCAGGTGCCGCACGCCCCGCCCATGCAGGCGTAGGGCGCGTCCGGGCGCACGGACAACGCCCCGTCCAGCACGGACTGCCCGGCCGCCAGCTCGACCACGTCCTCCCGGCCGTCCAGCCGGACGGTCACGCTGCTCGCCACGCCGACGTCCTCCGCCGGTGCCGAGGCCGGTACGTGGAACAGCTCCGCGTGCACCCGCTCGGCGTCCACCCGGTGCGCCAGCAGGGTCCGCCGCGCGTCCTCCACCAGCCCCGACGGGCCGCACAGGTACCACTCGTCCACATCCGCCGGGGCCAGCCGCTCGGCGAGGAGCCGGCCGAGCAGCGCCTGGTCGATCCGGCCGGTGTAGGGGCTCGCGCCCCGGTGCGGCTCGCGGGACAGCACGTGCAGGATCTCCAGCCGGTCGGAGAAGCGGGACTCCAGGGCGGCCAGCTCCTCGCGGAACATCGTGGAGTGCCGGGTCCGGTTGCCGTAGACCAGGGTGCACCGGCTGTCCGGCTCCACCTCCAGCGCGGTGGCCAGGATGGACAGGATCGGCGTGATGCCGCTGCCGGCCGCGACGGCGGCATAGTGCCGGCGGCCGGCCGGGTCCAGCGCGGGACCGAACCGGCCGGTCGGGGTCATCAGCTCCAGCTCGTCGCCGACCGCCAGCCGCTCCGCCACGTACGAGGAGAACACCCCGCCGGGGATGCGCTTCACCGCGATGCGCAGCGGCCCGCCGGTGGCCGGCGCGCAGATCGAGTAGTTCCGCCGCACCCCGTTCGCCTCGGACCGCACGGTGACGTGCTGCCCGGCCTCGAACCGGAACCGCTCGGCCAGCCGGTCCGGCACGTCGAAGGTGATCGCCAGGCTGTCCTCGGTGAGCCGGTCCAGGGCGGCGACGGGCAGCCGGTGGAACTCCGCGTGGCTGGCGGAGGAACCGCGCGGCCGCGTGACGGGGCCGACCCGGGCCAGCGCCGAGTCCAGCTCCCGCCAGGTCCGGTACTCCTCGGTGGTCAGCTCCCGGCCGAACGCGGTCATGATCGCCGCGTCCCGCTCCAGGTAGGCCTCCTCGTTGCGCTTCCACGCGGCGATGTACCGGTAGAACGGGATGGACGGGTGCAGGTGGTGCACCAGGTGGTAGTTCTGGTAGAGCAGCACCGGGGTGAGCAGCCACTCCATGCCGACCCGGATCCGGGTGGCCCGGTAGCGGTTCTCCCGCTGCGTCACCTCCAGCCCGTGGTGCGGCAGCCAGTCGAACCACCAGGCCAGCACGCCCAGCGCGATGCGGGACGGGATCAGGTACACCAGCGCGACCGTCCACAGCGTGCCGGTGAGCGCCGCGACCGTGACCCCGGCCAGGAACAGCAGCACGATCCCGGCCGTCTCCGCGATCTCCCGGCCGGACCGGCGGCCCAGGTGCTTGAGGTAGAAGCAGGCGTACCAGAAGTCGATGGTCAGCCAGCGGAACGGCAGCTGCCACCAGGGGCCGTCGGTGGCCCAGGCGTCCGGGTCGGAGTCCAGCTCCTCGTTGGTGTTGCGGTGGTGCTCGATGTGGATGAAGCCGAACAGCGGCGCCGAGGCGTACGGCACCACGAACGGCACGGTCAGCCGGCCGAGAACCGCGTTGACCCAGCGACGGCGGCTGATCGAGTAGTGCACCGCGTCGTGCAGCACGGTGAACATCATGAAGCTCACCGCCGCGTGCACCGGGATGGTCAGCCACGGCGACACCCCGAGGCCGAGCAGCGCCCAGGTGGCCAGCCCCCACACGACCAGCGAGCCGGCGAACAGCCCGACCGTGGGCCCGGCCAGGGCCGGCACCGGCTCGACCGGGTCGGGTAACGCGGTGCGCGGGGTTACGGCACGGGCGGCGGCGTCGGCGCTGGTCATGGCGACCAGGGTGACGCTCCCCGGCGATCGGCACCATGTGCCTGGCTCCCAGATTCGGCGATCGCGTTTGGAGCCGGCTCCAAACACTCCCGGCTCACTGGTCCATGACCGCCCGCCGCAGCGCCCACCACAGCTCGAACTGGACCAGCGGGTCGCGCAGCTGCGCGCCGGCGAGCACCTCGAACCGGGCCAGCCGGTAGCGCAGCGTGTTGGGGTGGATGTGCAGGCGCTCGGCGGCGGTCTCCACATGCGCCCCGGCGGCGAGGTACTCGCGCAGCGTGGCCTCGATCTCCGGGCCCGACCCGGACTCGGCCAGCGGGGCCAGGTAGCGGCGGCACAGCGCGTCGCCGACGTCGGCGTCGGCGACCACGGCGGCGTGCAGACCCAGCTGGGCCAGGTCGCGGGTGCCGGCCAGCCGGAACGCCCGCATGGTGTGCAGTGCCCGGCTGGCCAGCCGGAACGACTCGGCCAGCCGGTCGAGCGGCACCCCCGGGCCGACCCCCGCGCGGCCCGGCGACGCGTCCCCGGGCGGGTCCCGCTGGAAGCCGGCCAGGTCGGCGTCCACCAGCACGCTCATCCCCCGGCCGTCCCGGGCCGCGTCGGTCAGCCCGATCGCCCGGTCCACCTCCCGCCAGGACTCCCCGGCGGCCGGCTGGGCCCGCACCGCCCGGTACTGCCCCTCCGGGTCCAGCCCGTACGTCTTGGCCCTGGCCCGCAGCTCGGCCGGGTCGCCCGTGCCGAACAGCAGCGCGCGTACCAGCGACGCGCGCCGGTCCTGCGCCTCCCGGTCCCGCTCCAGCTCGGCCCGCCGGTGCGCCCGGGCCGTGGTGATCATGCCGACGTCGCCGGCGGCCATGGTCACCCGCACGAAGGCCAGCCGCTGGTCGTCGCCGAGGCCGAACCCGGGCGCGGCCGCAACGCCCCGTTCCACCAGCACGTCGACGCCGATCCGCCAGGCCAGCAGCATCTCGTCCACCGGCGCGCCCAGCACCGCCTGCGCCTCGCCGACCTGTTCCAGCACCTTGGTCTGCCGCCGGGAGAGCCTCGGCACGTCCGCCCGGGCCAGCGCCACGGCGCACTCCATGGCCGCCGCCACGTGCCGCTCGAAATCCTCGATCGGGATGTCCCGGTACACCGAGAGCCGGCGTTGCATCCGCCGGCTGATCTCGGCGGCCAGCTCCGCGCGCTCGGCCAGCAACACGTCCAGCAGGAGATGCCACGGCGGCGGGGCCATCCAGGGATTCTAGTGTCGCGAGTCGGCGTCCCGTACAGCTCGCCAGCGGCGCATCATGGCCGGTGACTCGCCCCGGACGAACTCGAAGAAGCGCCGGGTGTCCTCCAGCCGGGCGCCGGCGGCGGTGTCCGGGCCGGCCGCCTTGACGCCCTCCCCCATCAACCCCGCCCACCGGGTGTACTGCCGGTCCTTGCGGTCGATGGCCTCGTACCACATGTCCGCCTTGAGCTGGTACCGGTCGCGGCGCTCCCCCGGCACCCGTTCCTTCACCACCAGTTCCAGCTGGCCCAGGTAGCGGACCGCGCCGGACACCGCCGCCGGGCTGATCCGCAGCAGCCGGCCGATCTCGGCGGCGGTGGCCCCGCCGGACTCGGTGGCGAGCAGCGCGACCAGCACCCGGGCCGCCATCCGGGGCATCCCGGCGTCCGCCAGCTCGACCGCGAAGCGCTCGACGAACCGGGCCATCGCCTCGTCGTCGCGATCCTCCATGACCGGACCCTACCCAGCAAACACAACTTTCACAAATTTGTGAAAAGAGAGTAGGTTGCCGGGCATGACCATCACTACCCCGTCCGACCAGGCCCTCCCCCTGGTTCGACCGCTCGCCGACCCCGCCGCCGACCTGGCCCAGGTGGGGGGCAAGGGTGCCTCGCTCGCGCGACTGGCCACCGCCGGGCTGCCGGTGCCCACCGGTTTCCACGTGACCACCGAGGCCTACCGGCGGTTCCTCGCCGAGGCCGGCCTGGAACGACCGGTCCTGGCCGCCGTGGCCGCCGTCGACCCGGCCCGCCCGGAGACCCTGGATGCCGCCTCGACGACCATCGCCGCGCTGTTCGCCGAGCACCCGATCCCGGCCGACACCGCCGCCGCGATCACCGCCCGGTACCGCGAGCTGGGCGCCGACGCGCCGGTCGCGGTGCGCTCCTCGGCCACCGCCGAGGACCTGCCGGAGCTGTCCTTCGCCGGCCAGCAGGACACCTACCTGAACATCCGGGGCGAGGCGGCGCTGCTGCGCGCCGTCCGCCGGTGCTGGGCTTCGCTGTGGACCGCCAGGGCGATCGGGTACCGCGCGCGCACCGGCATCGCACCCGACCAGGTCGGCCTGGCCGTGGTGGTGCAGGAGCTGGTGGCGGCGGACGCGGCCGGCATCCTGTTCACCGCCAACCCGATGACCGGCGCGCGGGACCAGATCGTGATCAACGCGAGCTGGGGCCTGGGCGAGGCGGTGGTCGGCGGGCAGGTCACCCCGGACACCGTGGTGGTGGACCGGGCCACCGGCGAGCCGGCCGAGCAGCGGGTCGCGGACAAGACGACGATGACCGTGCGCACCGAGACCGGCACCGCCGAGGTCCCGGTCCCCGAGGAACTGCGCCGGGAACCGGTGCTGAACCGGGCCGAGACCGCCACCCTCACCGAGCTCGGCGAGCGCATCGAGAAGCTCTACGGCACGCCGATGGACGTGGAGTGGACCCGCCGGGGCGGCGAGTTCTTCGTCGTGCAGGCCCGGCCGATCACCACCCTGCGCACGCCGCCGGTGAAACTGCCGGACCACGACTCCACCGACGGCGGATACCTGGTCTGGAACGACAGCCTGGCCGGCGACTACCTGTGGACCTCGACCAACATCGGCGAGGCGGTGCCGGACGTGGTGACGCCGTGCGGCTGGTCGGCGCTGAAGATCTTCCTGGACGGCTCGCTGCCGATCGACGGGGCGGCCGGGCACAAGCTGGTCGGCAACATCGGCGGCCGGCTCTATCTCAACCTGAGCACGATCTTCGGCCTGGCCGACGCGTTCTTCATGGGCGAGAAGGCCAGGACCGGCACCGAGCAGGTGTTCGGCATCCTGCCCGAGGGCATGACCATCCCCGAGCTGCCCACGTCCCGCTGGCGGATCATGGGCACCGGCCTCACCCAGGCGATCCGGGCCCGGCGCAAGTTCGCCGCCGACCAGAAGGTGTTCGCCGACGTGGTGCCCCGGACCCCGGCGCGGTGCGCCGAGCTGCGCGGCCGGATCCGCGCGGCCCGGTCGACGGCCGAGCTGGCCCGACTGTGGCGTGAGGAGCTGGAACCGCTGCACCGGGGCGCGGCGGAGATGCTCGGCGCCGGGGCGCGCAGCGACGACAGCGCACTCGCGCTGGGCCGCAAGGAGCTGCGCAAGCTGGTCAGCGAGGAGGACGCCAACCTACTGCTCTCCGGGGCACAGGCCGACGGCGGCACCCTGGACAGCCTCGGCCCGGTGGTCGGCCTGGCGAAGGTGGCCCGGGGCGAGCTGACCCGGGAGGCCTACCTGGAGCAGTGGGGGCACCGGGGTCCGCACGAGCTGGAGATCTCCTTCCCCCGCCCGGCCGAGGACCCACACTGGCTGGACGCCCAGCTGGCCGGCCTGGCCGACGCCCGCCAGGACGCGGTGGCGCTGCTGGAGCGGCAGGACGCGGCGCGGCGGAGCGCCTGGCGGCGCCTCACCGAGGCCGACGCGGACCAGGCCGAGCGCCTTCGCGGCAAGCTGGCCACCTGGACCGGCGCCGCGCGGATGCGCGAACAGGCCCGCTCCGAGGCGGTGCGGGTGTTCTGGGTGGTGCGGGACTGGGTACTGCGGGCCGGCGAGCTCACCGGGCACGGCGAGGACCTGTTCTTCCTGTACCTGGACGAGCTGCTGGGCCTGCTGGACGGCCCGGACCTGGACGGCTCGGACGACCTGGACGGCTCTGGCGACGAGGCGCTGGCCCAGGTGGCGCCGCGCCGGGCCACGCACCACCGGTACGCCGCGCTGCCCCCGTACCCCTCCTACATTCGAGGCGCGTTCGACCCGTTCGCCTGGTACGCGGACCCGAACCGGCGCGGTGACGCCTGGCCTTCCGCCGCACCGGCCGAGCCGGCGGGTGACACGATCACCGGGTACTCGGGCGCGGCCGGCGTGGTGGAGGGCACCGCGCGCGTGCTGGCCAGCGCGGACGAGGGCGCGTCGCTGCGACCGGGGGAGATCCTGGTGACCACGATCACCAACGTGGGCTGGACGCCACTGTTCCCCCGGGCCGCGGCGGTGGTCACCGACGTCGGCGCACCGCTGTCGCACGCCGCGATCGTGGCCCGCGAGCTGGGCATTCCGGCCGTGGTCGGCTGCGGCGACGCGACCATGCGGCTGCGCACCGGCGACCGGGTGCGGGTGGACGGCTCACGGGGCACCGTCCAGGTGATCTAGAAACCGCGCTTGTTCAGCCATTCGGAGACCTCGTGGCGCATCCGGGGCGCGGTGCGCTCCAGGGTGAGGGCGTGACCGGTGTCGGGCAGGAAGATGTCGGTCACGTCCTTGCTGCCCACGAAGTGCGCGCGCTGCAGCCGGGTGCCGGCCGCGTTGTCCTGGAACAGCGCGTCGTTGTGCCCGTAGACCAGCAGCACCGGCACCTTCACCGTGGCCAGCAGCGCGTTGTCGCTGACCGCGTTCGGGATCGCCGAGCCCAGCCGGCCGCACGGGTCCTTCACCCGGTCCTCGGTGGCCGCCCTCGCCACGTCCGGGTCGGTGTTGTGCAGGTGGCCGGCCCGGTAGTCGGCGTCCGACTGGCCGAAGTAGGCGTAACCCCTGGTGTGCGGGTCGCCCTGCTTGGGGTCGCCGCCGAGGGTGCAGCGCACCAGGGTCTGGCCGGCGGTGGTCAGCAGCAGCGGGCTGAACCCCTGGTCGGCGAAGGCCATCACGATCAGCGCGTCGATGTCGTGGAACGAGTACGCCTCGGCCTGCGCGGTGAAACCGCTGGCCGAGTGGCCGGCCAGGGCGATCCGCTTGAACCGCACGGCGTCCTCGCCCTCGGCCCGGTACTCGCCGGAGCGCAGCTGGCCGACCATCTGGTGGATGATCGTGGCCTCCGAGCCGTAGCAGATGTCCTGCCCGTTGGGCACCGCGTCGCTGCGCCCGTAGCCCGGCAGGTCGAAGGCCAGCGAGGCGTGCCCGGCATCGGCCTGCTCGCCGATGTAGTCGTAGCCGGGCACCTTCGTGAACTCGAAGAAGCCCCTGCCGGTGTAGGCCAGGCCGTGCGAGTAGATGGTGAGCGAGGGGTTGTCCTCGTGCAGCACCCGGCGCGGCGCGGCCAGGGTGCCCTTGACGGTGTACCGCTTGCCGTCCGCCTGGCAGGCCACCTTCGACTCGTTCACGTTGGTGACCTCGAAGGACACCGGCACCTTGACCACGTCATCGGACTCTGGTGACGCAACGGCCGTACCCGTGACCAGCACGGCGGACAGTGCCACCGCCAGTCCGGAACCGAGAAGCAGACGTGCCGACCAGCCGCCCATGTGGCTCTCCAGTGATCGCCGGTGCGCAGCGCCGCGCACTCGTGGTGAGCAACGAGGTACGAAAAGTGACGGTGCGACCACCGGCCGGCGCTCGTCCGGATGAGTGACGTACGGCTCCCCGTTCAGGGGAGGCGGTCGCGCGGCGTGTGCTACCGTAAATTTGACTGAATCACTCAAGAATGGGGCGGAACAATGCCGGGTTGTTGTCGTTAGCCGACACCCCGCCGCACCCAACCGTCCGCCTTCGCGGTTTCATATCAGCAGTGCCGGTCACCGGCGGCGGACCATGTTCGTCTTCGAGGGGAAACACCGATGAAGCCCAAGCTCCGTGCCCTGCTGTTGCTACCCGCTCTGGCGGCGGCCCTGGTGATGTCGGCCTGCTCACCGCCACCCGGCGCCAGCTCCTCGGCGACGGCGGTGAAGATCGGGGTGGCGGACGCCAGCGAGGCCTACTGGCAGGTCTTCCAGCGCAAGGCCAAGGAGCGGGGCATCGACGTCGAGCTGGTCAACTTCACCGACTACAACCAGCCCAACCCCGCGCTGTCGCAGAACCAGCTGCAGCTGAACCAGTTCCAGCACCTGCAGTACCTGGCCAACTACAACGTGCGCAACCACGACACCCTGGTGCCGGTCGGCGCCACCGCCGTGTACCCGCTGCCGCTGTACTCGCGCAAGCACCGCTCGCCGGCCGACATCCCGTCCGGTGGCCAGGTGGTGATCCCGAACGACCCGACCAACCAGGCCCGGGCACTGCTGACGCTGCAGGCGGCCAAGCTGATCACCCTCAAGGGCGGCGGCAACACCCTGTCCACGCCGGCCGACGTGGACACCGCCGCGTCCAAGGTCACCGTGATCCCGGTGGACGCCGCGCAGACCGCCGCCAACCTGCCCAGCGTGGACGGCGCCGTGGTGAACAACAACTACGCCACGTCGGCCAACCTCTCGCCCCAGGAAGTGATCTTCTCCGACGACCCGAACAGCGAGTCCTCCAAGCCGTACATCAACGTGTTCGTGGCCCGCGCGGCCGACAAGGACAACCCCACCTATCTGGACCTGGTGCGGGTCTACCACGACCCGGAGGTGGAGGCCGCCGCCAAGCAGGACCTCGGCCCCACCACCGTGTTCAAGAACAACGACCCGGCCGAGCTGCAGGCGGTGACCAAGTCCCTGGAGGCGACCATCCAGAAGGCCGGCACCTGACGGTGACCCCGGTCATCAGCTTCCGCAACGTCAGCAAGGAGTTCCCCGGTGCCGGCGGCTCGCCGGTGCGCGCGGTCGACTCGGTGGACCTGGACGTGGCGAACGGCGAGATCGTCGGCGTGATCGGCTACTCCGGGGCCGGCAAGAGCACCCTGGTGCGGCTGATCAACGGCCTGGAGGTGCCGACCTCGGGCGAGGTCGTGGTGGAGGGCAGGCCGCTGTCCGGGATGGCCGAGCGGGACCTGCGCGCGCTGCGCGGCCGGGTCGGCATGATCTTCCAGCGGTTCAACCTGCTCTCCTCGCGCACGGCGGCCGGCAACGTGGCGTACCCGCTCAAGGTGGCCGGCTGGCCGCGCGAGCGCCGGGCCGCCCGGGTGGCCGAGCTGCTGGAGTTCGTGGGGATCTCGGAGAAGGCCCGGCAGTACCCGGCGCAGCTGTCCGGCGGGCAGCAGCAGCGGGTGGGCATCGCGCGGGCGCTGGCCACCGGGCCGGCCATCCTGCTCGCCGACGAGGCGACCAGCGCACTGGACCCCGAGACCACCAAGGACGTGCTGGCCCTGCTGAAGAAGGTGAACACCGAGCTGGGCACCACGGTGGTCGTGATCACCCACGAGATGGAGGTGGTCAGCTCGCTGTGCGACTCGGTGGCGGTGATGGAGGGCGGCCGGGTGATCGAGCACGGCCCGGTCTACGACGTGTTCGCCTCGCCCCGCGAGCCGGCCACCAAGCGGTTCGTGCAGAGCGTGCACGGCGACCGGCCCTCGCCGGAGACCCTGGCCCGGCTCCGCCACAGCTTCCCCGGCCGCATCGTCACCGTGCCCATCCGGGACGGCGGCACGGCAGCCGGCGAGCTGGCCGGCCGGTTCGCCGCGCGCGGGGTGCGGGCCACGATCATCTACGGCGGCATCGGCGAGCTGTCCGAGAAGCCGTTCGGCAGCCTCACCTACGAGCTGGCCGGCGCGGACGCCGACGTGGACGCGCTGCTGGCCGAGCTCCGGTCGCACACGCCGGTGGAGGAACTGTGAACAACTGGGCGCAGCTCTACCCGCAGCTGGTGCTCTCCTTCCAGCAGACCATCTACATGGTGGTCTGGACGCTGCTCATCGCGGGCGGCCTCGGGCTGCTCATCGGGGTGCTGCTCTACGCCACCCGGCCGGGCGGGCTGCTGCGCAGCCCGGTGGTGTTCCACCTGCTCAACGTGCTGGTGAACATCGTCCGGCCGATCCCGTTCATCATCTTCATCACCGCCGTCGGCCCGCTCACCCTGCTGGTCATGGGCACCACCATCGGCACGCAGGCGGTGGTGTTCCCGATGGCCACCATGGCCAGCTTCGTGATCGGCCGAGTGGTGGAGCAGAACCTGATCGCGGTGGACCCCGGGGTGATCGAGGCGGCCAGGGCGATGGGCGCGAGCAAGTCCCGGATCATCCTCACCGTGCTGATCCCGGAGGCGCTCGGGCCGCTGGTGCTGGGTTACACGTTCATCTTCGTCGCGGTGGTGGACATGTCCGCGATGGCCGGCTACGTGGGGGGCGGCGGGCTGGGCAACTTCGCCATCGCGTACGGCTACCAGCAGTTCAACTGGCCGGTCACCCTGGTCACCGTGGTGATCATCATCGTGGTCGTGCAGGCGGCGCAGCTGCTGGGCAACTGGCTGGCCCGCAAGGCTCTGCACCGATAAATCGAGCACCGGCAAGGCCACCTACAACGACGGCACGGCGGCCCGCTACCAGGCCGCGCAGACCGGGCTGCGCAAGTTCGAGGAGGCCGGCCCGCCCAAGCCGCCGCCCCGGCCGCGGCGGCTGGCCGTGCGACTGCCGCTGGCCGCCGGCGGGACCGATCCCGACGTCGAGCACCAACCGGTCGGTGACGAGCAGCCCGGGTCGGTGGCGCACACCGGAACAGCCCGGCTGGGCGCGCGGGTGCGACCCGGCTGGTTCCGGGGCGGCCGAGCAGCGCACCGAGACGCTCTCCGGGGGGCAGCGCGCTGGTGATCCGCGCCGACGGCGGCGTCATCGAGGCCGACCAGCCGGAGTGGTCCGGCGCCGCCTGACGCTAGACCAGCAGGAGCCCGGTCAGCACGCCGACGGCCGTCACCGAGATGAGCAGCACGGCCAGCCATACGTACCCCGGCCAGCTGAGTGCCGACGCGGTACGGGTGCACCGCATCCCGTCGTGCTGCGCGCGCCAGAAGGCCAGGTGGTCGCTGATCGTCAACCGGGTGTGCCGGTGCGCGGAACGGCGCAACCGCCGTCCGGCCCGCCGGCTGGCTTCGGTCGAAGTGGTCAACCATGCGGTGCGTTCGGAGGTACGTGCGGCGGCGTAGCGTTCCTGGTGCGCGTACATGATGGTTCGAAGATAAGTGTCATCAGTTCGCCGCACAGCCACCCACACGAGTTAAAGCCGCTCACCCGCTTATCGTCCTTGTCACACCGCTGAGCGCACATCGATGTCACTCCGCCGTGTGGGCGATCTTGCGAGGCCGGTTATCCGGTCGACACGCCGTTCAACAGATCGTTATCGATATATCGCAGCTAGCCGGCAAATGGTAGGCGGAAAGCGGCCCGCCGCGGGCGGCTTTGCCAGTCACCACAACATTCTGCCGACTCATGGGTCACTCCTGTTGCAAGTGTCACATGACGGACGTTGGGTATGTGAAATAAGTATCAGGATTGGGTCTTGTCGCCGGTCAGCGGGGCATGCAGGGGACCGCGCCGAGCTCCGCCAGCCCCTGGCGATCGCCCGGACCGAACCCGGTCAGCCCGGTGTACATCGGCGCCATCAGCTCGCCGGGATCGCTCACGTGGTCGAGCCCGACCAGATGCCCGAGCTCGTGCAGCAGGATCGCCTTCTGGATCAGCCGGCCGCTCCGACCGGTTGCGATCTTGGCCAGATTGTCCCGGAACAGCACGATCTGGCCGGACACGAACCGCGCCGACTCGGGTCCGCTCGGCATGCTCCAGGTGTTCAACGCGATGCCCTCCACGTCGCCGGCCTGCCCGGTGTCCCGGACCGGGAAGTCCGCGCGGTCCGCCCAGGCGATCAGGACCGGCGTCCAGTCCTGGGCGTAGCCGCGCGCCGCGTTCCGCCTCGGCCGGGGGACCTCGGACGTCACCCCGTCCATCACGAAGGTGAGCCCGGTCCGCTCGCTGACCTCGTCCACCGCCTCGCGGACCAGCTCCACCCCGTCCGGCGGCAACCCGTGGGCGCTCACCACGTAGTGGACCGGCCGGCACCGGTCGAAGCTGACCGGACGCCCACCGGGCGTGGTGCGCAGGAACGCGTACGACCCGACCCCCTCCGTGGCGGGTGACCGGATGGGCAGCACTCCGTCATCCGGCTCCCGCAACAGCTGGAACGCATCGGCGAACAGGTAAACCATGACGAGCAGCCCGACCAGGAACACCGCATAGACCGCCTCGCCGCCGGTCATCCACGGCGGCTTCCGTCCCGCCGGCTCGAGCCGCGGCGGAGGCGCCCCGGATCCCGCCGACACCGGCTCAGGATGCGCCGGCCCCGGCCGTTGCCACGGCTGCCCCGCTGACGGCTGCCCCGCCCACGGTTGACTCGGCCACGGTTGTCCCGGCCACGGTTGTCCCGATCCCGGTTGTCCCGATCCCGGTTGTCCCGATCCCGGTTGTCCCGATCCCGGTTGTCCCGATCCCGGTTGTCCCGATCCCGGTTGTTTCGGTGCGGGTTGTCCGGACCACGGTTGACTGGACACCGGCCGCAGTCCTGCCGGTCGTTCCCATGGCTCCAGCCCCGCCGGTCGTGCCCACGCCGGCAGGGCCGATGCCGGTCCGGATTGCGCCGGCCCGGGTAGCGGCGGCCCCGACGTCACAGGTCGTTCGGTTTCGAGCGCAGGCCTCGATTTCGGCTCCGCCGACTCGTCCGGTAGCTGCTCCGCCGGCCCCGCGGGCCGCATCGGCCTCGGCTCTCCGTGCCCGGGTTCCGCGGCACCCATCGGCTCCGACGTGCCCGATACCGATTCCGGCGATCTCTCGGCCTCCGGTTGCCTCGGCTCCACCGACTCCGGTTCCGCCGGCCCATCCGGTTCCCCCGGCGCCCGTTCCGCCGATCCGTCCGGCTCCCCCGGCGCCCGTTCCACCGACCCATCCGGCTCCGCCGGCCCCCGTTCCACCGACCCGCCCGGCTCCCCCGGCCCCCGTTCCACCGACCCGCCCGGCTCGCCCGGCCCCCGTTCCACCGACCCATCCGGCTCGCCCGGCCCCCGTTCCACCGACCCATCCGGCTCGCCCGGCCCCCGTTCCACCGACCCATCCGGCTCGCCCGGCCCCCGTTCCACCGGCCCATCCGGATTCCTCGGCGCCGGTTCCTCCGGTTCCGCCACCTGACCCCCCATGCCCCTGCTCCGCCGTGCCCCTGCCGCCCATCCTGGTGCACGCCGGTGCCCCACCGCCCACCGAACTGCCCCCGGCCTCCGGTGCCCCCGCTTGACGGGCGTTGGCCGGCTACCTAGCGTCGTCCAGGCGGCCCCCAGCGCACACCGATCGACGGAGGAGCCGTGTCTCAGACCGAACCGCCGAACGCCCGCGCCAGGATGGCCGAGGGCGCCCTCCGGTGGACCCCGGACCCAACCGCGCTGGACGCACCGGTCACCGAAACCGAGAACGTCTACCTGATCGGACACTTCGGACTCGCCGAGGTTCCCGCCGAGGGGTGGGCGCTGCGAGTGGACGGCATGGTGGACCGGCCACTGCGGCTCACCCTGGACGAGCTGCGCGCGTTGCCCGCGGTCACGGTGACCGCGGTACTGGAGTGCTACGGCAGCCCACTGCGGCCGGACGAGCCGGTGCGCCGGGCGGCGAACGTGACGTGGCGCGGGGTGCCGGTGCGCGACCTGCTGACCATGGCCGGCGCCGACGCCGGAGCGGACAGCCTCTGGGCGCGAGGCCTCGATTTCGGCCGGTTCGGCGACTGGGAGGACCTGGACTACCTGAAGGACGTCCCGCTCGCGGTGGTCGTCGAGCGCGGCCTGGTTGCCTACGAGATGAACGGTGCCCCGCTGACCCCGGGCCACGGTTTCCCGGCGCGGCTGTTCGTGCCGGGCTACTTCGGCACCAACAACGTGAAGTGGCTGGACGGACTGACCGTGGCCACCGGTCGCCCGGTGCACCTGTTCACCACGCGGCTCTACCAGCGCGAACGGCCCGGCTCGATCGAGCCGGCGCCGGTGCGCGACATCGACGTGAACAGTCTGGTCACCGGGCACGCCGAGGCCGGAGGGAAGCTCACCGTGTACGGCTGGGCGTGGGGCTCGGCGCCGGTCACCCGGGTGGAGATCGGCGTCGGTGACCGCTGGCTTCCCGCCGCTGTGAACGCCCGCGAGCCCGGCCGGTTCGACTGGCAGCGCTTCACCGTAGACCTGGACCTGGCCACGCTGCCTCCCGGCGAGCGCCTGGTCACCGCTCGCGCCACCGACGCCCTCGGCGCCACCCAGCCCTTGGCGAAGGCCCGCAACCAGGCGCACACGGTCACCCTGCCCGGCTGGTCCGCGAGTTAGAAGGGCGGGTCGGGGCCGAGTTCGGGTGGTGGGTCGATGAGCGGGTCTGCTCTGGTTCGGTAGGTCTGGCCGAGTGGGCTGCGCCAGACCAGAACGCCCGGTTCGGGTTGGTGCAGCGTCCAACCGCCCTCGGTCTTGAGTAGATGGTCGTGCCCGCATTGTGGGCTGAGGTTGATATGGAGGGTCTTGCCGCCGTGTTGGACGTCGCGGGTGTGGTCGATGTCGGACTGTCGGGCGGGTCGCCCGCATCCGCCGGGGCCGAGGCAGGTTTGGTCGCGGGTCTCGATCCATCGGCGCAACCCCGCCGTCGGGAACCGCCGGTCGAGTTGGGCGTTCAGGTCGGCAGCTCGTTGTCGCCAGGCGCGATATCGGGCAGCGATCTCGGCAATCAGCTTCTCGAAGCCCGGCGGGGGGTCGTGGAGCCAGCGTTCGAGCTGGGTGAGGGTCATTCGCAGCTCGACGGTCCCGCCCCGGTAGCGGTCGGTGGCGCCGGCGGGGCGGGCACGCAGGGTTTCGCAGCACAGCAGGTAACCCTGGTGATCACACACGGCGACGATCCACTGCCCGCGTCGTTGGGCCAGGGCTTCGGTGCGGGCGACGTGGCCGGGTATCGCGCCCCGTAGCTCCGGGAGTTCGCCGGGGCGTTGGTCGGCGCCGATGAGGGTGCCCAGTTCGAGCACGACGTCGGCCCCGGGTCGGTTCCCGGCCCCGTCGGGTCTCGCGGCGCGGGACTTCCCGGCAACGGTGCCGTCAGGTTCGGTGCCGCTGGGTTCGATGTAGCTGGGTTCGATGTAGCTGGGTTCGATGCCGACAGGTTCCGTAGCGGCGGGTTTCGCCGCGCGGGCCTTGGCGGCACCGGGTTCCGCAACGGATGTCGCGAGGGATTTCGCGGCCGGCGGCGCGTCAGAAGCAACGGTGGCTGGCGTGCTCGGCAGCGGGACCGACTCGTTTCCCGTGGTGGGGCGGAAGTGGGCGAGGATCTGCGCGCTGGTCAGGCCTTCCAGGGTGCCGTCCAACAGCGCGAGGGTGATGTCCGCGCGCAGCTGATCCATGCTGCCGGGGCAGCCGGTGCGCCGGAGTGCGCGGGCCAGTGCGCTGATGCGCTTCTTCGCCGCCGCCGCGTCACCCGGCGCGACCCCGTCCAACGCCAGCGAAGCTGTGCCGTCGGGGTTGAGGAACCACACCGCGCGACGGGCCGCCACCGCCCGCTCGTAGCGTTCCTCAGCTCTGTCCGGCGCGGCGGCGAGGGTGAGTTTGCGCAGCCGGGCGGCGAGCCGGCCGGTGTTCCAACCCGCGATCTTGCCCGCCACCTCCGACCACACCCTGGCCCGCTCGGTTGCCGGCAGGTCGGCCAGGTAGGTGTGACAAGTCCGGGCCTTGGCCCGGTCGATCACCCCGTCGTACCAGGCAGCGGCCACCTCGGGCAGCAGCTCGCGCAGCTCGTCGGCGAACGCCACCTCCCGTTCGGCTCGTTGGCGCGGCCAACCCAGCGCCACCCGCACCTCATCCGCGCCGAACCGGTGCGGGCGCGCCAACCGCCGACCCGCACCGGGCGGCGCCGAAGGATCCCGCCGGGCCGTCTCGTCCACCCAGGCCAGCTCCAGCGCGTCCCAACGGGCCCGCACCCGCCCGATCGCCGCCAACACTCGAGGAACATCCTCGTTCGCCACCAGATCCGGATCCAGCCCGTGCAGCAACGCCATCAGCCCCGGATCGAGGTCACGATCCTCAAGATCCGGCGGAACCACGCTGCCTGCGCCCACAACATCAGAATATCACATAGTTCGAACGCATGTTCGCTAACGATGACGACCGGATCGGGCCGACGAGGCCGATCCGACGGAGCGCCCGCTCGGCAACCCGGCGCATGTTGCACGGCCAGATCTTCCCGCAGGATGCACAGGTGTCCCCCTCGAACTTGCGGACGTGCTCGTTGAGCAGGTCCGCGGTGTGCCCGTTCAGCACGATGAAGTGAACGAATTCGTCAACGGGGCGAACGTCCATCGCCGCTCCAACTCTTATACTCTTTAGAATGGGTGTCGTTCGATCAGGTGTTCGACACAGTTAGTGCGCCGCGCCGTGCCGGTGCGGGATACGATGATGAGCCAATAAAGGGTCAATCGACCCCGGTTTCAGCGGGAACATTTTCCCGGGCGCTATATGCCACTTGAGCAGGGAAAATGCTTCGCTATCGCCCCGTTTCTTCGGGCGTTCAGGGAGTCATCCCCACCGGCTCTGTCGTCCGCTCTGGCTACTGTTTGCCCGCGGCATTGAGTGCCGATGACCGTGGGGGAAGCACATGCCCAGACGATCCAGTGACTCCGCGAAGGCGACGCGGGACGAAATGCGCGAGCGCATGCACGCGCTCGGCTTGAGCCTGCCGCTGATCGCGGCGGAGATGGGGCGCCGGTTCAGCCTGCGCCCGCGCATCGCGTGGCGGCATGCCTTGGGCTGGCCGCAGTGGAAGGTGGCGCAGCGGTACCGGACGCTGCACAACGAGCGCATCTCGGACAACCGGATCAGCGAGCACGAGACCTGGCCGCACGGCGGCGCCAAACCCAGCCTGGACTACCTGGTCAAGCTGGCCGCCACCTACGGGCACGGCTGCACGCCCGGCCACCTGATCGACCTGGCCGACCTGGAGGGCCTGGAGCCCGCCGAGCGGCGGGTGTTCGCCTCGGTGTTGCATCCCTCGCTGGCCGGCATGCACGCCGAGGTGAGCCGGGCCCTGGCCCGGCGGGTCGACCCCGGCCAGGTGGGCGCGCGACCGCTGTGGCTACCCGAGCTCGAGGACGGCCACTAGGGCACTAGACAAACCGGCCCGGGGTCGCGACGAACTGGCGCAAGCAGTCGTCCGAGCAGAAGTACACCCGGTCCTCCCGCCAGGACAGTTCGGCGGCCGCCCGCGTCGGGTCCACTTCCATGCGGCACACCGGATCGACCGCCCGGCCCGGACGGGCGGTGCCCGCGCGCAGGTCGAACAGCGGGACCTCGCCCTGGATGCCCTTCAGCCGGCGCCCGCCCACCGGCTCGAACTTCACGTCCTGCCCGTCGCCGGGCAGCTGATCGCGCATCGCCTCGGTGACCAGGAACTGGCCCCGGGTGGCGTGCCCGGCCACCCGGGCCGCGATGTTGACCGTGGTGCCCAGGTAGTCACCCTCGCGGTACAGGGCGCTGCCGACGTGCGCGCCCATGCGCAGCGCGGGGAAGTTGGGCTCCTCGGCCAGCCGTTCGGCCAGGCCCAGCCCGCAGCTGACCGCGGCCGCGGCGGTGCCGAAGGCCAGCATGAACTCGTCGCCGATCTGCTTGATGATCCGCCCGCCGGCCTCCCCGGTGGCTTCCCGCACCACGTCGGAGAACCGCTCGACCACCGCGGCCGCCACCCGGTCCCCCATCGCCTCGGTCATCGGGGTGAACCCGGCCAGGTCGGCGAACAGCACGGCCACCGACACCTGGCCTACCTCGGTCTCCTCCGCCGCCAGGTCCTCGGTCAGGTGCATGATCATGTCCTCGCGCAACGCCCGTTGCATCGCCTTGCGGTGGAAGTAGGCGAGGGCGGCGTCGCCGAGCTCGGTCAGCGGGTCGCTCACCGCCCGCGCGGTCTCCAGCAGCCGCACCCCGGACAACCCCTCGGCCCGCATCCGCGAGTGCACCTGCAGGTGGAACAACCGGATCTGCGCCTCGGCCACCCGCCCCATGGCGTCCCCGAACACCCGGACCAGCTGGAGCAGCGCGTCCTCGGGCAACCCCAGGCGCAACGCGGCGGCGAGCCCGCCGAACAACTCGACGTCCTCGTCGTAGACGTCCCGCTGGTCGCTCAGCCCGGCGGCGATCCACAGCCGCCGGACGAGCCCGGGGTCCAGCTCGGACAGCTCGGCCAGTGCGCCGAACGGGCGGCTGCCGCACTCGGCCTGCACGAACTCCACGAAGCTGCCGATCACGTCCTGGCCCCGGTCGAGCAGCTCGGCGATCTCCGCGGCGGAGACACCCCGCCGGGCGGCGAAACCGATCAGCCTGGCGCGCTCCACCGCGGGCTCGGCGAGCAGGCCGAGGCTGTCCCACTGCGCCACCGTGCCCTCGGGCTCGCCCACGCACTCCGCGATCTGCCGTACGTCTGCCATATCCGCATTGTGGGCGCCGTCACTCCCCCGGCGCATCCCGGATGCCCCGGTCAGTAGGCGGAGATGTCGGTGCACACCCACTTGATCACCCGGGCACCCGGGCCGGGCGCGGCCGACCTGGCCAGGCTGGCGGCCCGGTCGGCGGAACCGGCGTAGGCCCATCCCCAGGCCCGGTTCCTGGCCTGCGCCACGGCGGCGCAGCCGTTGGTCACCCGGACCACGGCCTGGCAGTCGGAAGCGCCGCACTGGCTGACCGCGCGGCCGACCGCGCTGCCGGCCGAGGGGGCGTTCAGGCTCCAGCCGACGTTGCCGGTCCTCGGCGAGATGGCGATGGCGGCCCAGTCGCCCACCGCCGCCTGCGCGGTACCCGGCGTGAGTGCCACGGCGGCGCCGGCGAACAGGGACAGGGCGGCGGTTCGGGCCACGGTCTGGCGGATGCGCTGCATGTCGATCTCCCCCTCGGTATTTCCGGTGCGTCTGACCGGTACGACCGAGGGAGAGCCGATTTGGTTGGGGTGCTTCCGAGCCCGCGACTACCAGCGCGGCGGGGGCGGAGGCGTGCGGGCCTGCAGCTTGGCCTGGAACTCCCGGTACTCCTCGAACTCCCGCAGCAGGTTGATGTCCACCCGGTGCAGGTCGCGGTCGATCACCTCACGCCCGCGCGGGGTGATCCGCAGGTACCCGCGCTTGGGCCGGGACAGCAGTCCCGCCTGCACCAGGTGCGCCAGGGCGAAGTTGATCCGGCTGTCGAACCGGGTGCCGCCGCTGGGGATACGGTCACCGAGCTGGTTGTCGGTCAGCCCGAAGTCTTCGGCGCACTCGTCGCGCAGCCGTCGCCAGGAGTGGACGACGCCGTCCGCGCTGTGGATCAGCAACGGAAGCATCAGATCCTGGAACGACGGCATTTCCACTCCGCCCAGGTAACGCGACCTTGCCCGGTTGTCAAGATCTCGCGCCGTAAGAGCGGTGTGATGCGCCCGGTCGGGTGGCGGTCGGGCCTATCGGGCCCGGGCGAACGGCACCGAGGTGGTCTCCGCGCCGGCGTGGGCGATCGAGCCGGCCGGCGGCTCCCACAGGCCCCGGGCGTGCAACACCGGCAGCAGGCCCTCGCCCACCCACCAGGCCTCCTCCAGGTGCGGGTGGCCGGAGAGCACGAACTCCTCGATGCCCAGCGCGTGGTACTCGGCGATGCGGTCCGCCACCTCGGCGTGGCTGCCCACCAGCGCGGTGCCGGCGCCGCCCCGCACCAGCCCGATGCCGGCCCACAGGTTGGGTGAGATCTCCAGGCGCTCGGTCGAGTCCCCGTGCAGCGCGCGCATCCGGCGCTGCCCCTCGGACTCGCTGCGCGCCAGGCCGGCCTGCACCTCCGCGATGGCCGCCGGGTCCAGCGCGTCCAGCAGGCGCCGCGCCTCCGTCCAGGCGGCCTCGCTGGTGTCCCTGGTGATGATGTGCAGCCGGATGCCGAAGCGCAGGGTGCGACCTCGGTCGGCGGCCAGCTTGCGCACCCAGCTGATCTTCTCGGCCACCTGCTCCGGCGGTTCTCCCCAGGTCAGATAGGTATCCACGTGCTCGGCGGCGACCTCGCCGGCGGCCGCCGAAGATCCGCCGAAGTAGATCGGCGGCACCGGGTCCGGGGTGCGCTCCAGCTCGGCGCCCTCCACCCGCAGGTGCCGGCCGGTGAAGTCCACCCGCTCGCCCCGCCACAGCGCCCGCACCACGTGCAGGAACTCGCCGCTGCGCCCGTACCGCTCGTCCTTGGTCAGGAAGTCGCCGTAGCCGCGCTGCTCCAGCGGCTCGCCGCCGGTCACCACGTTCAGCAGCAGCCGGCCGCCGGAGTGCCGCTGGTAGGTCGCGGCCATCTGCGCGGCCAGCGTGGGGGTGAGCATGCCCGGCCGGAAGGCGACCAGGAACTTCAGCCGCTCGGTGGTCTGGGTCAACATCGCCGTGGTCAGCCAGGCGTCCTCGCACCACATGCCGGTGGGGGTCAGCGCGGCCTCGAAGCCGAGCTGCTCGGCGGCGCGGGCCACCTGGGTGAGGTAGCCGAGGGTGGCCGGGCGCACCCGGTCCGCCGACCCGATGGGGACCCCGTGGCCGCCCCCCACCAGCTGCCGGCCGTCCCCGTAGGTGGGCAGGAACCAGTGCGCCTTCAGCTTCGGCTCAGTCATTCGTAAAACCCATCAAAGTAGTCTAGTTGTGTCAACGCGGCGTGACCTTTCGCACGCCGGCCTCGCAGGCAGGTTACAGATAATTCCAACTCTTCTGGTTGAGATTAGCAAGCACGACGGTTACCGTCGCTGCCGTTGATGCCGTTGAGCGGAGACCCGATGACCTTGACCGAGCCGGCCGAGCGCACCCGCTCGGCCGCCATCCCGACGCACCTCGTGCGGGCGGTGCCGGCCCACGGAGCCGGCCGCCTGCCCCGGTGGCTGATCAAGACGCTGTCCCCGATCGGCCTGGTCGCCGTGTGGCAGCTGCTCAGCTCCAGCGGCGTGCTCACCGCCGAGACCCTCGCCTCCCCGGTCGCGGTGGCCCGTACCGCCGCCGCCCTGTGCCTGGACGGCCAGCTCCCGGAAGCGGTGCTCACCTCGCTCGGCCGGGTGCTCGCCGGCCTGGCTCTCGGCGGCGTCGCGGGTGTGGTCCTGGCCACGCTCTCCGGGCTGTTCCGCCGGGGCGAGGACACCATCGACGCGCCGATCCAGATGCTGCGCACGGTGCCGGTGATCGGCCTGATCCCGCTGCTGATCATCTGGTTCGGCATCGGCGAGGAGCCCAAGGTGGCGCTGATCTCGCTGGCCGTGATGTTCCCGCTGTACATGAACATCTTCGGCGGCATCCGCAACGCGGACGCCGGGCTGGTGGAGGCGGCCAGGACGCTCGGGCTCGGCTGGTTCGGCCAGGTCCGGCACGTGATCCTGCCGTCCGCGCTGCCCAACGCGCTGGTCGGGCTGCGCTACGCGCTGGGCTCGGCCTGGCTGGCCCTGGTGTTCGGCGAGACCATCAACGCCACCTCCGGCATCGGCTACGTGATGAACAACGCCCGGGAGTTCTTCCAGACCGACGTCATCGTGGTCTGCCTGGTGCTCTACGCGGTGCTCGGCCTGCTCGGCGACCTGATCGTGCGCACGCTGGAGGGGGTGTTGCTGTCGTGGCGACCGGCGTTCCAGGGAGCGTGACCGATACCGCGCTGCCCGTCGAGGTGCGCGGGCTGATCCGGCGGTTCGGCGAGCGCGCCATGCTGGACGGCCTGGACCTGGACATCCCGCCCGGCCAGTTCGTGGCGCTGCTCGGCGCCAGCGGCTGCGGGAAGAGCACCCTGCTGCGGGTGCTGGCCGACCTGGACCAGGACATCGCCGGCACGGTCCGGGTGGCCCGGCGGCGGGCGATCGCCTTCCAGGCGCCCCGGCTGCTGCCCTGGAAACGGGTCTGGCGGAACGTGTCGCTGGGCCTGCCCGGCCGGCCGGACCGGGCCAAGTCGGTGGCCGCGCTGGACGAGGTAGGGCTGGCCAAGCGCGCGGACGTGTGGCCCAAGACGCTGTCCGGCGGCGAGGCGCAACGGGCCTCGCTGGCCCGCGCGCTGGTCCGCGAGCCGGACCTGTTGCTGCTGGACGAGCCGTTCTCCGCGCTGGACGCATTGACCCGGCTCACCGCACAGGCCCTGGTCGGAGAGCTGTGGCAGCGGCACGGCTGCGCGGTGCTGCTGGTCACCCACGACGTGTCCGAGGCGATCACGCTGGCGGACCGCGTGCTGGTCATGGAGCACGGGCGGATCGGCTACGACGCCCCGGTGGCGCTGGACCGGCCGAGGAGCACCGGTGACCCCGGGTTCGTCGCGCTGCGCACCGAGCTGCTGGGCCGGCTGGGGGTGCGGGTGTGACCGTCGAGTTCATCGGGATGATCGGCACGCGGCACGTCTCGGAGATCCACCGGCCGTCCGGGCCGCTGGTGAACCCCGATTTCGTGCGCCGGTTCGTGGCCGCGCACGAGGACGGCGGCTTCGACAAGGTGCTCATCGGGCACAGCTCGAGTACCCCGGACGGCCTGCAGGTGGCCGGGTACGCGGCGGCGCACAGCGAGCGGCTGGGCTTCCTGGTCGCTCACCGGCCGGGGTTCACCGCACCCACCCTGGCGGCGCGCCAGTTCGCCACGCTGGACCAGTTCTCCGGCGGGCGGGTGGCGGTGCACGTGATCAGCGGGGGCAGCGACCCCGAGCAGCGCCGGGACGGCGACTTCCTGGCCAAGGACGAGCGGTACGCGCGCACCGACGAGTACCTGAGCGTGCTGACCCGGGCCTGGACCGAGCCCGAGCCGTTCAGCCACCACGGCCGCTTCTACCGGGTGGAGGACGCGCACGCCGAGGTGCGGCCGGTGCACCGGATCCCGGTGTACTTCGGCGGCTCTTCCGAGGCCGCCTACCGGGTGGGCGGCCGGCACGCCGACGTGTTCGCGCTGTGGGGCGAACCGCTGGCCGAGACCGCCGAGCAGATCGCCTCGGTGCGGGCGGCCGCGCGCGCCGCGGGACGGGCCGAGCCACCCCGGATCAGCGTGTCCTTCCGGCCCATCCTCGGGCCCACCGAGGACGAGGCGTGGCGGCGGGCGCACCAGATCCTGGACCGGATCACCGCCGCCCGAGGCGGGCACGGCTCGTTCACCGGCAATCGGCTGCGGCTGGGCGGCGCGGCCCCGGCCAACGTGGGGTCCCGGCGGCTGCTCGCGGCCGCGGCCAAGGGCGAACGGCACGACCGGGCGCTGTGGACCCCGACGGCGGCCGCCACCGGCGCGGCGGGCAACTCCACCGCGCTGGTCGGCACCCCGGAGACCGTGGCCGCCGCGCTGCTGGACTACGTGGACATCGGGGTGAGCACGCTGCTCATCCGGGGCTACGACCCGCTGGAGGACGCGGTCCAGTACGGCCGCGAGCTGCTGCCCCTGGTCCACCAGGAGCTGGCCCACCGGGCGTCGGCATGACGACCTGGACTCCCGCCGGTACGCCTCGGGGCGCGGTGCTGATACTGCCCGGCCGGGGCGAGCATCCCGGGACCTACCGCCGGCTGGGCCAACGGCTGGCCGCCGACGGGTACGCCGTGCGCGCGGTGCGCACCCCGGCCGCGCTGTCCGAACCGAAGGCGCTGGCCGAACCGAGGGCGCTGCCCGAGCCGGAGGTGCTTGCCGATGCGGAGGCGCTGGCCGGCGAGTTTCCTGCCGTGACCGGACCGAGGGTGCTGCTCGGCGCGGACTCCGGTGCGCTGCACGCCTGGCGGTTCGCCGCCGCGCACCCGGGTGCGGTGGATGCGCTGGTGCTGGCCGGGCTGCCGTTGGAGGCGGGTAACCCGCCACCCACCGACCGGGACGCGGAGCTGGCCGCGCGCACCGCCTGCCCGGTGCACCGGGAACTGCTGGTCACCGACGACGACTTCGGCTGGGGCTCGCTCGCCGATCCGGTCCCGGCGCCGCCGGACCGGCTGCCCGCGCTGCCCGTGCTGCTGCTGCACGGGGAGGCGGACCAGGTGGCACCGGTCGCCGCCGTCCGGCTGCTCGCCGCGCGGCATCCGCGAGCCGCGACCGGGGTGGTCCGGGACGGCCTGCACGACGTGCTGAACGACCAGTTCCACCGCAGCGTGGCCGCCCGGCTGGTGCTGTTCCTGGAGGAGGTGGGCAAGGGCGCGCTGTTGTTGCCCGAGCCCACCGAGCCGGCCCGGCCCACCCGTGCCCGGCGCGCGGCGCCGCTGCACGTGTCCGCCCGGCTGGACTACGCGCTGCGCGCGCTGTCCGAGCTGATCGCCACTGACGCGTTGCCGCCGAACGAGCCGGTGCGCTGCGAGGCGATCGCGCGCGCCCGGGGTATTCCGCTGAACTCGCTGGTGAACCTGATGGGCGAGCTGCGGCGCGCCGGCCTGGTGCGCAGCCAGCGGGGCTGCGAGGGTGGCTACTGGCTGGCCCGGCCCGCACCGGAGATCACCATCACCGACGTGGTGCGCGCGGTGGAGGGCGAGGTGATCTCGCTGCACGCGGACGGCCCGGACACCTGGCTGTGGCACCGGCTCGGCCAGACCGTGACCGCCTTCCTGGACGGATGGACCGTCCGGGAGATCGCCGGGGGCGACGGCGCCGGCCTGACCCGAGAGGCGGCGCTATGACCGACCAGTTCCACCCCGACTTCCCGGCCACCGCCGGCACCCCGCGCACGCGACTGCACCACGTGAAGGCCGGCGAGCTGGACGGGGACACCGCACAGACCGCCGGAATGCGCCGGCTGGCCGCGATCAGCGGCAAGCGGGTCGGCTCGGAGCGGATCTGGATGGGCGAGACGCACGTCTCCCCGGACACCGCGTCGGCCAACCACCACCACGGCGAGTCGGAAACCGCGATCTACGTGGTCAGCGGGCATCCGTCGTTCGTGTTCCACGACGGCGACGGCGAGGTGCGCATCGACACCGGCCCCGGCGACTACATCTTCGTGCCGCCGTTCGTCCCGCACCGCGAGGAGAACCCGGACCCGGACGAGCCGGCGGTCGTGGTGATCTCCCGCAGCACCCAGGAGGCGATCGTGGTCAACCTGCCCGAGCTCTATCCACTCCAGGAGAAGTAGATGCGCCGAGTTGTCCTGGCCGCCGTCGCCGCACTGGTCACCCTGGTCACCGCCTGCTCAGGGGGCGGAGGTGACCTCGGTTCGGTGACCTTGCGGGTCGGCGACCAGGCCGGCATCCAGCAGGCGCTGCTGCGCGGCGCCGGCGCGCTGGACGGGACGCCGTACCGGGTGGACTGGGCGGAGTTCCCGGCCGCCGCGCCGCTGCTGGAGGCGCTGCGCGGCGGCGCCATCGACATCGGCATCGCCGGCGACGCACCCACGCTGAACGCGCTGGCCGCGACCGGGGACATCAGCATCGCGGCGGCGAGCACCCAGCCGAAGCGGGGCGGCCTGGCCATCCTGGTGCCCCGCGACTCCCCCATCAAGACGGTCGCCGACCTGCGCGGACGGGCCGTCTCACCGACCACCCAGGGCAGCATCGGGCACTACCTGCTGCTGCGGGCGCTGTCCGAGGCCGGGCTGGCCCCCACCGACGTGAAGATCAGCTTCCTGCAGCCGGTGGACGCGGCGGCGGCACTGAACTCGGGGGCGATCGACGCCTGGTCCACCTGGGACCCGTACACGGCGGTCGCCGAGCGGGAGCAGGGCGCGCGAATCCTGCGCGACGCCGGCGGCCTGGCCTCCGGGCTCACCTTCCTGGACGCCAACAACGACTCGCTGGCCGACCCGGACAAGCGGGCGGCGATGTCGGACTTCGTGCGCCGCTACAACCGCGCGCTGGACTGGGCGCACACCAACACCGCCGACTACACCCGGATCTACCTGGAGCTCACCCGCCGGCCCGAACCGGTGGCCGGTCTGGTCGCCGAGCGGGCCAAGCGAACCGGTACGCCGATCACCCCGGAGATCGTGGCCGAGCTGCAGCGCACCGCCGACAACTTCCACCGCTACGGCGTACTCCGGCAGCCGGTGGTGGTCGCCGACCGCGTCCAGGACCTGACCCCGGCCGGGCCCTAGATGATCGATTCCGTACGGGTTGTCGACCCCACTCCCCGGACGGCCTTGCCCGCCGCGCGGATGCCCGCGGACGCCCTGGGGCGGTGAGATCCGCATTGGTTACCCGGCGTGGTCGCGTTCTATGGGCCCTCATCACCGAGCGCGCGCCCAGTCCGGTCTCGATCATGAGCGGCGCGGACTCAGCCAGCACTCGATGCGGGCAGCCTCGCTCAGCCCGCTCCGCGCCGGCCCCAGGGTCACCGTCAGTGAGAAGAGCCGATCACGTCGCCGATGCCACGCTTGCCGCCTACTTGCCGAACAGGCGGTTCAGCAGTTCGGTGAGGGACGCCTCGGCCTGGGCGCGCGCTTCGGCGGGGTCGTCCGCGCGCGCGATCAGCTGCGCGATCTCGTTCACCGCGGCCAGGATGACGTGCGCGAACGTGGTGACGTGCGCGCGCGTCAGGCCGCCGGCGTCGGCCACCCGGACCAGCGCCGCCTTGACCAGGCCCAGGGTGTGCTCCTCCTCCATCGCGCGCCAGCGCGCCCAGCCCAGCACGGCGGGCGCGTCGATCACCACGATCTGCCTGACCACCGGGTCCTCGGCCAGCCGGATCCACGCCAGGCAACCCTCACGCAGCGCGCCGACCGGGTCGCCGGCCACGCGCGCCGCCTCGGCCACCTGTAGGCCGGCCCGCTGCTCGACCTCCTCGAGCACGGCCCGGAAGAGCTCGTCCTTGCCCCGGTAGTGGTGGTAGAGCGAGCCCTTGCTCATGTTGGTCTCGCGCAGCACCGCATCCACCGAGGTGCCCTCGTAGCCGCGCTCGGCGAACAGCCGGGTGGCCACCGCGAGCAGCCGTTCCCGGGTCGCGGTGCCGCGTTCGGCGTTCTTGTTCACGGACTCCCCTTGATCGGTCTGCGCCCAAGGTAGCCCTTCTCCGCCGGGCCTCCGCACATCTCGACAAACCGACCGTCGGTCTAGTAGCTTCAATATAGACCGACGGTCGGTTTACAGAGACGAGGGAGCCGAGATGATCAGTACGGAACTGGCGACGTTCGACGCCGACCGCCGGGAGGCCCGGTCCCGGTCCGGCCCGTTCAGCTACGTGGACACCGGCGGCGAGGGCCGGGCGGCGGTGTTCGTGCACGGGGTCGGCACCAGCGCCTACCTGTGGCGCCACGTGATCGCCCGGCTCCGCCCGGACCACCGGTGCATCGCGCTGGACCTGCCGCTGCACGGCCGCACCCCGGGCTCCGACGTCATTGAGGATCCGGACTTCTCGCTGGCCACCGTGGCGCGGTTCGTCGCCGACGCCCTCGACGCCGTCGGACTGGACCGGGTAGACCTGGTCGCCCACGACACCGGCGGCGCGGTGGCGCAGATCTTCGCGGCGAACCACCCGGACCGGCTGCACACCCTCGCCCTGACCAACTGCGACACCCAGGACAACATCCCGCCGGCGACCTTCGCCCCGACCGTGGAGGCCGCCAGGGCCGGCCAGCTGGCGGGCAACGGCGCGAACCTGCTGGCCAACCTGGAAGCGGCCCGGGGGCTCTACAACTTCGGCTACACGGACCCCGGTCAGCCGGAGGACGAGCTGCTGCGCGCCTGGCTGGAGCCGGTGCTCGGCACCGAGGCGCGCGGGCGGCTGTTCGAGCGCTGGCTGACCGCGCTGGAGCCGCGCGAACTGCTCGCGGTGGGCACCGAGCTCGCACAGCTCCAGGTGCCGACGCTGATCGTGTGGGGCACCGCCGACGACGGCTTCGACCGCAAGTGGGCCTACTGGCTGCGCGACACCATCCCGGGCGCGACCGAGGTGGTGGAGTTGGACGGCGGGAAGCTGTTCTTCCCCGATGAACGGCCGGACGAGCTGGCCGCCGCGCTGCGCTCGCACTGGTCCGGCTGACCGGTCAGGTAGTGCTGGATCACCGGCACCAGCCAGGCCACCAGGTCCTCCCGGGGCAGTGAGGCCAGCGGTTCGACCCGCAGGATGTAGCGCGCGGCGGCGGTGCCGAACAAGTGCGACCCGGCCAGGTTCGCCCGTACCCGCGCGTCCTCGGCGCCCAGCCGGCGGGCCAGCGGCTCCTGCGCGACCTCACCGATGAACCTGGCCACCATCGAGGCCGCGCTCGGCGACACCGATACCGAGCCGACGATCGCGCGGAGCCGCCCGGAGATCTCCGGGTCCTCCCACATCGCCAGGTAGTGCCGGACCAACCGCTCGCCCAGCTCCTCCCACGGCGCGGTGGCGAGCATTTCGGCCAGGCCTCGGATCGGCGGGTTGGCCCGCAGCGCCGCCTCGAACAGCCCGTCCTTGCTGCCGAAGAAGTGCAGCACCAGCGCCTGGTCGACGCCGGCCTCGCGGGCCACCCCCCGGATGGTCGCCCCGGCGTAGCCGTGCGCGGTGAACGCCGCCTGGGCCGCCGCCAGGATCGCCTCCCTGGTCTCGTTGCCGCCCGGGCGGCGGCCGCGCGGGCGCCTCCGTTGCATGCGGCTCAGGGTAGCGCCTCACACCCTCTTCTCAAGCGACGTTGAATTCTTGTACGCTAAGAACTCAGCACCGCTGAATTACTGAGGAGTGGCCATGGAGGCAGCGCAACCCGCCCGGTGGGGGCTCCCGCTGGCCGTGCTGATCGTGGGCATGTTCATGTCCGTGCTGGACGTGACGATCGTGAACGTGGCCGTGCCGTCCATCCAGCGCGACCTGGGTTCCACGCTGGACGACGTGCTGTGGATCGCCACCGCCTACACGCTCACCCTCGGCGTGGTGGTGCCGCTGAGCAGCTGGCTCGGCGACCGGTTCGGCCTGCGCAACATCTACCTGCTGACGCTGCTCGGCTTCTCCGCCGGCTCGGCGCTGTGCGGGCTGGCCTGGAACCTGGACAGCCTGATCGCGTTCCGGGTGCTGCAGGCGATCCCGGGCGGCATCCTCCCGGTGATCACCTTGACCATCGTGTACCTGATCGTGCCGAGGGAGAAGATCGGCGCGGCGATGGGCATGTACGGGCTGGGCATCGTGTTCGCGCCGGCGGTCGGGCCGGTGTTGGGCGGCTACCTCATCGAGCACACCGACTGGCGGCTGATCTTCTACATCAACGTGCCGATCGGGCTGCTCGGCGCGGTGGCCGCGTACTTCGTGCTGCCCCGGGACGGCCGGCGCCAGCGGGTGCCGTTCGACCTGCCCGGGTTCCTGGCGGTGGCGTTCGGCCTGTTCGCCATCCTGCTGGCCAGCGAGGAGGGCCAGGACTGGGGCTGGACGTCCTACCCGGTGCTCATCCTGTACACCGCCGGGGCGCTCAGCCTGGCGCTGTTCGTGGTGATCGAGCTGGCGGTGAAGCACCCGCTGCTGGACGTGCGGGTGTTCCGACACTGGCAGTTCACCAACTCGCTGATCCTACTGTCCCTGCTCACCGTCGGCCTGATGTCCATGCTGTTCTTCGTGCCGGTGTTCCTGCAGCAGGGCCAGGGCCTCACCGCGCTGGAGGCCGGGGTGCGCATCCTGCCCCAGGCGCTGGTGGTCGGCCTGCTCATGCCGATCGCCGGCCGGCTGTACGACAAGATCGGCCCGCGCTGGCTGGCCTCGATCGGGCTGACCCTGTGCGGCTACGGCACCTACCTGCTGTGCAACATCAACCCGGACATGACCGAGGGCGACGTGATCCTGTGGACCTGCGTGCGGGCCGCCGGCATGGGCCTGGCCATGATGCCGATCATGAGCGGCGGCATCGCCAGCCTGCCGATGGACAAGGTCAACCAGGGCAGCGCGTGGAACAACGTGAGCCGCCAGGTGGCCGGCGCGCTCGGCCTGGCCGGCCTGTCCGCGATGGCCAGCAGCCAGCAGGCGCAGATCCTGTCCGACCGGTCCGCGCTGCTGCACGCCGACACGCTGGCCGGCTACGGCATGCAGCCGCCCCACCCGGGCGGGCCGGCCGAGCTGCTGCGCCCGTTCTACGGGCTGTTCCGCAACACCCAGCTGGCCGCGCTGGCCGACTCCTACAGCAACATCTTCCTGGTCACCGCGCTGCTCAGCGTGCTGGGCGGCCTGCTCGCGCTAGGACTGCGCTCCGGCCCGAACCCGGCCGCCACGGCCCCGGCCGAACCGGCGCGGCCGAAGCCGGAGGCCGAGCCGGAAGCCGCCGAGCCGCAGACGACCGAGAGCCGGCCGAGGGAGATGGCCGGCGCGCACTGATCACCCGGTCACAGCTCCAACCACTTGTCCAGGACCTGGTGGAAGTGCCGGATGCGCGCCTCCTGGTAGTCGGAGAACGTGAGGCCGGCCTTGCCGTGCGTCTTCATGCCCTTCTGCAGCGCGGCCATGTTGCCGAAGTCCTGGTCGAAGATCTCGCCGAACAGCCCCAGCTCGGGCACGGCGGTGAACGACTCCTCGTACTTCAGCTCCCGCAGCGGCGCGCTCGGCGGGCGCGGCCCCTCCGGGTTGTACGGCAACATCAGCTTCACGTCGAAGATGCAGCTGTCCGGGTCCATCCCGTTCGGCCGGAACCGGTACTGCAGCCCCTGCGCCACCCCGGCCCAAGGCAGCCAGTTCGGGAACACGAAGTACTCGATCGAGTCGATCACCTCGGTGTCCGAGGTCTTGGACAGGTCCAGGCCGAGCTGCGCGGTGAGCATCTGCCGGGTCATCGCGGCCAGCACGCTGCGCGCGGTGACGCCCTCGGGCAGCGGCGGGATCTCCGCCCCCGGCGGGGCGAAGGCGGCGGCGGCCACCGCGAACACGTCGGCCTCGGTGCTGCCCTCCGGCAGGTGCGGGCTGGGCACCCCGGTGACCGTGATCAGCCGGCTGGAGGTGTCCCAGATGTCGTACTGGGTGTTCGCGTCGCCGGTGAAGTCCAGCGCCTGGATGTGCGTGGCGATCACGTGGTACGACTCCAGGAAGGCCTCCATGCAGGCCTTCCAGTTGATCGGCACGATCTTGCGCACGTTGGCGATGGCGAACCGGTGGTCCAGCGGGAAGTGCTTGAAGTGCTCCGGGACCACGTCCAGCGACTCGAGCAGCGGGGCGGCGTCGTCGTCGAAGTTGACGAACACGAAGCCGCCGTACCGCTCGCAGCGCACCTCGCGCAGCCCGAAGCGCTTGCGGTCGGCCTGCACCTGCGGGAAATCCCACTCGCAGGGCAGGCTCTTCAGCGAGCCGTCCAGCCCGTAGGTCCAGGCGTGGAACGGGCAGACGAATGCGTTGGTGCTGCCCGGGGCGTCGGCGAGCAGCCGGCCCCGGTGCTGGCAGGAGTTGTAGAAGGCCTGGATCCGGTCCGGCTCCGACCGGACCACGATGACGTTGCGGTCGCCGATCTCGTAGACGGTGTGGTCGCCGACCTCGGGGATCTCGTCCTCGGTGGCCGCCCACTGCCACACCCGCGACCAGAGCTTTTCGTACTCCAGCTCCAGGAACTCGCGTGAGGTGTAGCGCTCGACCCCGATGTCGCCGGTGCCCAGCGACCGGGGGGCCTCCTCACGCAGCACCGGCGGGATAGCGGGGCCGCCGTCTCGGTCCAGGATGTCCTGCACCGGGACCATGGTGGAACGCGCCATGCTCGGGATCGTCATCGATTAGTCCCTCCGTGCTCGCAGTACGTGCTTACCACACTGTCAGACGTCTCCGGCCGCACCGCAACCGGATCCACCCGAACGTACTGGCGCGCGCGGCCGGAGTCAGCGGGCGTGTTCGCGCTCCCCCGCGCCGTACTGGCGGATTCCGTGCGCGGTCTGCCCGGTGCGCAGGGTGGCCATGCCGTGCTCGTACTCGCCGGCCAGCGCCTCGGCCAGCGGGCGGTCCCACTGCTGGTAGCTGGACAGCCGGTCGCCGCGCATGGCCGCCGACGGGTAACGGGCGATCTCCTCGGCCAGCGCCAACGCCGCGGACAGCGCCTCGCCGGGCGGCACCAGCCGGTTGACCAGCCCCATGCGCAGCGCCTCCTCCCCGGAGATGCCCCGGCCGGTGAGGATCAGGTCCAGCGCGTTGCCCTGGCCGACCAGCCGGGGCAGCCGCACCGTGCCGCCGTCCATCAACGGGATCCCCCAGCGCCGGCAGTACACGCCGAACACGGCGTCGGTTGCCGCCACTCGCAGGTCGCACCAGCAGGCCAGTTCCAGCCCACCGGCCACCGCTACCCCCTCCACGGCCGCAATCACCGGCTTGGACAGCAGCATGCGGGTGGGGCCGACCGGCCCGTCCCCGTCCGGCTCCACCCGGCTGGACCGCCCGCCGGCCGGGTCGTTCATCGCCTTCAGGTCCGCGCCGGCGCAGAACTTCCCGGAAGCCCCGGTCAGCACCGCGACCGCCAGCTCGGGGTCCGCGTCGAACCGGCGCATCGCGTCGGCCAGCGCCTCGGCGGTGGGCCGGTCGATGGCGTTGCTGACCTCCGGCCGGTCGATAGTGATCGTCAGAATCCGGCCGTCGGGCCGATAATGGATGCTCATCACGCTCACCTTCCTCAAGGGAAGGTTCGACCTTCCTGAAGGGAATGTCAAGTGACCGAGCTGAACGCGACCGCCGCGTCCCTGCTGGGTTTCCTGCACGACGGCCCGAAAACCGGGTGGGACCTGCTGCAGGAGATCGACGCGGGCTTCCGGCATTTCTGGAACGTCACGTCCAGCCACGTGTACCGCGAGCTGAAGGGGCTGCACGAACGCGGCTACATCCAGCCCGAGGAACGCAGCGCGCGGGACCGCCAGCCGTACTCGATCACCGACGAGGGCCGACTGGCGTTCGCCGAGTGGCTGGCCCGGGAGCCCGGCGGGGAGACCATGCGCATCCCGCTACTGGTCACCCTGTGGTTCGGTGACCGACTGGAGCCGTCGTTGCTGCGGGAGTTTCTGGCCAACCACCGCAAGGTCAACGAGGAGCGCCTGGAGCGGTACCGCACGGCGCCGGCCGACCGGATGGCCGCCGACCCCTACTTCGCCGCCGTGGTCGAGTTCGGCATCGCCTACGAGGAGGCGGTGCTGCGCTGGATGGACCGACTGAACGACCTGCCCGGCCTCAGCTCTTGACCTGGCCGCCCGAACCAGGGATCGTCAGTGTTCGGACTATATGCACCAGGGAGTGGCCGTGAACCAGAACCTGCTGAACGACATGTGCCGGCAACAGCTCACCCTCAGCGGGGTGCACGAAGGCGAGACCGTCTCGGTCCTCAGCCAGGGCGAGGAGCGCGCCGACTACGCCGACGCCTTCATGTGGGCGGCGCAGCGGCTGGGCGCCCAGACGTTCCACCTGCGGCTACCCTCGCCGTCCAGCGCGTCCGGGGCGTGGGCGGTCGGCCAGTCCGGGCTGGCCGGCAACCAGCTCGCGGTGGACTCGCTGAAGGCAACCGACATGCTGGTCGACCTGACGTTCCTGCTGTTCAGCAAGGAGCAGTTCGAGATCCAGGCCGCCGGCACCCGGGTGCTCACCGCCGTGGAGCCGGCGCCACTGCTGGCCCGGCTGATGCCCACCCGCGAACTGCGGGAGCGGGTCGAGGTGGCCGCCGAGCTGCTGGCCAAGGCGAAGACCATGCGGATCACCAGCCCGCACGGCACCGACGTGACCTACCGGCTGGGGGTCTACCCCACAATGAGCGAGTACGGCTACACCGACCAGCCCGGGCGCTGGGACCACTGGCCGGCCGCGTTCGTGTTCACCGGCGGCGCCGACGACGGCGTGGACGGGCGGATCGTGCTCGCCCCCGGTGACGTGCTGCTTCCCTTCAACACCTACGTGCAGGCGCCGGTGGAGCTGACCATCGAAGCCGGGTTCGTCACCGACATCCGGGGCGGCCTGGACGCCGAACTGCTCTCCTCGTACATCCGGTCGTTCGACGACCCGCGCGGCTACGGCATGAGCCACGTCGGCTGGGGCCTGGACGAGCGCGCGCACTGGCACGGCCTGACCCAGTTCGGCGGCGGCATGGGCATGGAGCTGCGCAGCTTCTACGGCAACGTGATGTTCTCCATCGGCCCCAACAACGAGCTGGGCGGCCCCAACGACACCCCCTGCCACTTCGACATCCCCATGCGCAACTGCACCCTCACCCTCGACGACACCCTGATCGTCGAGTCCGGCACCCTAACCATCCCCGAAATGCGCCCCCCATCCCACCGCTAACCCCCACCCCACCCATATCGCGGATTCCCCCACCCCATATCGCGGATTCCCGCACGCCATATCGCGGGTTCCTCCGCCACATGTCGCGGGTTCTCCCACCCGATGTCGCGGGTTTCGACACCGCGTGTCGCGGGTCCGGCGCCCTTGGTCGACCCCGCAACACCCGCCGGGCTCGCCGTCGGACACGTTAGGGTCGGCCGATGTTGGACCACGTGTCGATCACCGTCGGCAATCTTGACGCGGCCGTTCGGTTCTATGACGGCGTGATAGGCGCGCTCGGCCACGAACGCGTCTACCGGACCGATGACGCGGCCGGCTACGGACCGCGCAACTCGCCGAACGACGACAACCACAGCTACCTGTCGATCATCGAGCAGGCATCGGTGGTCTCCGACGACCGGCACTGGGCGTTTCGTGCCGAGTCACGACCCGCCGTCGATGCATTTCACCGGGAGGCGCTGGCCCTCGGTGGCCGGGACGACGGCGGCGTGGCGCTCCGGCCGGAGTACCACTCCGCCTATTACTCCGCCTTCGTCCTCGACCCCACCGGGAATCGGCTCGAGGCCGTGTGCCACCGCGCGCCCTGACGGCTCACTGAGCAGGAAACCGCGACTCGCGGTGCTGAAACCCGCGATATGCGGTCGGGGAACCCGCGATATGGCGTGCGGGAACCCGCGATATGGGTGGGTTAGGGGGGTGGGAGGGTTGAGTCGCGGAGGAGGGGGAAGGCGTCGGCCGGGTTGTCCCAGAAGATCATGTGGGCGGCGTTGGGGACCTCGACGAAGGTTGCTTGGGGGTTCGTGGTGCGGGCTTCCGTCACGGCAAGCGGGGGGACGACCGGGCTTTGGGCGCCGTAGATGAACACCGTGGGGGTGGGCACCTTGGGCCAGGTCTCGAAGAAGTCCTCGGACTCGAAGCCGGCGTGGCTGGCCCGGATCGCCTCCTCGTCACAGCTGGCCAACCAGCGCGCGCGGAGCTCCTGCTCGCGGCGCGGCCAGCGGGGCCAGGCCCGTGCCACCTCGTCGGCGTCGGTGCCCCGGCGGGCCTGGTCGAGCTGGCCGAGGAACGCCTCCAGGGTGGTCGGGTACGGGTCGCGGCCGGGGCCGCTGGTCGGCGGGTCCACCACGATCGAGCCGCGCACCGGGGCGCCGCCGGCGGCCACCGCCGCGACGATCCGTGCGCCCATGGAGTGGCCGAGCAGGAGCGGCGACTCAAGGTCCAGCGCGGCCAGGACGGCGAGCACGTCGGCGGTGTAGTCGGCCAGCGTGTACGACGCGCCGGAGTCGGAGAGGCCGCGACCCCGGTTGTCCAGGACGATCGGCCGCACCGGGTCGGTCAGCTCGCGGGCCACGAAGTCCATGCTGATCGCCGGGCTGGTGATGCCCGGCACGATGAGCAGCGGCACGCCGGGGCCGCCGTAGTCGAGCAGGTGCAGGCGCAGCGGCCCGGAGCGCACCCATCGGCTGGTCGCGGGCACGTCGGCCAGGTCTGCCAGTGCCGGCTGGGTCAGCACGCGACTCATCGGGCACCCACCGACTTCAGGTAGTCCAGCGCGTCGGACAACTCGATCACATCCCCGTACTTGGCCTGGATGTCGAACAGGTTCGCCTGGTGCGGGCCGTCGGCCCGATCCCCCACGCACGCAAAGGGCACCAGCACGTCGAAGCCGCCCTGAACCGCGTCCACCGCGCTGGCCCGCACGCAGCCGCTGGTGGTGGCGCCGCAGATCACCACGGTGTCCACGCGCAGGCCGGTGAGCAGCGCGGCCAGCCCGGTGCCCCAGAACGCCGAGGCGCCCTTCTTGGTGATCAGGTGGTCCCCCGGCGCCAAGGGCAGCCGGGCGTCCACCTCCACCGCCGCCGAACCCTTGGTCAGCGCGGCCAGCCCGGGCGCCTTGCGCAGCCAGGCCACCCCACCGCCGGCCACCTCGGCGGCGGTGTAGGCGATCGTGGTGAACACCACCGGCACACCGGAAGCCCGCCCGGCGGACAGCAACGTGCCGGTGGCGGCCACCACCTCGGACAGCTCCGAGCCGGTGGGCCGGGAGGGGTCGGTGAAGCCGTTGGTCAGGTCCACCACCACGATCGCCGGCCGGTCACCGCGCCGGGCGGCGGCGCCGAACCCGGCGCGCGCGTAGGTCCGGTCGGCCTCGGCCCCGTGCAGGCCGGTCATCGGGCCGCCCGCCGTCGGGCCGCGCAGGCGGTGATCGCCTCCACGATGGTCTGGTAGCCGGTGCACCGGCACAGGTTGGATGCCACCACCTCGCGGATCTCCTCCTCGTTCGCGTCCGGCCGTTCGGCCAGGAACCCCTCGGCAAGCATCAGGAACCCCGGCGTGCAGAAGCCACACTGCAACGCGTGATGCTCACTGAACGCCCGTTGCAGGTCGTTCAGCCCGCTGCCCAGCGACTCCACGGTGCGGATCTCGCAGCCCTCGGCCTGGGCGGCGAACATCAGGCAGGCCCGCGCGGGCACGCCGTCCACCAGCACCGTGCACGCGCCGCAGATGCCGTGCTCGCAGCCCACGTGGGTGCCGGTGAGGCCCAGGTCGTGGCGGAGCACGTCGGACAGCAGCCGGCGGGGCTCGATGGCCAGGTCGTGGCGCTCGCCGTTCACCGTCAGCTCGATGAGTTGGATCATGTGCGGACCTCCGAGAAGGCCCGGTACACCGCTTCCCGGGCGATCGGGGTGTCGTCCAGCTCCACACCGGTGGAGCGCAGCGCGTCGTTCACGGCGTTGAGCACCGCCGCCGGCGCACCGATGGTGCCGCCCTCCCCCGCGCCCTTGGCGCCGCTCTCGGTGAAGGCGCACGGCGTCTCCAGGTGGTGGATGGCCACGTCCGGGATCTCGGCGGCGGTGGGTACCTTGTATTCCATGAAGCTGGGCGCCAGTGGTTGCCCCGTCGGGTCATAACACACCTGCTCGAACAGCGCTCCGGCGATGCCCTGCGCGATGCCGCCCCGGCACTGCCCCTCCACCACCTGCGGGTGGATCGCCACGCCGCAGTCCTCCACGCACACGTAGCGCAGGATGCGCACGCCGCCGGTGCCCGGGTCCAGCTCGACGACCACGCCGTGGCTGGCGTTGGAGAAGGTGCCGTCGCCGGCGACGTCGAAGCTGGCCGTGGCGGCCAGGCCCGGCCCGACGCCCTTGGGCAGCAGGTGCGCCTTCAGGTAGGCCACCTCGGCGATCTCGGCGAAGGACATGCCGCGCCCCGGGTCGTCGCGCAACCGGACCCCGCCCGCGCCGTCCAGCTCGGTGTTGTCCGGGGCGGTGTGCAGCAGGTGCGCGGCGATCTCCCGCAGCTGCTCGCCGAGCTTCCCGGAGGCGGCCCCGACGGCGCTGCCGCCGATGGTCACCGACCGGCTGGCGAACGAGCCCCAGCC
This sequence comes from Actinospineispora eucalypti, assembly GCF_039543365.1. Lineage (NCBI taxonomy): Bacteria > Bacillati > Actinomycetota > Actinomycetes > Pseudonocardiales > Pseudonocardiaceae > Actinospineispora > Actinospineispora eucalypti. The sequence continues at coordinate 80,787 of NZ_BAABJP010000031.1, forward strand.
GTAGGTGATCCGGTCGGTGTCGCCCTGGACCACCTTGACGTCCTCGATGTCCAGGCCCAGCCGGTCGGCCACGATCTGCGCCATGGTCGTCTCGTGGCTCTGCCCGTGGCTGAGCGTGCCGGTGGTCACCGAGACGGTGCCGGTGGTGTCCATCCGGATCTCCGAGATGTCGAACCCGGGCACCACGGCCATCTTGCGCTGCGCGAACGCCCCGGAGCCGTAACCGGTGCGCTCGGAGAAGCAGCAGTAGCCGATGCCGACCACCCGGTCCGGGGCGTCCCGGACCCGGTACCAGCCCTCCTCGCGCAGCAACCGTTCACAGAGATCCAGCGACTCGCGGTACGAGCCCGGGTCGTAAGTGATCTTGTTGACGCCGGTGTAGGGGAAGACGGTGATCACGTTGCGCCGGCGGATCTCCAGTGGGTCCAGCCGCAGCGCGCGAGCCGCCTTCTCCATCAGGCGCTCCATCACCATCACGTACTGCGGCCGGCTGACCCCTCGGTACGGGCCGCTCGGCGCCTTGTTGGTGGTGACCGCACGCCCCCGCACCCGGTACGCCGGCACCCGGTAGACCCCGGGCATCTCCGCACTGGCCATCAGCGGCTCGATGCCGGCGGTGAACGGGTAGCAGGAGTAGGCGCCCATGTCGCACACGATGTCCGCGTCCAGCGCCAGGATCCGGCCGTCAGCGTCGAAGGCCGCGCGGGCGTCGTAACGCTGCTCTCGGGCCAGGAACGCGGCGGTCAGCGCGTCCCGCCGGTCCTCGATCCACTTCACCGGACGACGCAGCTTCAACGCGGCGGCCGCCGCGGCGATCTCCTCCCGGCCGACGACGCACTTCTGCCCGAACCCGCCGCCCATGTCCGGCACGATCACCCTGATCTGGCGCTCCGGCCGCCCGAGGCAGCGGGCCAGCACAGTGCGCACCTGGTGCGGGATCTGCGTGGCGGTGTGCACCCGCAGCTGCTCGTCCCGGTCGTCCCAGTCCGCCACCACGCCCCTGGTCTCCAGCGGCAACGCGTTCTGCCGGCCGGTCTTGGTCCGCACCCGGACGACCGTGTGCGCACCGGCGAACACCTCGTCGATGCCCTCGGTGGCGAACAGGGAGACGTCGACCAGCGTGTTGCCCGGCGCCTGGTCGTGCACCAGGGCGGCTCCCGGGGTCAGCGCGGCGGCGTCCGAGACGACCGGCGGCAGCTCCTCGTACTCCACGACGGCCGCCTCCACGCCGTCCTCGGCGGCATACGGGTCGCGCGCGACGACCACCGCGACCGGTTCGCCGACGTAGCGCACCTTCTCCCCGGCGAGCACCGGCATCGCGGTCGGCACGAACTCGGTGGGCGGGCGGTCCAGCAACGCCACGATGTCGGCCAGGCCCAGGTCGGCGGCGCTGAACGCGGCCACCACGCCCGGCACCTCGAGCACCTCGGAGAGGTCCACCGCACCGAGGCGGGCATGTGCCACCGGGGACCGGACGAACTGGGCGTGCAGCAGCCCGGGCAGCTCGATGTCGTCCACGAACCGGCCGCGCCCGGTGAGCAGCCGGGGGTCCTCCCGGCGCGGCACGGACGCGCCCACCCATGCCCCGTCCCGCCGGAATCCCGGTCCCCGGGTCATGCCGCAGCCTCCGCCGTGGCGCGGGCTACCAGCGTGCGCACCAGGCCGCGCCGGTAGTGCGCGCTGGCCTCGGGGGTGTCGCGGACTGCGTCCGCGACCCGTGAGTGGCGAGTATCGCTATAGCCACACTCGCCACTCACGGGCGGCAGTGCCAACGGCACTGCCGCGACCCCACCCAGCACAATCCGGTCCGTATCCAGATCCACCGCCGCCGCAACCAGCGCGAAGTCCCCGCGCCGCTCGGCGAACTCGGTCAGCGCGGCGCGCGGCGCCGGCCGGGGGAAGACCACCTCGACGATCAGCTCGTCCGGTTCCAGCGCCGTGGAGAACACGCCGAGGAAGAACTCCTCCGCCGGGATCTCGCGAACGCCGTCCGGCCCGTGTGCCACGATCACCGCCCCCAGCAGGGTGGCGAGCAGGCACCACTCGGCGGTCGGGTCGCCGTGCGCGAGGCTGCCGCCGATCGTGCCCCTGGTGCGGATGGGCAGGTGGCCGACCCAGCGCATGGCCCGGGACAGCACCGCGAAGTCCGGCCCCAGCGCGGCCGTCTCCACCGCGTGGTGGGTGACCAGTGCGCCGATGCGCAGCGCGTCGCCGTCCCGCTGGATGTGGTCCAGGCCGGGCAGCCGGCGGATGTCCACCAGGTGCGCCGGCCGGGCCAGCCGGAAGTTCATCATCGGCACCAGGCTCTGCCCGCCGGCCAGCGCCTTGACGTCTTCCCCGAGCTCGGCCAGCAGACGGACCGCGCCGGCCACCGACGCCGGCCGGTGGTACTCGAAGGACGCGGGCTTCACCGGACCGCGAGCGACTCGTCCGAGCCGGGCCCGGTGATCCGGTCCAGCTCGCGGCCCCGGGTCTCCGGCGCGGCTACCGCCATCCACGCCACGGCGGCGCACACCGCCACGGCCAGCACGGTGAAGGTCAGCGGCAGCCCGAGCACCGGCCACAGCACGCTGCCGAACAGCAGCGGGGCGAACCCGGTGACCGTCCGGCTGGCCGAGGATGCCCAGCCGAACCCGCTGGCCCGCAGCTCGGTGGGATACAGCTCGGAGACATAGGCGTACATCACCGGGATCACCGTCAGCGACAACAGCCCGAAGGCGGCCAGCGCGGCCAGTGCGGCCGCCGGCACGTCCAGCACCAGCGCGAACAGCACCAGCACCAGCGCGGCCGCCGGACCGGCCACCGCGATCACCCACTTGCGCCCGACCACCTCGACCAGCAGCACGGCGGCGGCCACGCCCAGGACGCCCACGGCGTTCATCACCGTGGTTCCGGCGAAGGCCGCGTAGTCCCCCATGCCCTGCGCGCGCAGGATGGACGGCATCCAGTTCAGCGCGGCGTAGTACACCAGCATCACCGTGACGAACAGCGTCCAGGCCACGCCGGTGATCACCGGGTTGAACCGCCACACCAGGCGCAGCTGCTCGAGGGCCGCGCCCACCCCGCGCCGGCGTCCCGGCGTCCGGTCCACCGAGGGGATCACGTAAGCCTCGGGCGCGGCGCCGGTGCGCGCCACCAGGTCGTCGATCACCGCGCGGGCCCGTTCCTCCTGGCCGGTACGGGCCAGGTAGATGGGCGACTCCGGGACGCCCCGGCGCAGCCAGAACAGCAGCACGGCGGGCAGGATCATCAGCGCCAGCATCCACCGCCAGTTCCCCGGCAGCGGCAGCAACAGCGTGGACGCCACCCCGCACAGCGTCGCGCCGATCGGCCACCAGCCGTCCATCGCGGACAACACCCGGCCCCGCTGCTTACGCGGGCAGAACTCGCTGACCAGCGCGTAGTCCACCGGGATGCACCCACCGAGGCCGATGCCGGCGATGAACCGGAGCAGCAGGAAGACCTCCCAGTTCGGGGACAGCGCGCCCAACGCGGAGAACAGCGCGAAGATCAGCAGGGTGAGGCCGAAGGCTCGCTTGCGCCCCACTCGGTCGGCCACCGTGCCCCAGGCGATCGCGCCGACCGCCATGCCGACCAGGTTGGCCGTGCCGACCAGCCCGCGCTGCCCGATGCTCAGCGCGAACTCGGTGCCCAGCAGCGGGGTGAGGAACCCGTTCAGCGCCACGTCCCAGGCGTCGAACATGTAGCCGAGGCCACCGATGATGAAGATCTTTCCCTGCACGCCCCACTTCCACGGCAGGTCCTGCACAACCTGGTCTCCGGTACGCATTGGCCGGCTCCTCAACGTGCGAACGGGTAGTGAAAGGACTCGAGATCGGGATCGTTCAGCGGGGTGCCGCGCCACAGCCACTCGTAGGAGACGTCCGACTCCCCGTTGAACTGACGCAGCTTGCGGTCGCGTTCTTCCTGCTCCGGGCCGTCCGGCAGGTGGTAGAAGCGCATGTTCTCCAGTGAAGCGTCCTGCACCATGCCGGCGTGTTTGGCCCGACGGTTGACGTAACGGAGCAACGCGCCCGCGATGCCGCCGGCGCCGACCGCGCCCAGCTCCTCGGCCAGCACGGCGGCGTCCTCCATCGCCTGGGAAGCGCCCTGCGCCTGGTAGGGCAGCATGGCGTGGCAGGCGTCGCCGAGCAGCGCGACGTGCCCGTCCACCCACACCGGGTCGCGGCGGCGGCGGAACAGCGCCCACTTGGACGCGTCCCCCTCCGCCTTGGACAACATCGCGGCCACCCGGTCGTCCCACTCGGAGAACGCCGCCACCATCTCGTCGGCGGTGGCCGGCGCGGCCCATTCCCGGGAGACGTCCAGCGTGTTCGGCACGATGGCCACCACGTTGAGGTACTCGCCGCCCCGGATGCAGTAGTGCACCAGGTGCCGCTCCGGGCCGTACCAGATGGTCGAGTGGTAGCGGTCCAGCAGGAACCGGGTGGCCGGGTCGGCGGCGATCTTCTCCCCCGGGATCAGCGCCCGGTAGGCCATCTCGCCGGAGAACACCAGGGTGTCCGGCAGGCCCATGATGTCCCGGACAGCCGAGCGGATGCCGTCCGCGCCGATGACCACGTCGGCGGCGAACCGGCGGCCGTCCGCGGTCACGGCGACCGGGCGGGTGGGCTCGGCGCGGTCGATGTCGGTGACGCTGGCGCTGGTGTGCACCTGGACGACCGGGCCGGCGCCGTCCGGGTCCAGGCAGGCGTCCAGCAGCACCCGGTGCAGGTCGGCCCGGTGGTAGTGCCAGTACGGCGCGTTGTACTCGCGCTGCACCCGCTCGCCCAGCGGCAGCTGGGCGATGATCGCGCCGTCCCGCCAGCGGCGGCGCACCTGGTCCAACGGCTCGGTGCGGATGTCCGCCAGCTGGCGGCGCAGGCCCAGGCCGAGCAGGATCCGGCTGGCGTTGGGCGCGGTCTGGATGCCGGCGCCGACCTCCCCCAGCTCGGGCGCCTGCTCCAGCACGGTGACCAGCAGGCCCCGCTGCCGCAGGGCAAGTGCGCAGGTCAGGCCGCCGAGCCCGGCGCCGACGACGGTGACCGAGTACGACTGACTGGGCGGCACGGCTTCCTCCACGGCGGTTGCTCGGAGATAATCCGAACACTGACGATCCTGGATGGCAAGGGATCCGTCAAGCCTTAACAGAGAGGAAACCGACCGCCAAGATCAGTCGTCCACCAGGCTCTCCCACCGTTCGGAAAGCTCGGTGAGCTCCTGCAACAGCGCTTTTTGGCGGTCCGCCTGGTAGCCGCGCATCAACAGCACATCCAGCTCCCGCGCGCGCCGGTCGGCATCACGCAACGCCACCCGGCCCTGCTCGGTCAGGTACAGCAGGCGCTTTCGCCCGTCCTCGGCCGGGGTCTCCCGGATGATCAGCCGCCGGTCCTCCAACCGGCGAACCAGGCTGGCCATGGTGGACCGGTCCAGCGCCACACACGAGGCCAGCGAGCCCTGCTCGGCGCCCGGATAGGCGTTCACCGCGGTGAGCACGGCGAACTGGGGGCCGGTCAACGTGGCATCGACCATCCGCACCCAGGCCGCCACGTAGGCCTGATGCAGCCGTCGCGCCACGTAGCCCGGCGCGGCAAGCAACTCACCGGGAACCGGTAGACCGCCGGTTTCCTCGGCCCGCCTGTCGCTTGCCATCCCGCCTCACCCACTATGCACCGGTCGGCCACCCGGAGCCTGCCATGGCGCGCGGCCGGGTGCCCGGCGGCTTGCGCACCGCCGGACCGGGCACCTTACCGACTCACCGGCCGGCCCCCACCGCCGCTGGCCGGGTCGGCCGGTGCTCGGTGCCGTCGCCGAAGGTCAGGCTCAGCATCCGGCCCGCCTCATTCGGCGCGACCCGGTGCCAGGTGCCGGCCGGGATGAAGCAGACCTGGCCGGCGGCGAACTCCATCCGCTCCTCGCCGTCCGGGTGTTCCAGCACCGCGGTCATCGAGCCGGCCAGGCAGATCAGCAGCTCGTCGCCGTTGGGGTGCACCTCGCTGTGCCCGCCGTCCAGGTCGCCGCGGTCCGGGAAGTCGAAGGTGGCCACCAACCAGCCGGACAGCTCCAGGTCGCCGCCGGCCAGCCGAGCCCAGAACGCCGCCCCGCCCGGCATCGTCTCGGCGCGGGTGTCCCGCAGGTGGAAGTAGCTGGAGTCGAGGTCGATCACGTTGCTCATGGCTCCCAGGCTGCCCGGACGTTCGCCACGAGTCTTGGAAAAAGGGCAGCAGCCCCGGCTGGGCCGTTCGGGCGGCCCACACAGAAACTCCTGGACAGCGCCAAGCAGATAGTTTAACTTCTCGTAGTAGATACTGATGCTATCTACTATCCGAACACGAGGTAGCCATGTCCGAGTCGCTATTCGCCGATTGGCACCGGCCGATGCTGGTCTTGGCCGGGTTGATGGCCGGTGCGGCGGCGCTCTGCCTGGTGGGGCTGGCGGTGGACGACCGCGTGCTGCTGGGCGCCCCGATCTGGCTGAAGCCGTTCAAGTTCGCCGTGTCCATGGCGCTCTACAGCGCCGCGTGGGCCTGGCTCTACGCCCTGCTGAACCGGCCCCGCCGGGCCGCGTACTGGCTGTCCAACGGGGTGGTGGCCTGCATGGCCATCGAGTACGTCGTGATCGTGGGCCAGGTGGTGCGCGGCCGGCCCAGCCACTTCAACCGGTCCACCCCGCTGGATTCGGCGCTGTGGGACGTCATGGCGTTCACCATCGTCGCGCTGTGGCTGGGCACGCTGGCGCTGACCGTGTCCGCGCTGCGCGCCCCGGTGGCCGACCGGCCGAGCCGGTGGGCGATCCGGCTGGGCACCCCGATCGCACTGGTCGGCCTGGCCCTGGCCGGCCTGATGACCGGCCTGCCGTCGCAGACCCGCCCGAAGACCATCGACGGATTCCACGTGCAGGGCGCGCACGGCGTCGGAGTCCTGGACGGCGGGCCGGGCATGCCCATCACCGGCTGGAGCACCACCGGCGGCGACCTGCGCATCCCGCACTTCGTCGGCATGCACGCGCTGCAGGCGCTGCCCCTGCTGGCCATGCTGCTCGGCGCACTGGCCACCCGCTATCCCCGGCTGCGCCCCGAGTCGGTGCGCGCCCGCCTGGTGATCGTGGCGGCGGGCGGGTACGCCGGGCTGCTGGCCCTGGTCACCTGGCAGGCGCTGCGCGGGCAACCACTGATCCGGCCGGACGGCCCGACACTGCTCGCACTGGCCGTGCTCACCGGCGCGGTGGCCGCCGGCGGAGTGCTCGCAATGCGCGCACCCCGGTCGGCCGTGGAGGTGCCGGCGTGATCACCCCACTGTTCCAGGTCACGTTCTGGCTGGCCGCACCGTTCTGGGCGTTGATGATCCTGGTGCCGAGGTGGTCGGTCACCCGCCGGGTGATGGCCTCGCCGTGGGTCACCCTGCTCCCGCTGGCGGTCTACTTCGCCCTCGCCATCCCGTACCTGGGCGAGCTCTGGCCGGTGGTGAGCCGACCGGAGCTGGAACCGCTGCGCGACTATCTCGGCACGTCCTACGGCGCGGCGACGATCTGGGCGCAGCTGATCGCGTTCGACCTGTTCATCGGCCGCTGGATGTACCTGCGCGGGCGAGACCTGCCGGCGCCGCTGGTCAGCGTGATCCTGTTCCTGACCATCCTGCTCTCCCCCTTCGGCCTGGTGATCTTCCTGGCCGTACGGTCCGTCCACCGGTGGCGCGCCGAGCGGATAAACAGACTGTCCACTATGGGTAGTTAGGCTGTCCACATGTTGATCAGGATGGCCGAGCTGAGCCGCGAGTCGGGGGTGCCGGTCGCCACCATCAAGTACTACCTGCGCGAACGCCTGCTGCCGCCCGGCGAGCGCACCAGCCCGAACCAGGCGCTCTACGACGAGACCCATATCCGCCGGCTCAAGCTGATCCGGGCGCTGCTCGAGGTCGGCGGCCTGTCCGTGGCCACCGTCGCCGACGTACTGGCCGCGCTGGACGAGCAGATCTCCACCCACAAGGTGCTCGGCATCGCCTCGCACGGCCTGCCCATGCCGAAGGCCGGCGGGGACGCACAGGCCCGGGAGTGGGCGGCCGAGCAGGTCGACCGGGTGGTCGCGGAGCGCGGCTGGCAGCTCCGCCCGGACCACCCCGTGGTGGACTCGCTGGTCGGCACGCTCAGCGCGTTCGCCGAGCTGGGGCGACCCGAGCTGATCGCCCAGCTCAGTGGTTACGCCGAACTGGCCGACCGGATCGCCGAGCTGGACCTGCGCACCATCGCCGACCTGCCCAGCACCGAGTCGATCGTGGAGGGCGCGGTGATCGCAACCGTGCTCGGCGACGTGGTGTTCGCCGCGCTGCGCCGGCTGGCCCAGCAGCAGGTGTCCGCGCGCACATTCGGCGACCGGAGCGGTTGACATTCCCTTAGGGAAGGGTAGGTTCGTACACATTCCCTAAGGGAGTGTCGAATCGGGAGGACGCCATGAACGCCGCCCACCTGCCACCCGGCCCGAGTTCACCGCGCGCCGCCCAGACGCTGCGCTGGCTGGCCGACGGCCCCCGCTACCTGCGCGACTGCCGCGCCCGCTACGGCGACGTGTTCACGCTGGACCTGCTGCCCTACGCGGTGGCCGGTCCGGGCGCCGGCACCCGGTGGACCCCGTGGGTGTTCCTGGCCAACCCGGAGCACATCAAGCAGGTGTTCCGCGCGGACCCGGCGACCGTGCTCACCGGCGAGACCAACATGTTCCTGCGCGGGGTGGTCGGCGAGCGCTCCATCCTGGTGCTCGACGAACCGATGCACATGGCCGAGCGCCGGCTGCTGCATCCCCCGCTGCACGGCGACCGGGTGGCCGGCTACCGGGACCTGATCGCCGACGTGACCCGGGCCCGGATTCGCCACTGGCCGGTCGGGCGCCCGTTCGCGGTGTGGCCGCACATGCGGGCCATCACCCTCGAAGTGATCGTCCGGGCGATCTTCGGCATCACCGAGGCGGCCGAGGTTGCCCGGTGGCAGAACCTGCTCGGCCGGCTGCTGGACGGCATGACCGGCGCCCGGTTCCTGGCCGTGCACGGGCTGCACGCGATGGTCACCGGCGGCCGGGCCGGCGACCTGGGCGAGTCCGCGCCGGCGCGCCGGCTGCTGCGGCCGGTGGACGACGCGATCTTCACCGAGATCGCCGCCCGCCGGTCCGCACCGGGCGGCGGCGGGGACATCCTTTCCGCGCTGATGCGCGAGGAGCGCACCGACCAGCAGCTGCGCGACGAACTGATCACCCTGCTCATCGCCGGGCACGAGTCCACCTCGACCATGCTGGCCTGGGCGTTCGAACGGCTGCTCCGCCACCCCGACCAGCTGGCCCGGCTGCGCGCCCAGCCGGACGAGGACGCCGCCGAGGCGTACGCGGACGCGGTGGTGAAGGAGACCCTGCGGCTGCGGCCGGTGCTGCCCATCGTGCTGCGCAAGCTGGCCGCGCCGATGACGCTCGGCGAGCACCAGCTGCCCGCCGGCGCCTGGCTGGCGCCGTGCGCCTACCTGGTGCAGCGGGACCCGGCGGTGCACGCCGACCCGGAGCGCTTCCGGCCGGAACGGTTCCTCGGCACCGCCCCCAAGGCGCACGAATGGACCCCGTTCGGCGGCGGCGTGCGGCGCTGCCTGGGCGCCAACTTCGCCCAGCTGGAGATGCGCGTGGTACTGCGCACCGTGCTGGACCAGGTGGAACTGCGCCCGGCCGGGCCGGCGGCGGAACGCACCCGGCGCCGGTTCATCACCTACGCGCCGTCCCGGGGCGGCCGGGTGGTGCTGGCCGGCCCGCGCTGAAGCACCTCACATCCGGGGCGGCCGCATCGTCAGATGGATGACCCTTGTCGATCGAGGTGCCGAGGAGACCCGAGATGTTTACACCCTGGTGGCCGCTGGCGGTGTTGGCCGTGGTTTCGGCCGGGGACGCGGTGATGTGCGTGAAGCCGCTCGCGTTCATCCGCGCATGCCTGCGCGACGTGCACTTCCCCCAGCGGTACTGGAAGCTGCTGCCGCCGATCAAGCTGGCGGCGGCGGCCGGCCTGGTGATCGGCATCTGGCTGCCGCCGCTGGCCGTGCTGACCGCCGGCGCCCTGGTGCTGTACTTCCTGATCGCCGTCACGATGCACGTCCGGGCCGGCGACTTCGGCCGCAACCTGTTCCTGAACGCCAGCGGCATGCTGCTCACCTGCATCGCCGTGCTGGCGTTCACGATCGCGGTGTTCCCGTGAGGCTCACGGGCGGGCCGGCCGGCGCCGGCTCGGCCCGCTCCTCGTCGCGCGCCGCCGCGCGCAGCATGACGAACATGACCGCCAGCCAGATCAGCAGCGCGGCCAGGCCGAGCCAGAAGGTGAACACCCCGTTCCAGGCGAACGGCCCGGTCAGGAAGAACACGACCAGCGCGCCGGGCGTCAGCAGCACGGCGATCCACAGGTTGAAGTAGCCCAGCCAGCGCGGGAACACCGGCTCGGGCGTGCGGTCGGCGAAGATCGCGGCGGCGATCGCCACCCCCTGCAACACTGCCGGGCCGACCGTGCCCACGAGCATGACCCAGGCGACGTCGTTCAGCAGCGCGACCGACTCCGCCGAGCTGTCCGCGCGCAACGCCGCGACCGCCCACAACATCGGCGGCAGCATCGCCGGCAGCACGCCGAGCACCCCGGCGGCCAACTGCAGGGTCGCCAGCGAGGTGTCGATCCGGCGCAGCTGAATGAAGATCACCGAAACCCAGGCGCAGGTCAACGGCGCGGCCAGCCACATGAGCAGGGTGCCCAGCCGGATCCCGGTGCGGTTGGCGTCGAACAGCGCGGCCACCTCCCCCAGACCCAGCCGGGGCGAGGGCGGCGGCAGGAAGCCGGCGAGCGGCCACAGTCCGGCGCCGAACAACACCGCGAACAGCGGCATGGACCACAGGCACAACCGTTGGGTTCCGGGGTTCATCGGGACCTCACCTCAGGAGTCTGAACGGTCGACTGAGACGGACGTTCAACTCAGTCGATCCGAACTCTGGCACGGCGCCGGAAGGGCGTCAAGACCGGCCGGGAAGTCCCAGCTCGTAGGATCGATCGGGGTTGGCGAGCGGGGCGACGGGAGACACATGCCGCACGTGCCGGCGCGGGAGCGCCGTCGGCAGATCGTCGAGGCGGCCATCGTGGTGATGCGCGAGGCCGGCCTGGAGGGCGCCTCGATCCGGCGCATCGCCAAGCAGGCGGGCGCGCCACTGGCCAGCGTGCACTACACGTTCGAGGACAAAGAGGCGCTGTTCGCCGCCGTCTACCGGCACTGGGTCGACCTGATGACCGAACAGCTCTCCGGCCAGGTGCCCGAGGGCCGCGGCCTGGAGGCCTGCGTGCGCGGCCTGATGACCGGCTTCCTCGACTGGGTCGTCGGCGACCGCACCCTGGGCATCGCCCAGTTCGAGCTGATGCTCTGGGCCGCCCGCACCCCCTCGGCGTCCGGGTTCGCCGCATCCATCTACCAGGGCTACCGCGACGTCTGCCGCCTGGCGCTGGCCCGGGCGACCGGCGAGGATCTGGACCCGACCCAGCTGGACCCGCTGATCGAGTTGCTGGTGGCCGCGCTGGACGGGGTGGTGATCCGGTTCCTGGTGGACCGGGACGAGCAGACCGCGCGGCGCACCGTCGACCGGTTCATCACGCTGGCGCTGGGACGGACGGAGGAGGCGATGCCGGGATGACGACAGAGCGACCGATGCCCACCCAGGACGACGTGCTCGGGTACTTCAGCACGCTGTCGAACTGGGGACGGTGGGGCGACGACGACGAGCTCGGCACCCTGAACCACATCACCGACGACGTCCGGCTGGACGCGGCGCGGTCGGTGCGCCACGGCCGGAGCGTGTCGTGCGCGTGGGAGGTCGCCGTGCCGGAGGAGATGGAGCGCTCGACGACGACCTGCCCGTGCGCCGCCGACATGCCGGGTGCCGAGGGCATGCCGCCCGCGTTCCACGCCGACCGGCGCTGGGGCTTCTCGAACGAGCGGCTCGGCCTCCTGTTCCACGGCAACACCATCACCCACGTCGACTCGCCGTGCCACCTCTTCTGGGACGGCACGATGTACAACGGGCGGCCGCACTCGCTGGTCGACCCCACGACGGGATCGGCGTGGGCGGCCGTCACGGCGGCGGCCAACGGGATCGTCACGCGGGGTGTCCTGCTGGACGTCGCCAGGGCCCGTGACGTGCCGTGGCTGGAACCGGGGCAGGGCGTGTTTCCCGAGGATCTCGAGGAGGCCGAGCGCCGCCAGGGCGTGCGGGTGCGATCCGGCGATGCGGTACTCCTGCGGACCGGCTACGGCCGCGTCCGGCACGAGGCCGGTCCGGCCGGCGGTTTCACCCAGGCCGGCTGGCACGCGTCCTGCCTGCCGTGGCTGCACGAACGGGAAGTGGCGCTGATCGGCGCCGACACCCCCCAGGACGTGCAGCCGTCGGGCTACGACGACGTGTTGATGCCGGTTCACGCCGTGGGCCTGGTCGCGATGGGCCTGTGGCTGCTGGACAACTGCGACCTGGAGGCGTGCGCGACCACGGCCGCCGGGCTCGGCCAGTGGGACTTCCACCTCGCGGTCGCGCCGGTCCGCTTCGCCGGCACGTCCGGCAGCCCGGTCAACCCGATCGCCACGTTCTGACCGAGGGACTCGCGCCCGACCGTGTACCACATGCTGGTGATCCACCGAGGCTGGTCGGCGACCCGGTACGAGCAGTGGCTCACCCGGAGCCTGGTCGACCAGCTCCTCGAAGGAGGGAACCCGACTTGACCGGTATCGCCGACACCCTGGACGCGGTGCTCGACCCGGGGTCGTTCCGGAACTGGTCGCCCAACCACGACTCGATCGTCGCCGGCGAGGGCACCGTCGACCGGCGGCGGGTCGCGGTGCTGCTCGGGGAGTACCAGGTGCACGGCGGGTCCATCGGGGTCGAGGCGGCCGGACAGATCACCGCCGCGGTGCGCCGGGCCACCGCCGAGCGGCTGCCCCTGCTCGCTTCGCCCCGGTCGGCCGGCACCCGGATGCAGGACGGGACGGCCGCGTTCGTCGGGGTGCTGCCGATCACGGCGGCGGTTTCCGAGCACCGCCGGGCCGGCCTGCCCTACCTGGTCTGGCTGCGCGATCCGGTGTTCGGCGGTGTCCTCGCGTCCTGGGGGTCGCAGGGACACCTCACCGCGGCCGAGCCCGGCGCCCGCATCGGTTTCCTCGGCCCCCGGGTGGTGGAGGCCCTGAACGGGCGGCCCCTCCCGCCCGGCGTGCAGACCGCGGAGAACCTGCACCGCAACGGCCTGATCGACCGGGTGGTCCCGCTCGCCGGCCTGCGCACGGCGGTCGGCAAGGTACTCGACCTGACCGACCGGAGCCGGGACTCCCCCGCCACCGGTGACCCCGGCCCCGAGGCCGCCGAGGCACCGGCGGTCGAGGTGCTGGCGCGCAGCCGAGACCGGAACCGCCCCGGCATCCGCGACATCGTCCGGCACGCCGGGCTGACCATCGCCGAGCTGCACGGCAGCGGCCGGGGCGACGTGGCGCGGGCGACGCTGCTGGCGCTGGCCGAGATCGGCGGCACCCGCTGCGTGCTGATCGGCCAGGACCGCGCCGCGCAGGCGGACGGAATGCCCATCGGGCCGGCCGACCTGCGAGTGGCCCGGCGGGGCATCGCGCTGGCCGGCGAGCTGGGGCTGCCCACCGTCACCGTGGTGGACACCGACGGCGGCGAACTGAGCGGGCCCGCCGAGGAGGGCGGCCTGGCCGCCGAGATCGCCGGCTGCCTGCTGGACCTGACCCGGGCCGGCCGACCCACCCTGGCAGTGCTCCTCGGGCAGGGCGCCGGTGGCACGGCCATCGCCCTGCTGCCCGCCCGCCGGGTGATCGCGGCACGGCACTCGTGGTTGGCGCCGCTGTCCCCCGAGGGCGCCAGCACGATCATGCACGGCGCGCCGGGCCGGGCGGAGGAGATGGCGGCGAACCAGGGAATCCGCGCCGCCGACCTGGCCCGCCTGGGCATCGTGCACCGGGTCGTCGCCGAACTCCCCGACGCGGCGGCCGAACCGGAGGCCTTCGCGCGGCGCCTGGTGGCGACCATCGCTAGCGAGCTCGCGGACCTCGCGGGTGAGTCGTAAGAGGTAATCCATGCCCTCGAACGGACACCAGCGGTGGCAGCCCCACCTTCGACCGCCTTAGAGTGGCGGACCAGCCCGTCGGCGGGAGGTGAAGGACGTGGCCACCTCGTTCGCGCCGATCACCCGCGACACGACCAGCGCCGAGTTCGAGGCCCAGCGCCGGGCGGACACCGCGTTCGAACGCCGGATCCGGGCGGCGCTCGACCAGGCGCGCGCCTATGTCGACGTGGACGCCGCCGTCCCACCGGCCCGCGACCGACCGCGCGACAGCATCGACGTCTGCCTCGGCCGGACCGTCGAACAGCTGAAGCAGCGCCTCACCTCCGCGACCGGGCTGGAAGCGGCCGACTACGTCGAGATGACGCGCCTGGCGTTCGAGCTGCTGGCGCTCAACAACCACTACCAGAGGCACCTCTTCTCGCGGCGACTTCGCGCGCTGGGAATGCTCCACGAGCTGACGCCCACGGTAGGCGAGTCGACCGGAATCGAGAAGCTCTTCCACCGTGCCGCAATGGACGCGTGCGATACGTGCAATTTCGACCGCATTCTCATTCTCCGGCTCGACGAGACACATCTCGCCGCTCAGGCGGCCCATTTCCGGGGACACGAGGACTGGGCGTCCGACGCTCGGGAATTCGCTCGAGCCCATCCGATTGCGCTCGACCGGGGCCGTTTCGAGAGCGAGGTGCTGCGCCGGCGGACCGCCGGCCTGGTGCTCGATCCCCGCGACGACCCGAGAGCCAACCACCCGATCGTCGCCAACACCCGGACATTCAGCTACGCGTCCGCGCCGATCATCTCCGGTGGGGTGGCGATCGGCACCGTTCACGGCGACATGCACTTCAGCGGACGCCGGGTCGACGTGGTCGACCGGGACTGCCTGGGGGCCTTCGCGGCGAGCCTGGGATCGCTGGTCGAGAAGGCGCTGCTGGCCGGCCGGCTGTATGCGCAGCGGGATCGGGCCCGGGCGATGCTGCGGGCCAGCGAGGACCTGATCAGGGAGTTCGCCGACGGCGACATCCGGATCGGCCCGCCGAGGCCGGCCTCGCCCGAGCCGGAGGCCGGTGACCCGCCGTATGTGGACAGTCCGCTGAGCGGCCGGGAACGAGAGGTCCTGGCCCTGCTGGCCGGCGGTGCGACCAACGCGGCGATCGCGCGGCGCCTCGTCCTCGCCGAGGGCACGGTCAAATCACACGTCAAACGCATCTTCCGCAAGCTGCGGGTGAGCAACCGGGCCGAAGCCGCCGCTCGGTTCGCCCGACTCGAAAGGTCCGCGCACTCCCGATGACCTCGAACGAGGTAATCGATTATCGCTGACGAGAGTATCGGCGTATTGCGTCACTGAATAATCTTCCTGGCGTGGCCTACGTAATTACCGAAGCGTGTATCGGGCAGAAGGACGGCAGTTGCGCGGCCGTGTGTCCGGTCGACTACGACGAGCTACCCGAAGAAATGAGTCATTTCGAGGCGAAGGCCGCCGAGTACTACGCCGCCGGCAGTTCTTGACCACGAGGAGCGTCATGCCCACCCAGGAGAAGATCACCTATTGCGGCATCTGCGAAGGCCAGTGCGGAATCGTCGTCACGGTGGAGGGCGGAAAGGCGGTCAAGGTCCGGCCGGACAAGAACTCGCCGTTGTCCAAGGGCTTCGCCTGCCCCAAGGGGATCGCGTACCCGAGTATCGCGGCCGACCCGGACCGCGTCGTGGAACCGCTCAGGCGGCTCCCCTCGGGCAACCTGGTCCCGGTCACCTGGGACGACGCACTCGACGACATCGCCGACCGGCTCCGGACGATCATCGACCGCGACGGCGGCGACAGCGTCGGTCTCTTCGGCGGCCACGCGCTCCTGGACAACTACAGCGGCTTCTTCTGGGACGCCGGAATGTGCGCCGCGTTGGGCTCTCCGCACAACTACACGTCGTCCTCGGTCGACATCAACAACTACTGGGCGATCGGGTCGATGCTCTACGGGCATCCGCTGATCAATCCCATTCCGGACATCGACCGGACCGACTTCCTGCTCGTGTTCGGCGCGAACCCACTCATCTCGCACTCGTCGATGCTGACCGCGCCGAGGGCGCGCGACCACTTCACCGGGGTGGTGCGCCGGGGCGGCCGGGTGGTGGTGATCGACCCGCGCCGGTCCGAGACGGCGGCCGCGTTCGACTGGCTCCCGATCCGCGCGGACGAAGACGTGCTGCTCATGGCCTCACTACTGCAGACAATCTTCGCCGGCGGGCTGGCCGACCAGGATGCGCTGGAGCGGCAGACGACGGACGGCGGCCGCTTCATCCGCGACATGGTCGGCGGGCACACCCCGGAGTCCACCGAGCATCGAACGGGGATTCCGGCCGCGACCATTCGCGCGCTCGCGCACGACTTCGCGACCACGCCCCGGGCCGCCGCCTACGGCCGCTGCGGCATCTCCCTGGGCAGCGCCGGAACCCTGGCGAAGTACCTGATGGACGCGCTCAACATCGTCACCGGGAACCTGGACCGGGTCGGCGGTTACGTCTTCGGCGAGGAGTTCATCGACCTGCAGCTGATCACCCACCTCGCGGGCGCGGCGACCTATGACACCTGGCGGACCCGGGTCGACGGATTCCCCGAGGTTCTCGGTACCGCGCCCGCGGTCAGCATGGCCAGGGAGATCACCACACCCGGCAAGGGCCAGCTGAAGGCCCTGATCGTGAACGCCGGGAACCCGGCGATGAGCGTGCCGGGCTCGGGCGAGCTCGGGCGCGCGCTGCAACAGCTCGAGCTGCTGGTCGTCCTGGACGTCCAGCAGACCGAGACCGCCGGTTACGCCGACTACGTGCTGCCCGGGGTGCTCGGGATCGAGCGCGACTGCCTGCCCTGGCTCAACTCCGGGCACACGATCAAACCGTTCGCGCTGTGGGCGGACAAGACGGTCGAGCCGCCGCCGGGCTGCCGGGAGGAATGGTGGGTGGTCGACCAGATCTGCGAACGCCTCGGCCTCGTGCCTTCGCCATTCCCGCTCATCCGCGAGCTGGGTGAAACCGGCCTGCGGCTCACCCCGCAACAGACCTTCGACCTGTTCCTGCGGATCAGCCCGCGCGGCGACCTGTTCGGCCAGCGGCCGGACGGCTGGAACCGGGAAAAGGCCTGGCAGAACCCGCAAGGCGTGATCCTGGAGGACGAGCTGCCGACCGATGTGCTGCGCGAGAAGCTGTACACCCCGGACAAGCGGGTTCACCTCGAGCAGCCGAAGATGCGCGACGAGCTGGTCCGGCACACGGCGCGATCGGTGAACGGCGACCTGCCACTGCGCCTGGTCAGCGTGCGCGAGCTCCGGACCTGCAACACCTACCTGTTGAACGTCGAGAAGTTGATGACCGGCGACCGTCGCCAGCGGCTGCGGATCAACCCGGTCGACGCCGAGGCCGCCGGCATCAACAGCGGCGACATGGTCACCATTCGCAGCGCCGAGGGTGAGATCGAGGTCGAGGCACTGGTCAGCGAGGAGATGGCCGCCGGCAACATCGGCCTCCCGCAGGGCTGGGGGCACAACGGCGGGTGGCGGCTGGCCAATGCCGCCGGCGGCGCCAACTACAACCTGCTGACCACGAGCGCGGCCGAGACCCACGACCAGCTGTCCGGCAACGGCCACGTCAACGGCGTCGACACCGCGGTGAGCGCGGTCAGGACCCCGGGCGCACGAGTACCGGCGCTCCACGAGGGCGGGCGATGACGGGTCAGGCCGGTTCCGGGGTCACATTGTGCGCGGTGATCTCCTGTTGGCAGTGGCGGCAGGTGAGGGTGGGGTCGGCGGGTTGGCCGCATTCGTGGTGGCGCAGCACGATCGGCGGCCCCTGCGGCCCGGCGAGGTAGGCGTCGCCCCAGCGCATCAGCGCGACCACGGCCGGGAAGAGGTCCCGGCCCGACTGGCTGAGGTGGTACTCGTGCCGGTCCGGCTCGGTGGCGTAGCGGACGCGCTCCAGCAGGCCGGCGTCCACCAGGGAGCGCAGGCGCGCGGACAGGGTGGGCCGGGGGATGTTGAGGTTGCGGGCGAGCCGGCCGTAGCGGCGGACGCCGAAGAACATCTCGCGCAGGATGAGCAGCGTCCAGCGCTCCCCGACCAGGTTGAGGGCGCGGCTGACCGAGTCCGCCTCGAGACCGCGGGGAAGGTCGTGCTCGGAGACCACGGTCAGCCCTGCCGGCCGGGCAGGGCCAGGATGAGCTTGCCGGTGTTCCCCCCGGTGAACAGCTTGAGCAGGGTCTCCGGGAACCGGTCGATGTCGCCGTCCACGATCGTCTCCAGGCCGGTGATCGACCCGGCGCGGACCCATTCGGCCAGCTCGGCCCGGGCCTCCGGGTAGCGCCGGGCGTAGTCGAAGATCACGAAGCCGGCCATGGTCGCCCGGCGGATCAGCAGCTGCATGTAGTTGCGCGGCCCGCTGGGCGGCGAGTTGTACTGCGAGACCGCGCCGCTGAGCACGATGCGCGCGCCCCGGGCGAGGTTGCCCAGGGCGCCCTCCAGGATCGCGCCGCCCACGTTGTCGAAGAAGACGTCGATGCCGTCCGGGGCCAGATCGCGCAGCCGGCGGCCGACGTGTTCGGACTTGTAGTCGATCGCGGCGTCGAACCCGAGCTGGTCCACCAGCAGCGCACACTTCTCCGGTCCGCCGGCGATCCCGATCGCGCGGCAGCCCCGGATCTTGGCGATCTGCCCGGTGATGCTGCCGACCGAGCCGGCCGCGGCGGAGACCACGACGGTCTGCCCCGGCTCCGGGCGGCCGATGTCCAGCAGGCCGAAGTAGGCGGTCAGCCCGCTGAGCCCCAGCGCGCCGAGGTGCGTGGGCGCGGAGGCCACGGACGTGTCGACCGGCGTCACGCCCCGCCCGTCGGCCAGCGCGAAGCGCTGCACCCCGAAGGTGCCGTAGACGGTGTCACCCACCGAGTAGTCGGGGTGCCGGGACTCGACCACCCGGCCGATGCCTGCGGCCCGCATGACCTCGCCGAGCTGTACGGGCGGCACGTAGGAGGGGACGTCGTTCATCCACGCCCGCATCGCCGGGTCCACCGAGAGGTACTCGTTCCGCACCAGGAACTCCCCCTCGGCGGGCGCCGGCACGGCCTCCTCGGTGAACTCCCAGTCCGTCGCCCCGGGCAGGCCGGACGGCCGGGCGGCGAGGCGGCATTGGCGGTTGGTCATGAGCGGGCCTCCATGGCTAGTTCGGCGAGTACCTTGGCGCCCGCCGGGTCTTCGGCGGTGGCGGGGACGACCGCCACGTGATCGGCACCGGCGCGCCGGTACTCCGCGATCCGGCCGGCGATCCGGGTCATCGAGCCGACGGCGCCGACCGCCGCCACCAGCTCCGCCGGTACGGCGGCGGCCAGCTCGGACCTCGGTGCCCCGGCCCTGGCCCGCTCGACCAGTGCGCCGTGGCCGAGCTGGCTGAACATCTCGCCGTAGCCGGGCGGCCGGAGGTACACGGCGAGCTGGCCGGCGAGCTGGCGCAGGGTCGCGGCGCCGGGGTCGTGCGCGACGGGCAGCCACACCGCGATCCGGGGCGGCGGGCGGTCGGCGTCACGGGCGTGGGTGTCCACGATCTCCCGGGTCCGCGCGACGTGTTCGGCGGTGACCAGGTTGAGCACCAGCTCATCCGCCTCCTCGGCGGCCACCCGGGTCATGGCCGGCCCGAACGCGGCGATCGAGATGCGGGTCCCCGGGCGGGGCGAACGCAGGCGGAAACCCCGCGTCCGCACGTACCTCCCCTCGAACACCCCGCGCTCGCCGTCGAGGATCCCCCGCAGGGCGCGCACGCACTCCCGCATGCGCCCGGCGGCGTGGTCCCACGGCCGGTCGTGCCAGCCCGACACGATCGGCGGGCTGGACGCGCCGAGCGCCAGGCCGACGTCGCGGCCGGTGAGCGTGGCCACCGAGGAGAGCCCCAGGGCGAGGGCCACCGGGCCGCGCACGGTGGCGGCCAGCGGCCCGATGCGCAGCGGTATGGAGCCGGTCCGCGCGCCGACCGCGGTGGCCAGCGCGAAGGCGTCGAAGGTCACCATCTCGCCGATCCACAGCGCGTCGAACCCGTTGCGGTCGGCCTCGACCGCGACCTCCAGTGCCTCGGTGTCCGGCCGGTCCAGCCAGAACGGCGTCACCACGCCGAGCTCGGTCACAGCTGGTCCGTCCGGGTCGGCAGCCCGAGCAGGAGCCGGCCGGCGAGCTCGTAGGTGGCCGGGTTGACCTGGAAGTGCGCCGTCGCGGTGTGCGCGTCGCGGAAGCGCCGCTGCAGCGGGGACCGCTCGTAGATCGCCGCCCCGCCGCCCAGGTCGTGCATCGACCTGGTGACCTCGGCCGAGGTGCGGGTGGCGTGGGTGGCGGCCAGGCGCAGCCCGAGCCGCGCCGCGTCCGGCACCGCCCGCGTCGCCAGCGCCGCCTGCCACGCGTCGGCCACGGCCTGGAAGAAGAGCAGCCGCGCGGCCCGCAGCGCCGCCTCGGCCTCGGCCACCGCCCCTTGCACCGAGGAGCGCTCGGCCAGTGATCGGGAGGACCCGAGCGACCGCTTCTCCCCGGCCAGCGCGGTCAGGTCGTCGATCGCGCCGCGCGCGTTGCCCAGCGCGGCCGCCGCGATGGAGAGGGCGAAGAACCCGAAGATCGGGAACCGGTAGAGCGGCTCGTCGACCTGTGGCCCCTCGCCCAGCGCCAGGATCCGGCGCCCGGGCACGAATACGGCCTCGGCGACCGAGTCGTGGCTGCCGGTGCCGCGCAGGCCGCCGGTGTACCAGGTGTCCCGGACCTCCAGGTCGGCCTTGGGGATCGCCACCACCCGGTTCACCGGCGGGCCGTCGCCGGCGTCCACCATGCACCCGGCGAACAACCAGTCCGAGTGGTTGATCCCGCTGCAGAACGACCAGCGGCCCGAGACCTGGAGACCGCCGTCCACGGCCCGGGCCCGGCCGGTCGGCGCCCAGACGCCGGCGGCGACCGAGGCCGGCTCGCCGAACACCTCCTCCGCGCCGTCCTTGGGCAGGTAGGCGGCGAGCAGGCTGCTGGTGGCCCCGATGGACACGCACCAACCGGCGGACGCGTCACCCCGGGCCACGGTCTCCGCGCAGCCGAGGATCACCTCGGGCGGCGCCTCCGGACCGCCCAGCCCCCGGGGCACCCCGGCCCGGAACAGCCCGCCGTCGCGCAGCGACCCGACCAGCTCCCCGGGCAGCGCCCGGCCCGACTCGGTGGCCGGCGCGTGCTCCCGGGCCAGTTCCGCGCCCCGCTCCGCCGCCCGGCGCAGTTCCCCGAAGCCGTCCGACCGCTCGCCCATGAAGCGCCCTCCACCGGTTCAATACTGTTACCGGTTCAGTATCTTTACCAAGACGCGGGGCGTCAACACCGTCACACGGTCACACCGGCACGGGCGCGGGCGTGCGGGCTCGCAGGCCGACCGCCAGCCCGGCGCCGACCAGGGCAATCCCCGCCCACATCAGCCCGGACGGCGCCGGCGCGCCCAGCAGCCATCCCATCCCGGCGGCGGCCACCGGGGCGACGCCGGTGAACAGGCCGGCCCGCGCCGAGCCGAGGCCCACCACGGCGGAGTACCAGAGCACGAACGCGAGCGCGGTCAGCACCACGGCGAGGTACCCCACCGCCAGCAGGTGCACCGGCCGCAGGGTGAGCACGGCCGACGCGCCCTCGGTGGTGAGACCGAGCGCGCCCAGCAGGACGGCGGCGATCCAGCAGCTGTGCACCGAGACCCCCCACGGGCCGTGCCGGCGCAGCACCGGCTCGGCCAGCAGCGTGAACCCCACCTCGCAGGCCAGCACCACGGCCGCCCAGCCCAGGCCGGCCGCGTCGGTGCGCCCCCCGCCCTGCACGATCATCGCCCCGAGGGTGACGACGACCGCGCCCGCGGTCACGGCCGGGCTGGGCCGGCGCCCGGCCCGGATCGGCCCGGTCACGGCCAGCACGATGGGGACGCAGGCGACCGCCACCCCGAGAACCGCGGGCGCGGCGTGCGCGGAACCCCGCACCAGCGCCACGTTGAACAGCACCAGGCCGGTCGCCGCGACGGCGGCGAGCCAGGCCCACTCCAGGCCGCGCGGGCACACCAGCCGGCGCCGCAGCAGCCGGGCGACGGCCACCAGCAGCGCCGCGGCACAGGTGTAGCGCAGCGCCTGGCTGGTGAACAGCGGGGCGTCACCCAGCAGGCCGGAGACCCCGACGCCACCACCGACGCATCCCATGGCGGCCAACCCGGCGGCGGTGGCCAGGCCACCCGACGGCCGTGGCCTCGCGGAACTGATCATAGGTTCACTGTCGGCCAGGAAAGGTCCGATGAACAGATCCATTCAGACCTTGCCTGACAGGACCATTCCAACCGCGTCGCCCGCCGAACGTTTCCCATCGCGACGGCCGCGCGGGGCAGTCGCGGGGGGGGCTCCGGCCGTCCTCACCCTGCGCCTCGGCTATGAGGTCAGTCGCGGGCGATCGGCGCGTCCAGCCAGGCCTCCGGGATACCGAAACCGTCCACCAGGGTGCGGGCGTGCGGGCGCAGCTGGGCGCACAGCTGGTTGACCATCCCGAGGACCTGCTTGGACTGGGTGGCGGTGAGCCGGCCGTGTTCCAGGTACCAGGCCCGGTCGGCCTCCACCAGGGCCAGCACGTGCAGCGCGCGCACCCGGCCGAGCAGCCCGGCCACGCCGGGATCCGCGCAGGCGTCGACGGTGCGGTCGAAGGCGTCCAGCACGAACCGGTCGACGTGGGCCTTGGCCGCCGTCAGCAGGTGGTCCTGCGCCGCGTTGAACACCGCGAAGGGGTCCGCGTCGGCCTCGCCGGCCCGGCGCAGCCGGCGGGCCAGGCCGGCCAGCAGGTGCTCCTCGCGGTCCTCCAGCAGCGAGCGGTGCCACTCCGGGTCCTCCAAATCCGGGTCGCGCAGCCGCTGGGCCAGCGCGCGGGCCGAGGTGCGCTCGGCCACGGTGTCCGCGATGTTCTCCACCACGAACCGGATCATGCCCAGGGTGTCCAGGTCGCCGACGTGGTCGCGGTAGTTGGTGAGCAGCGCCTTGGCCACCAGCTGAAGGAGCACCGTGTTGTCGCCCTCGAACGTGGTGAACACGTCGGTGTCGGCCTTGAGCTGCACGATCCGGTTCTCGGCCAGGTAGCCGGCGCCGCCGCAGGCCTCCCGGCAGGCCTGGATGGTGCCGGTGGCGTGCCAGGTGCTCACCGCCTTCAGCCCGGCCGCCCGGGTCTCCAGCTCGCGCTGCGCGGTCTCGTCCCCGGTGCCGCCGCTCTGCACCTCGTGCAGCATCTCCACCAGCCGCTGCTGGGCGAAGTGCAGCGCGTAGCTGGTGGCCAGCCGGGGCAGCAGCCGCCGCTGGTGGGCGAGGTAGTCCAGCACCACGGTCTCCTCCTCGGCCCCGGGCGCGGCGAACTGCCTGCGGGTGAGGCCGTAGCGGACGGCGATGGTGAGCGCGACGTGGGCGGCGCTGCTCGCCGCGCCGGCCACGCTCACCCGGCCCCGGACCAGCGTGCCGAGCATGGTGAAGAACCGGCGGGACTCGTTCTCGATCGGGCTGTGGTAGCTGCCGTCGGCGTCCACGTCACCGTACCGGTTGAGCAGGGCCTCGCGCGGCACCCGGACGCGATCGAAGCTCAGCCGGCCGTTGTCCACCCCGTTCAGCCCGGCCTTCACCCCGCAGTCGGAGATCTCCACGCCGGGGCACGGGCGGCCGTCCGCGTCGCGGATCGGCACCACCAGCGCGTGCACGCCGTGCCGGCCGCCCGGCGTGACGAGCTGGGCGAACACCACCGCCACCCGGCCGTCCCGGGCGGCGTTGCCGATGTAGTCCTTGCGGGCGGACGGGGTGGGCGTGTGCACCACGAACTCGCCGCTGTCCGGGTCGTAGGTCGCGGTGGTCTCCAGCGCCTGCACGTTGCTGCCGTGCCCGGTCTCGGTCATCGCGAAGCACCCGGGCAGCCGGTAGT
The DNA here is from genome assembly GCF_039543365.1 of Actinospineispora eucalypti. Lineage (NCBI taxonomy): Bacteria > Bacillati > Actinomycetota > Actinomycetes > Pseudonocardiales > Pseudonocardiaceae > Actinospineispora > Actinospineispora eucalypti. The sequence goes on from NZ_BAABJP010000031.1 coordinate 104,852, forward strand.
CCATGATCTCGCGCAGGTAGCGGTCGTAGTGCCGCTCGGTGCCGAGAGCCTGCACGGCGCCGCCGAAAAGGCCCCACTGCACGCCCGCCTTGACCATCAGCGAGAGGTCGCCGTAGCCGAGCATCTCGATCGAGGTGACCGAGCCGCCGATGTCGTCCCGGCCGCCGTACCGCTCGACGAAGCCGAGGCTGGCCCGACCGCTCTCCGCGAGCTTCCGCATGTGCTCGCCCACCTTGGCGCGGTGCTCGGCCATGCTCCACTCCGGGTCGGGGTGCATACGGCGCTCCCCCATCCGCGCCCGGACGTCCTCGCGGACGGCCTGCCAGCGGCCGTCCATCACCGCACGCAGGCTTCGCACATCGATCGGGTCGGGCACGGTTGAGAGGGAGCTTTGCGTGGTAGTCATGTCTCCTCCGATGCGGGATCAGCCACCCGAGGGGGTTACCCGGAAAGGCTCGAATCATGAACAACTTGCGCCGGGCGGCGGTCATCGGCGGCAACCGGATCCCGTTCGCCCGGTCCGGAGGGCGCTACGCGCGCGCCTCCAACCAGGACATGCTGACCACCGCGCTGGACGGCTTGGTGGCCCGGTTCGGGCTGCGGGACGAGCGGATCGGCGAGGTGGTGGCGGGTGCGGTGCTCAAGCACAGCCGGGACCGGGACCTCACCCGGGAGTGTGTGCTCGGCAGCCGGCTGTCCCCCGCGACCCCGGCCTACGACGTGCAGCAGGCCTGCGGCACCGGGCTGGAGACGGTCGTGCTGGCCGCGAACAAGATCGCGCTGGGCCAGCTGGACAGCGCGGTGGCCGGCGGGGTGGACACCACCAGCGACGCGCCGGTCGCGCTGAACGACGACCTCCGCCGGGTGCTGCTCGAGCTGAACCAGGCCCGCTCGACGGGCGCGCGGCTGGCCGCGCTGCGCCGGCTGCGGCCCGGGCAGATCGTGCCCGACCTGCCGCGCAACGCCGAGCCGCGCACCGGCCTGTCCATGGGTGAACACGCCGCGATCACCGCCGAACGCTGGCGGATCTCCCGCGAGGCCCAGGACGAGCTGGCGACGGCCAGCCACCGCAACCTGGCCGCCGCGTACGACCGGGGGTTCTTCGACGACCTGGTCACCCCGTACCTCGGGTTGACCAGGGACGCCAACCTCCGCGCGGACTCCTCCGTGGAGTCGCTGGCCAAGCTGCGCCCGGTGTTCGGCGGTTCCGACGGCACCATGACGGCGGGCAACTCGACGCCGCTGTCCGACGGCGCGTCCACGGTGCTGCTGGCCAGCGAGGAATGGGCCGCCCGGCGCCGGCTGCCGGTGCGGGCGTGGCTGGTGGACGCGCAGACCGCGGCCGTGGACTACGTGCACGGCGACGAGGGCCTGTTGATGGCGCCGGCCTATGCGGTGCCGGTGCTGCTCGAGCGCAACGGGCTGACGCTGCGCGACTTCGACTTCTACGAGATCCACGAGGCCTTCGCGTCCACCGTGTTGGCCACGCTGGCGGCCTGGGAGGACAAGGAGTTCTGCACCGAACGGCTGGGGCTGGACGCCGCGTTGGGGCCGATCGACCGGTCCCGGCTGAACGTGACCGGTTCCAGCCTCGCCGCCGGGCACCCGTTCGCGGCCACCGGCGGGCGCATCGTGGCCACGCTGGCCAAGCTGCTGGCCGAGCGCGGCTCCGGCCGGGGGCTGGTCTCCATCTGCGCCGCGGGCGGGCAGGGCGTGGTAGCGATCCTGGAGGCGCCGTGACCGACACCTATGCGCGGCTGGTGAACGGCGGGCCGGGCGCCGCGCTGAGCCGGCGCCTCGGACTGCCCCGGCCCGTGCCGCTGCGCCGCTACACGCCGGGTCAGCCGCTGGTCGACGGCCCGGTACTGGTCGGCGCGGTCGGCAAGCCGCGGTTCGCCGGCCAGGTACGGGAGCTGGTCCCGGAGGCGGACTCCGGGGAGGGCACGCTGGGCGGCGTGGTGCTGGACGCGGCCGGATTGGCGCGGGTGGGTGAGCTGGCCGGCGTGCGGGAGTTCCTCCGGCCGGCGCTGCGCCGGTTGGGCCGGTGCGGCCGGCTGGTCGTGCTGGGCAGCCCGCCGGAGCGGGCCGACTCGGTGGAATCGGCGGCCGCCCGGCAGGCGTTGGACGGGCTGGTCCGGTCGGTGGCCAAGGAGCTGCGTGACGGCGCCACCGCCAACCTGGTGCTCGCCGAGGACGGAGCGGACCTCGGGTCCACGGTGCGGTTCCTGCTGTCCGCCCGATCGGCATACGTGGACGGCCAGGTGATCCGGGTGGCGTCGGCCGAGCGCACGCCCGCGCCGGAGGACCCGCCGCACGCGGGCCGGGTGGTGCTGGTCACCGGGGCCGCACGGGGCATCGGCGCGGCGATCGCCGAGGTCTTCGCCCGGGACGGCGCCACCGTGGTGTGCCTCGACGTGCCCGCCCAGGGCGAGGCGCTCGGCACCACCGCGAACCGGCTGGGCGCGCTCGCCGTGCAGCTGGACATCACCGCACCGGACGCGCCCGCCCGCCTGGTCCGCCACCTGCGGGAACGGCAGGGCGGGGTGGACGTGGTGGTGCACAACGCCGGCGTCACCCGGGACAAGCTGCTGGTGAACATGGACGAAGCCCGCTGGGACACGGTGCTCGCGGTCAACCTGCGGGCCCAGCTGGACCTGAACGAGGCGCTGCTCGCCGGTCCGCTGCGGGACGGCGGGCGGATCGTGTCGGTGGCCTCCACCAGCGGCATCGCCGGCAACCGGGGACAGGCCAACTACGCGGCCAGCAAGGCGGGCGTGATCGGCATGGTGCGCGCGCTGGCCCCGGTGACGGCGAGCCGCTCGATCACGGTCAACGCGGTCGCCCCCGGCTTCATCGAGACCGAGATGACCGGGGCGATGCCGCTGGCCACCCGGGAGGCGGGTCGCCGGATCAACAGCCTGCGGCAGGGCGGGCTGCCGGTGGACGTGGCCGAGACGGTGGCCTGGCTGGCCGAACCGTCCAGTGCCGGCGTGACCGGGCAGGTGGTCCGGGTGTGCGGGCAGAGCATGCTCGGGGCCTGAGCCGTGCGCACCGAACACCTCAGCAGGCCACCCCGGTTGGCCGGCAGCTACGCGGCCGCCCTGCTGCCCCGCCGCTCACGCGGCGAAGCCCCGCCGGACCGGGTGCTCGAGCTGGACAGCGCGCCGACCGACCCGGCCCGGCTGGCCGAGTACTGCCGGCTGTGTGGCTTCGTGCTGGACGGGAACCTGCCCAGCCCGTTCCCGCACCTGCTCGGGTTCCCGCTGCAGGCCCGGCTGATGGCGGCCGGGGACTTCCCGTTCCGCCTTCCCGGCCTGGTCCACCTGCGCCAGCGGATCGAACAGCGCCGGCCGATCGGCGCGGGCGAGGCGCCCTCGGTGGCGGTCCGGGCGGAGCGGCTCCGGGCGCACCGGCGCGGCGCGTGCATCGACCTGGTCACCGAACTGTGGGCGGCCGGTGAGCCGGTGTGGCGGGGCCGGAGCACCTACCTGGCCAAGGGCGCGGCGGCACCGGGCGTGCCCGTCGAACCGGCACCCCCTCCGGAGGTCCCGCCCGGACACCCGGTCGCCCGCTGGCGGGTGGAGGCGGAAACCGCCCGGCGTTACGCCCGGGTCAGCGGCGACATGAACCCGATCCACCTGAACCCGGCCGCCGCCCGGCTGTTCGGGTTCCCGGGCACGATCGCCCACGGCATGTGGGCGGCCGCCCGCTGCGCCGGCACGGTGGCCGGCCGGCTGCCGCCCGCGCACGCCCTCGACGTGACGTTCCGCAAACCGGTACGGCTGCCCGGAACGGTCGAGTTGGCCAGTGCCCACGACGCGGACGAGTGGCGGCTCGCGCTCCGCATGGCCGGCTCCGACCAGGCCAGCGTGGTGGCCACCGCGCGCCCGTTCAGGACTTGAGCCACTTCAGCCGCTTGCGCCGGTTCAGTTTCCGCCACGCGGCGGGGAGGTCACGCTCCGCCTGCTCGGCCCGGCGGGTCTCCAGGCCGTGCATCACCCCATGGGTGAAGCCGTTGCCGCCCTCGCTGTGCGCCTGCCCGGCCAGCTCGCGGATCACCGGCCGGGCCACCACCGCGTCCTGGTGGTCACCGAGCAGGCTGTGCACCCCTTTGAGCAGCTTGCGCAGTCGCTTGGCCGGCTTGCCCACGCTCGGCGCGGCCACCTCGACCGCGTACCGCATCCGCTTCGCCGCCTTGCGGGTCTCGTGCAGCCCCCGGTCGCGCTCCTCGCCGGAGGCCCGGTCCGCCGCGTCCATCCGCTTCGCGGTGCGGCGCCACGCCCTCGCCGCGCTCTTCGGCAGCTCGCGCTTCGCCGGCCGCTTGGCCCTGCCGGTCAGCGGCGGGTCGGCCAGCAGGCGGTCGATCGCGTCGTGCAGGGCCAGGTACCGGTCGCTGTCCAGCGCCGCGATCGCCCGCTCGCGGCCCAGCGCCCGCCGGCGCTGCAGCTGCCGGGTGGTGTGCGCCGCCACCGGTCCCATGACCAGCTCGGCGGGCAACGCGTCGATCATCTCCGCCAGGCGTTCCTCGATGACCTCGCTGTCCCGGGCGTCGCCGAGCTCGTTGCCCAGCCAGCGCAGCTCGTCCACCAGCGGCTCGGTGGCCGCCCGGTCGAGCACCCGGCGGTAGGCCTGCAGCCCGCTGCGCATCCGGCGCGCGGCCACCCGCATCTGATGCACCGCGTCCGGGGCGTCCTGGCGGACCAGCGGGTCGTACGCGCGCAGCCGTTCGGCCTGCGCGTCCAGGTACTCGAGCACGGCCTCGCCCGCGCTGCCCCGCTTCGTCTTCCGGCGCTTCGTCTCCCTCGGCAGTTGGTCACCGAGCACCCTGGCCAGCTTCGAGGGTGCCGCCGAGCGGTGCGCGCCGTGCCGCAGCAGGTCGCGCTCGATCCGGTCGAGCAGCTCGACCCGGCCGGGCTCGGCCAGTTCCACCTCCAGCTCGCTCCACGACATCGAGCTCGTCGAGGCACCCAGCGTGTGGGCGCGAACCCGGTCCTCGACCAGCTCGGCCACCACCCGGCCGCCCGAGTCGGCGAGCACCCAGCGGCGCCGTTCGGTGTCCAGCTCGGCGACCGGCGCCAGCTCGGCGCCCCGGGTCCGCAGCCGGGTGAGCGAAACCAGCTCGGCCGGCGGCTCGTGCGGGCCACCCCGGCCGAGCGGCAGGCGCAGCTCGTCCCGGCTGTCCCCGCCGGCCGGCAGCTTGAGGTGCCAGCCCTCGTCGTGGCCCCCCTCGCGGCGGCGGAGGGTGACTCCGCCCCGCAGCAGCCGCAGGTCCCCGGTGTCGAAGTACACCGCCGCCAGCCGCTGTTCCTCCGGCCCCGAACCGGCGGAAAGACCGGCCGGTCCAGCCTGTTCCGGCAGGCTGATCGGCCGGTCCGTCTCGTACTTGCGTTCCGTCTCCTTGGTTGTCGTCACTGCGCTCATGTCGCTCTGCTACCCGGCCGGGTGGGGGTCGAACCGGTCAGACGGCCAACAACCGGTCGATCATCCCCCGGTACTGGCCGAGCGCCCGGCGCAGGTCCTCGGTGGACGCGTTGTCGTCCAGGTCCTGCTCCAGCTCGGCGCGCTGCTCGCGGAAGACCCGCTGCAGCTCATCGAGCACCTCGCCGACCAGGCTGTCCGCTCCGTGCACCGCCGTGCGGGGCTCGTCCACGAACCCGGCCTTGAGCTGGTTCCACCGGGACTCGTAGGCCTGGGACCGTCCCGGCTCGAGCAGTGTCGTCTGGTTGTGGTTGGTGGGGTTCGGGTCGGTCATCTCAGCTCCGCTCCGGCTCGGTGGTTGTGGCGTTAGTCCGCTTGTCCTCGAGGAGCACCTGCACCAGCGACCGGTAGGAGGTGGTCGCATCGCGCAGCTGCTCGGTGCTGGCCTCGCCGTTCTCGTTGGCGCGGGCGATCTCGCGGGCCGACCGGTAGCGCTGGGTCAGCTCCGGGTGCTCCACCGAGAGGTCGTCGGCGCGCTGGTCGAAGTCGCGCACCGGGTAGCCGCGGGCGGACATGACCTCGGTCACCAGCTCGTCCGCGTCCCGGACCGCGCGCGCCGGGTTGTCCACGAACTCGCCCTGCACCTGCTGCCAACGGATCTCGTACCGGCCCCGGGCCTCGGGCTCCAACGGCCGCAGCTCGAACTCGCTGTGCCGCTTCTCCCGCTCCCGCAGCTCGGACTCGGCCTTGCCGCGGTCGTCGGCGCGGTCCACCACCCGGTCGTACTCGGGGCCGAAGCGTTCGCGCAGCCGGTCGGTGCGTTTGCCTCGCCATGAATAGAAGGCGCCGGCCGCCAAACCGAGTACGACGACCACGCCAAGAATGATCAGGAGGGTGAGCATCACGTTATTCATGCCGGGTCGCATTCCCTGGGCAATGAACGATAAACGCGCCTCCTCCGATTAGCCGTGAGACGATCGGGTACCAGATCGACGCGGCGCCGAGGCAGGTACCGGAGGGTGTCCGGACACCGTTCGGTACCAGGTTCCGCCGGTTGAGTACCCCAGCCGGCGGAACCGTCCGCCGCCAACCAGCCTTCGTCCAGGCCGAAGGCTGCCTCGCCGATCGGCGAATTGTCCGGGCCGGGCAACGGTGCCACCCTGAACCCGGGGGCGGGCACGAGGAAGGGGCCGACCGTTGCCGGACATCCTGGTCGAGGTGAGAGGCCCGTGGCTGGCGGGCCGGCAGGCCGCATTCCTGCGGGCGGTGCACCGGGCGGTCACCGAGGCCCTCGGAACACCCGAGGACGAACCGCTGGCGCGCCTCATCGAGCACCCGGCGGGCAACTACCTGACGCCGGATGCGGCGGGCGAACGCTTCACCCGGATCGAGATCGCCCTGTTCGCCGGGCGGTCCGTCGAGGCGAAACGCCGGCTGTACCGGGCGATCGTGCGAAACCTGGGCCGGTTCGAGGTGCCGCCGGCCGACGTCAAGATTGTGCTGCTCGAATGCGCGCCGGAGAACGTAGGGCTCCGGGGCGGCCAGGCGGCGTGCGACGTCGACCTCGGCTACTCACTGCGGGTCTGAGAGCCATCCACCTAGTAGAGCCGGTGGTCACCGCACCCTGGGGTGGCGGGTGGTGATGTCGGCGTACTCCGCGCGGATCTCCCGTTTGGAGATCTTGCCGTTGGGCAGGCGGGGCAGCGGCCGGTCCCGCACCACCACGTAGCGCGGCACCTTGTACCCGGCCACCCGGCGGTCGCACTCGGCGACCACGTCCGCCGGTTGCAGCCCGGCCCGTCCGTAGATGACGGCCGCCGGGGTCTCCCCGAACCGGTCGTCCCGGGCCGCGATCACCGCGACCTCCTCGACGCCGTCGATGCGGGCGATCACCGCCTCCAGCTCCACCGGGGAGATGTTGATCCCGCCGGAAATGATCAGGTCCTTGAGCCGGTCGACGAACGTGAGCCGACCATCGGCATCGCGCCGGCCCAGGTCACCGCTGTGCAGCCAGCCGTCCCGGAGCACCTGGGCGGTGCCGTCCGGGTCGTTCCAGTAGCCGGGCGTGACCGAGGGGCCGCGCACCAGGATCTGGCCCGCCTCACCCGGCTCGCACTCGGTGCCGTCCTCCCGCACCACCTTGATCTCGGTGAACACCGAGCCGATGCCGCAGGAGTCGGGGTGCGCGGCGGCCTCGTGGCGTAGCGTGGCGGTGACTGTCCCGCCGCCCTCGACCATGCCGTAGATCTGCCGCAGCGCGACCCCCTTGTCCGCCCAGGCCTCCAGCAACGGACCCGGCACCGCGGCCCCGCCGACCGTGGCCGTGCGCAGGCCGGAAAGGTCGGCGCCGGCGAACTCGGGAGCCTTCGCCATCACCTCGTAGATCAGCGGCACCCCGAAGATGGCCTCGATCCGCTGTTCCTCGAGCTGACGCACCGCCCGCGAGGGGTTCAGGTCGGCCTCCACCACCAGGGTGCCGCCCAGCACCGCGTGCATGTAGAGGCCCCACACCAGTCCCGGGGTGAAGCAGAACGGCAGCAGCAACAGCGTCCGGCCGCCGGGGTGCAGGCCCTCCTCGGTCAGGCTCGCCTCGAAGGCGATGTTGAGCAGCGTCCGGTTGGTCAGGATGACGCCCTTGGACAGGCCGGTGGACCCACTGGTGAACATCACCGCCAGCGTCTCGTCCGGCCCTCGCTCCACCCGGAACGGCTCGGCCGGCCCGTCGCGCAGCGCACCCAGCTCGGTCAGCTCGACCGGCCGGAACACCGCGCCCAGCTCCTCGACCTCCTTGAGGATGGCCTCGAACCCGGCGTCGGCGATCACCACGCCGGCGCCGGCCGACTCCAGCAAGGTGTGCATCTCGGCCGCTACCAGGCGGGGGTTCAGCGGGATGAGAATCGCGCCGGCCTTGATCACGCCGAACGCGGCGGCCGCCCACCCGGCGGTGTTGCCGCCCAGCAGCGCGACCCGGTCGCCGGGCGCCACGCCGTCGTCCACCAGCCGCCGGGCGATGCGGCCGGACCAGTCCCGCAGCTCGCGGTAGGACACCGCGCCGTCGGCGAACACCAGCGCTTCCCGGTCCCCCTGGGTCCGCCCCCACCACTCCAGGGCCGATGCGATCGAGGTCGCCATGTCTCTCCTCGGGTCCACGATTGCCTATAGGCTTTAGGTTACAACCGTTGACTCGCCCAGTCGAGACCATTAGCCTATAACTATTAGGCTCGAGCTGACAGGAGCGGCGAGGATGCCCACCACGGCTGCCGATGTACCGGAGAATCTGGTCGTCGATTTCGACGTGTACGACCCGAGCCACACCATTCCGGTGGACCACATGCAGGAACACGTCGGAGCGCTCGCCCGCCGGGGACCGCTGGTGTGGTCCACCGCCCACGGCGGGCACTGGGTGGTCACCCACTACCGGGAGTGCCACGACGTGCTGCGCCGGCCGGAGCTGTTCTCCAGCTACCCGAACAACCTGGTCAACGCGGCGCAGGGCAAGTTCATCCCGCTGGAGATCGACCCGCCGGACCACACCGCCTACCGTCACGCCCTCCAGCCGCTGTTCAGCCCGTCCCGGATGCGCGCACTGGAAACCGAGATCCGCCGCATCGTGATCGAGCTGATCGAGGGCTTCGCGGCGAGGGGCAAAGCGGAGTACGTCTCCGAGTTCGCCCACGAGCTGCCCGCGCAGGTGTTCCTGGCCCTGATGGGCTGGCCGAGGGAGGACACCGCACTGTTCGCCGAGGCCAGCGACATCGCGCTGAACGGGCGCCCCGGCGACACCCCGGAACAGGCCAACGAGTCCCGCGCCCGGTCGGCGTTCGCCATGTACGAGTACTTCCTGAAGGTGATCAACCAGCGCCGCGCCGCGTTCGAGGCGGGCGAGCAGCCCACCGACATCACCTCCGAGATCATGCGCCAGCGGCTCACCCTGGACGGCGATGAGCGCCCGCTCAGCGACGAGGAGCTGGTGCGCTCCTTCTTCCTGCTGCTCATGGGCGGGATGCACACCGTGCAGGGTTCGCTGGCCTGGGGCGTCATGCACCTGTCCCAGAACCCCGAGCAGCGCAAGCTGCTGCTCGACGACCGGTCCCGGATTCCGGCCGCCGTGGAGGAGATCCTCCGGCTGGAGGCCCAGGTCGCCGCCGGCCGCCGGGCCACCGCCGACGTGGAGATCGGCGGCGTGCGGGTCCAGGAGGGCGACCAGCTGCTGGTCATGCTCTGCTCGGCCAACCGGGACGCCGCCGAGTTCGACGATCCCGACCGGATGCGGGTGGACCGCACCCCGAACCGGCACCTCACCTTCGGCTCCGGCCCGCACCGCTGCCTCGGCTCGCACCTGGGCCGCATCGAGCTGCGGATCGCGTTCGAGGAGCTGCTGGACCGGGTGCCGGACTTCGCCCTCGACCCGGACGACCCGCCGGTGGTGCTGCCCAGCCAGGTCCGGTCGGTGCAGCGCCTGCCGATCGTATTCACCGAAAGGCACGGCCATGGGTAACCATCTGCTGGTGGACCGGAAGGCCTGCGCCGGGCACGGACTCTGCTACAGCGTGGCGCCCGACGTGCTCGACGCCGACGACCAGGGCGACCCGGTCGTCACCGCCGATCCGGTACCCGACGACCGGTTCGACGAAGCCGATGCCGCTGTCGACGCATGCCCGGAGCGGGCATTGTCGTGGGAGCGGGACTAGGAGGGTTGGATCATGACCAGGCCCATTGCCCCGCGCGAGGTCCGGATCAGGCGCGCCCTCGAGCACCTGCGCAACGGCAGCACCGACGAGTTCGAGAGCATCAGCCCGTTCGGCCCCGAGGAGTTCACCAGCCCGGAGATCGCGGCCACCGACCGCGCGATCTTCGCCCGGGTGCCGTCGATCATCGCGCACAGCTCGGAGCTGCCCGAGCCGAACGACTTCATCACCCACCAGATGCCGCGCAACAAGGTGATCGTGGCCCGCCAGGCCGACGGCGGGGTGAAGGCCTTCGTCAACCTCTGCCGCCACCGGGGCGCCCTGCTCGAGGAGCGGGACCGGGGCCGCTGCCGGATCTTCTCCTGTGCCTACCACCGCTGGTCGTACAACACCGACGGCACGCTGCGGGCGATCACCCGAGACCGAACCTTCGGCGACATCGACCGCTCCGCGCAGGGGCTGGTCGAGCTGCCCTGCGAGGAGCGGCACGGGTTCGTCTGGATCGTCGACGAGGCCACGGCGGAGATCGACGTGGCGGCCTGGCTCGGACCGGAGATGGACGAGATCATGGCCGGCTACCACCTCGGTGACCTGGTCTGCGTGCGGGGCGAGGCGTTCGACGAGCCGGTCAACTGGAAGATCATGCAGGACGCGTTCCTGGACGGCTACCACATCCAGTACGCCCACCCGAACACGGCGGGCAAGATCGTCCACACCAACATCATGGCGATGGAGGACTTCGGCCGGCACTGCCGGTTCGTGGCCCCCCGCAAGTCCATCGACCGCTGGCTGGACGAGGACCCGGGTGACCACAGCCTGGCCAAGCACGTGATCGAGACGCACTTCCTGCTGCCCTGCCACACGCTGCTGCGCCAGCCGGACCACTTCCAGCTGCTCACCTTCCGGCCGCACCCGAAGGAGCCCGGCCGCTCGCAGATGGAGATGCGGCTGATGGTCCCGCGACAGCGGGACAGCGGGATGGAGATGGACACCTGGACCAGGCTGTGGGACAAGAACTGGCAGATCCTGCTGGCGGTGCTGCACCAGGAGGACTTCCCTCTGCTGCGGTCCTCGCAGTCGGGCATGGAGAGCGCCAACGCGGGCCCGATGCTGCTGGGCCGCAACGAGATCGCCAACCAGATCTTCCACCGCGAGCTGCGCAAGCTGGTGACCGACAACCAGTGATCCACTACGAGTGGCGCACAGAGGTCACCGGAGCCGAGCGCGAGGAGCTCGACCGCCTGCTCACCGAGTCCGCCGAGCGGGACGCCGAGCCCGGGTTCCCGTCCTTCGCGCTCACCGACCCGGTGCCGCCGGGCTCCCGCTACCTGCTGGTCTGGCTGCTGCCCGACGAGCGGACCGGGCGGACCGAGCCGCCGCCGACGCTGGCCGCCTGCCTGCGCCTAGAACCGGACAGCGCCGAACCGAACGGCGCCGGGGCGGAAGGCGCGGAGGTGCGGATGGTGGTGCACCCGGACCTGCGGGCCCGCGGCATCTCCACGCTGCTGGGCGAACAGCTCGGCACGGACGTCACCGGGCCGGACGGCTGGGTCGGCACCGGGTGCACCCGACTGCGCTGCTGGGCCCGGGGCGACCACCCCGCCGCGCACCGCATGTGGCGGCGGCTGGACAACCCCCGGATCATCCGCGACCGCCGGCGCTGGCGGCTGATCGCCCCGCTGCGCCCGGCCGGGTCCGGGTCACGGATAGGCCAGCCGGGTTCGCCCGGCCCGGGGTTGGACAAGTTGTGGCTGGCCAGCGGCCGCCGCGACCCGGCCCCGGCCGCCGGCCGGGTCCTGGTGACCGGGCCGGCGGACGCACCGCACGGCGCGGCCTGGTTCGACGCCACCGCGGCCGAGCCCACCGAGTTCGGGCCGGCCGGGCTGATCACGGCCGTGCTCGTCGCGCCGGAACACGCCGAGAACGGCACCCGGGCCGGCCTGCTCGACGCGGCGATGGCGGCGATCCGGCGGGACGGTTCCCGGGTCGCGGCCATCACGGTGGACGAGCGGGACCGGGGCCTGGTCACCGACTGCCGGCTGGCCGGGTTCCAGCACGAGCGCACCGACATCAGGTACCACCTGCGCTGAGCTCCGGCGTGACCCCGAGGACGCAGGCCACCGGCGGGTCGATGCCGAGCATCTCGGTCCGGAGTTGCTCGAACCCGGCCTCGGTGAGCAGGTCAGCCAGTTCGCCGGCCGCCGCGGCCGAGGTGGCCGCCGTGGCACCGGGACAGCGGGGCTGGGTCACCAGGGCGATTCGGCCGCCGGGCCGCAGCATTCGGCCCAGCTCGCGTAGCCGGGCCGCCGGGTCGGTCCACATGCCGACCGTGTTGACGGCGAGCGCGGCGTCGAACGGCCCTTCCTCGAACGACAGGCCCTCAACCGGCGCGTGAACCAGCCGAACCCGCCCGGCCCGCACGGCGGCCCGGTTGCGGCGGCGGGCCTGGCTGATCATCACCGCCGAGTGGTCCACGCCGACCACCAGTCCCCGGGCCGCCCGCCCGGCAAGGGCGGCGAGGGCCACGCCCGGGCCGCAGCCGAGCTCGACGACCCGGTCGGCCGGCCGGATGTCGAGCAGCCCCGCCGCCCAGCGGTTGCGGGCCACGTTCGACGAACGCCGGCCCATGATCCAACCGGCCACGTGCCCCACCGCCCCGGTCGGCCGATGGAACTGCGCAATCCCCCCGCGCGGACCCCACCACCGCAGGATCCGGTCCAGCGCCCTCTCCTTGATCTCCATCAACCAAGCACAGCACTTCGAGTACGCTTGAAGTCAAATGGCCGACACCGAGCTGACCCCGGGCCTGCTGTCGATCGGCGAGCTGTCCGAACGCACCGGCGTGCCCACCACCGCACTGCGGTACTACGACGAGCTCGGCCTGGTGCGGCCGACGGCTCGCGCATCGGGACGACGGCGCTATGCCGCGTCGGCGGTCCGGGACGTCGCCGTGATCCTGTTCTTCCGCGAGATCGGGTTCTCGCTGGCCGAGATCGGGCGGTTCATCGCCGGCGAACGGCGGTCCCAGCGGGAGCTGATCGACCGCAAACTGGCCGAGCTGGCCGAGCAGCAGCACCGCATCGAGGTGGCCCGCACCGCACTCGAGCACGGCCGGCGGTGCCCGGCCGGCGAACCCATGAGATGCCCGCGATTCTGGTCGATCATCGAGGGCCAACAGCGCGGCCTCTCCCTGGAAGAAAGCCATGCCCGGGCGCACCGACCGTGATCCTCGGGGGCGCCGAAGTGTCTTGCCTAAAATAATTAGGCGCAGCCTCCTAGCGCCCGCCTACACCTTTTAGGTATTTTGTAGGCGACAACGGCGAGGAGGAGTCCAGGTGCCGGACAACGCCGTCGCGGCGGAGACCACCATCACCGGAGGCATCGGCGCCGACCGGGGGTACTGGGACGGGCTGGCGGCCGGCGAGTTCCGGCTGCCGCGGTGCCCCGACTGCGGCACGTGGCGCTGGCCGGCGCACTTCCGCTGCGGCCACTGCGGCGGCTGGGAGCAGGAGTGGGTCGCGGTGGAGCCGGTCGGCACCGTCTACACCTGGACCCGGTCCTGGTACGCGTTCGACCGCACGAAGGAGCGCGTCGAGGACGTGCCCTACGTGGTGGTGCTCGCCGAGATTCCGGGCGCCGGGAACGCACGGGTGCTGGGCGTGCTGAAGGGATCCGAGGACGGCCTGCGGGTGGGTGCCCCGGTCACCGGGAGCATCGACCCGCCGTCGGGCCGGTCGAAGGGCTACCCGGCGGTGCGGTGGGCGCTGGGAGGAGCGTCGTGAACCACCCGCTGCGCGGCGCGACCGCCGTGGTCGGCATCGGGCAGACCCCGATGTACAAGCGCGGCACCTCGCCCGACCCGGAGATGAAGCTGTGCCTGCGGGCGATCGCGGAGGCCTGCGCGGATGCCGGGCTCTCCACCGCCGACATCGACGGGTTCGTCTCCTACGGCGCGGACAAGAACGACCCGCCGAAGCTGGCGCCCGCCCTGGGCGTCCGCGAGCTGCGGTTCTCCGCGCTGAACTGGACGCACGGCGGCGGCATCCCGGGAGCGTTGGGGCTGGCCGCCGCCGCGATCGTGACCGGTCAGGCCGAGGTGGTCGTGGTCTACCGGGCGATCGCCGAGTCCGCCGGCCAGCGACTGCGGGTGGCGGTGGCCCAGGACGACACGGCGGCCCAGTACCTGGTCAACGGCATCGACGGCCCGGCCCAGATCTGCGCCATGCGCGCCCAACGGCTGATCGAGGCCGGTGGCGTCCCCCGCGAGACGCTGCGCGCGATGGCCCTTGCCTCCTACTTCCACGCGCAGCGCAACCCGCACGCGGTGGCCTTCGACAAACCGCTGGACGTGGCCACCTACGAGGCCTCCCGGTGGATCTCCGAGCCGTTCCACCTGTTCGACTGTTCGCGGGAGAGCGACGCCGCCGTGGCCGTGGTGCTGGTCTCCGCGGAGCGGGCCCGCGACCTGGCCCAGCCGCCGGCGTACCTGCTCTCCGCGCCCACCGGGGCCACCGCGGGCGGCGCGGGCCTCGAGGAGAGCCACACGCCGTACGGCTCGGCGAACTTCGCCGGCGTGGCCCGCCGGTTGTGGGCGGAGTCCGGTTACCGCCCGGAGGACGTGGACGTGGTGCAGGTCTACGAGAACATGACCGGTATGGGCGTGGCCGCCCTCATCGACCACGGCTTCTGCACGCCGGAGACCGCCGGCGAGGTGCTGACCTTCGACAACCTCATCGCCCCCGGGGGCGGCCTGCCGGTGAACACCTCGGGCGGAAACCTGGCCGAGGGCTTCATCCACGGGATGAGCCTGGTCACCGAGGCCGTCCGGCAGATCAGGGGCACCTCCTGCAACCAGGTGCCGGGGGCCGGCCTGTCCCTGATGACCGGCGGCCCGGGCGACCCGCTGGTCAGTTCCGCACTGTTCGCCACCGAAGACCGCCGCTAGAACCAGCAGGAGGATCAACCGTCATGGGTCGACTCGAGGGCAAGGTCGCCTTCATCACCGGCGCCGCCCGGGGCCAGGGCCGCTCGCACGCCATCCGGCTCGCCGAGGAGGGTGCGGCCGTCATCGCGGTGGACATCTGCGAGCAGATCTCCACGGTGTTCTACCCCCTGGCCACCGAGGCCGACCTGGAGGAGACCCAGCGGCTGGTCGAGGACGCCGACGGCCGAATCCTCACCGCCGTCGCCGACGTGCGGGACCGCGCGCGGCTGCAGGCGGCCTACGACGCCGGCGTCGCCGAGTTCGGGCCGGTCGACATCGTGCTGCCCAACGCCGGGATCATGCCGGTCATCGGCGAGGGCGAGCGGGTCCAGGCCTGGCACGACGGGATCGACACGCTGCTCACCGGCGTCTGGCACACCCTCGAGATCACCATCCCCGGCATGATCGAGCGCGGCCGGGGCGGCGCGATCATCATCACCAGCTCCACCGCCGGCCTCAGCGGCATCGGGCTCAACACCCTGCCCGGGCAGGCCGCCTACGTCGCGGCCAAGCACGGCGTCGTCGGGCTCATGCGCCTGTACGCCGGCCAGCTCGCCCAGCACAACATCAGGGTCAACACCGTGCACCCGACCGGCGTGAACACCCCGATGGTGGCCAACGCCGAGTACGGCGCGTTCGTGGAGCGGTTCCCCGAGATCGCCGGCAGCCCGCTCTACCAGAACCCGATGCCCGTCCAGCTCATCGAACCGGTCGACGTCAGCAACGCCATCGTCTACCTCGCCTCGGACGAGGCCCGCTACGTCACCGGCGTGACCTTCCCCGTGGACGCCGGCTACCTCAACCGCGGGCCCGCGCTGACCGACGTCCAGGGGTGACGATCCGCTACCGCCGGCCGGTCACCGGAACTGGTCGAGGTGTGTTCGTGCCCAGTCCGCGAACCTGCCGGGGGGCCGGCCGAGCAGCTCGGCCACGGTGGGCAGCAGCTCGGTGCCCACGTCGGAGCCGAGGGTGCGGGCCACCATCGCGTCGAACACCTCGTCCGTCACCCCGCCTCGCCGCATGCCGGCGCGCACCGTGTCCAGCGGCGGGTCGATGGCGCGCAGCGGCCGGTCCAACAGTTCGGCCAGCACGGACAGTTCCTCGGCCGGGGTGTGCGCCTCCGGGCCGGACAGCTGGTACGCGGCGCCCCGGTGGTCGTCGGTGGTGAGCGCGAGGGCGGCCACGGCAGCGATGTCGGCGGGGTCGATCGAGGCGGCCGGGCGGTGCGCGAACGGGATGGTGATGTCGTCGCCCCGCTGGATCATCGGTGCCCAGTGCAGCGCGTTGGACATGAACCGGCCCGGCCGCAGCAGCGTCCAGTCCATCCCGCTGTCGGTGACCGCGCCCTCGATCCGCCCGCACCACTCGGCGATTACGTCGCCGCCCCCGCCCCCGGTGTAGACGGACAACGCCACCACGTGCCGCACCCCGGCGCGCACCGCCGCTTCCACCAGCCGGGGCAGCTGGGTCGGCCGCCGGCCACCGCCGCCGACGGGCTCGGCGGACATCAGGAATGCCCGCTCGACGCCGTGGAACGCGGCGCACAGGCTGGCCGGGTCGTCGGCGTCGCCCCGGACCACCCGCACGCCGGGCAGCGCGGTGAACGCCTCCGGCCGGCGGGTCATCGCGCGGACCGGCTCGGCGCCGGCGGAGGCGAGCCGGCGGACCAGCTCGGCGCCGACATGCCCGGTGGCTCCGGTGACCAGGATCATGGGTTCCCTCCGGTACTGGTGGTGATCAGAAAGGCGGCCAGCGCCGCGCCGGCGAGCAGCAGCCCGGCGGCGACCGCGGCGGCCGTGGTGTAGCCGTGGACCAGGGCGACCGTCCGGGCGGCCGGGTAGCCGGCGGCGGCCCCGGCGGCCACGGTGTTCAGCAGCGCGAGGCCGACCGACCCGCCCACCTGCTGCGCGGTGTTGACCACGGCGGCCGCGATCCCGGCGTCGGCCCGGTCCACCCGGGCGGTCGCGCTGCTGATCGCCGGGGTGAACACGCACCCGAGGCCCACACCGAGCAGGATCTCGGCGGGCAGGACCAGCGAGGCGTAGCCGCTCTCCGGCGTGAGCCGGGTGAGCAGCCCCATCGCGGCGGCGGCCGCCAGCAGGCCGGGCACGATCAGCGCGCGGGCCGGGCAGCGAGGCAGCAACCGCGCGGCGACGAGCTGCGCGGAGCCGAACACCGCGAGCGACAACGGCAGGAAGGCCAGCCCGGTGCGCACCGGCGAGTAGCCCAGCACCACCTGCAGGTAGTAGCTGAGGAACAGGAACACCCCCAGCATGCCGGCCACCGCGAACGCCACCGCCAGGCACGCGCCAACCCGGGCCCGGTCGGCCAGGAGGCGCGGCGGAAGCAGCGGCCGGGCGGCGCGCGCCTCGCACCAGCCGAACAGAGCGATCAGCGCCAGCCCGGCACCGAGCGGCCCCAGCGTCCAACCGGACGCCCAGCCCTGGCCCGCCGCTCCGGAGCAGCCGGCCACCAGCCCGGCCAGCCCGGCGGTAACCAGCGCGGCGCCCGGCAGATCCAGCCCAGCACCCGGCGGGTCCGAACCGGCACCCGGCCGGTCCAAACCCACGCCAGGCGGGTCCAAACCGGCGCCCGGGCCGCCCGGCGCCATCCGGGGCCGGAAGGGCGGGCCGGACGGCAGGTAGCGGGTGCCGAGGGCGGCCACCACCGCGACCGGGACCGTGACGAACAGGCAGGCCCGCCAACCCAGCTGACCGACCAGCACGCCACCGAGCAGCAGGCCCACCGCTCCCCCGCTGCCCGCGATGGCCCCGAACAGGGCGAACGCCTTCGCCCGGTCGCGCGGCGCGGTGAACGTGACCGACACCAGCGCGAGCGCGCTCGGTGCCAGCAGCGCGGCCGACGCACCCTGCGCGGCTCGGGCCAGCGCCAGCGGGACCAGACCGGTGGCCAGCCCGCCGGCGGCCGACGCCGCCGCGAAGCCGGCCAGCCCGGCCAGGAACGCGCGGGCCTGGCCCAGCCGGTCGGTGAGCCGGCCGCCGAGCAGCAACAGCCCGCCGAAGGCCAGCGTGTACGCGGTGATCACCCACTGCCGGTCGCCGTCGGAGAGGCCCAGCGCGTGCTGCACCGACGGCAGCGCGACGTTCATCACCGTGGCGTCCAGGGCGATCATCAGCTGGGCCAGCGAGACGACCGCGAGCGCCGACCAGCGGTGCGGGTGGGTAGCCATCGACAAAACGTTAGATATCGAATGATTAGGCGTCAATACAATTCGATGGCTAACGTTCGTGCTAGGGTGACCGCGTGCGACCGGCCGGGACCCCGATCGGCATTGCGCTGGCCCAGGCCGCGAAGGCGACCAGCGCGGCGTTCGACGACGCGATGAGCCGGGCCGGCGGGTCGATGCCGATCTGGCTGATCCTGTTGGCGTTGAAGACGCACCAGGGCGCCAACCAGCGCGAGCTCGCCTCGGCGGTGGGCATTCAGGGCGCCACGCTGACCCACCATCTGAACGGCATGGAGTCCGCCGGCCTGGTCACCCGGCGGCGGGACCCGGCGAACCGGCGGGTGCACATCGTCGAGCTGACCGGGGCCGGCCAGGACCTGTTCAAACGGCTGGCCGGCGTCGCGCGTGAGTTCGACCGGAGGCTGCGGGCCGGCATCGGCGAGGACCAGCTCAACGGGTTCACCGAGACGCTCGGCCGACTCGAGCGCAACCTCACCGCCGGCGGGTAGCCGGGCGCACTACGAGGGCAGCCGGGCGCACGCAACGCGCCTCTGGCCGTGGCGACCCAGATCGTATATGATTTCGTCGCTGATATCAGATCAGATCTGACCGGAGGCGAGGTACGCCAGTTGGGCGTCACGGAGGCGGGGACAACGGACGCGGTGACCCGGACGCTGGGCGAACGCCCCGGCAAGGTCATCGCGGTGCACCTCAACTACCGCTCCCGGGCGGCGCAGCGCGGCCGCACCCCCACCGAGGCGTCCTACTTCCTGAAACCTTCCTCCTCGCTCGCCGGCGACGGCGCGGTGACCCGCCCGGAGGGAACCGAGCTGCTCGCCTTCGAGGGCGAGATCGCCCTGGTCATCGGCCAGCCGGCCCGACACGTGCGCCCGGACGAGGGTTGGGCGCACGTGGGCTGGGTGACGGCGGCCAACGACCTGGGGCTGCACGACCTGCGCGCCGCCGACCGGGGCTCCAACGTGCGCAGCAAGGGCGGCGACGGGTTCACCCCGCTCGGGCTGGCCCTGCTGCCGGCCGCCGGCCTCGATCCGCGCGGGCTGCGCCTGCGCACCTGGCTGGACGGGGCACCGGTGCAGGACGACACCAGCGAGAACCTGTTGTTCGACTTCGGCCACCTGGTCGCCGACCTGTCCCGGATGATCACCCTCGAGCGGGGTGACGTCATCCTGACCGGCACGCCGGCCGGTGCCTCGGTGGCCCGGCCCGGCCAGGTCATCGAGGTCGAGGTCACCGACCGGACCGGGCAACGGAGCACCGGGCGGCTGCGCACCGAGGTCGTCGAAGGCCCCGAGCTGTCGCCGTGGGGATCCCCAGCCCGGGTGGACGATGCGGCGCGCGCCGACGCCTGGGGCACCGAGCCGGCGTCCCGACCTGGGCTGGGCGACGAGCTGCGCGAGCGGCTGGCCAACGTCGCGGTGGCCACGCTGTCCGTCCAGCTGCGCAAGCGCGGCTTCGAGGACTCCAGCATCGACGGGGTGCGCCCGCTGACCCCGGGGCGGAAGCTGGTCGGCGTCGCCCGCACGCTGCGCTTCCTGCCGTTCCGCCCGGACCTGTTCGCCGAGCACGGCGGCGGGTACAACGCGCAGAAACGCGCGGTGGACGGCATCGGCGCCGGCGAGGTGCTGGTCATGGAGGCCCGCCGGGACCCGACCGCCGGAACCCTGGGCGACATCCTGGCGCTGCGCGCGCAGGTGCGCGGGGCGGCCGGGGTGGTCACCGACGGAGCCGTGCGCGACGCCGCCGCGGTCGCCGCCCTGGAGCTTCCGGTGTACGGCGCCGGCCGGCATCCGGCCGTGCTGGGCCGCCGGCACGTGCCGTGGGAGACCGACGTGACCATCGCCTGCGGCGGCGCGACCGTCGCGGTGGGGGACGTGCTGGTCGGCGATGACGACGGCGTAGTGGTGATCCCCCGCGCACTGGTCACCGAGGTACTGGAAGACGCGGAACGCCAGGAAACCGAAGAACGTTGGATCACCGCCCGGGTCGCCGAGGGCGCGGCCCTGCCGGACCTGTACCCGCTGGCCGGGCAATGGCGAGCACGCTACGACGAGGGAGCCGGATGACCAGCACCGAGGCATCGTCCAAGGTCGAGCGGGCCTACCACCTGATCCGCCGGCGCATCCTGGACGGCTCGTACACCCCGGGCTACCGGCTGGTGCTCAGCACGCTGGCCAAGGAGCTGGGCGTCTCCACCGTGCCGGTGCGCGAGGCGGTGCGGCGGCTGGAGGCGGAGTCGCTGGTCGAGGTGGTGCGCAACGTGGGCGCCGCCGTGCGCGGCCTGGACCCGGCCGAGTACCGGTGGACGGCCGAGACGCTGGCCATCGTCGAGTCGGCGGCCACCGGCCTGGCCGCCGAACACCTGGACGCCGCCGCACTGGGCGAGGCGCACCGGCTGAACGCGGCGATGCGCGAAGGCCTGGCCGACCTGGACCCGATGCGGCACAGCCGGCTGAACCAGCAGTTCCACCACGTACTGATCGCCACCTGCCCCAACCCGCACCTGCTCGAGCTGGTGCACCGGGAGTGGGCGCGGATGGCCACGCTGCGCGCCACGGTCTTCTCGTTCGTCCCGGACCGGGCCCGGGAGTCGGTGGACGAGCACGACACGCTGCTCGCCCTGATCGAGCGGCACGCCCCGCCGGCGGACATCGAGGCCATGGTGCGCCGGCACCGGGAACACACCGTGCGCGCCGTGCTGAACTCCCAGGAAGGACGAGGATGAGATTCCGCTCCGACCCCGCGCGGATCAGGGGTTCGATCGCCCCGCTGGTCACGCCGTTCACCGCGACCGGGGCGGTTGACCACGACGGGCTGCGCGCCATGGTGCACTGGCAGCTGGACGCCGGCTCGCACGGCATCTCCATCGGCGGGTCCACCGGCGAGCCGTCCGCGCAGTCGGTCGCCGAGCGCGCCGAGGCGATCCGCACGGTGGCCGCCGAGGTGGGCGACCGGGTTCCGCTGCTCCCCGGCACCGGCTCGGCCAAGCTGGACGAGACGCTGGAGCTCACCGCCGCCGCCCGGGACGCCGGGGCGGACGCCGCCCTGGTCATCACCCCGTACTACGCCCGGCCCACCCAGGAGGCGCTCTACACCTGGTACGCCACCGTGGCCGCCGAGTTCCCGGACCTGCCCATCGTGGCCTACAACGTGCCGACACGGACCGCCGTGGACATCGCCCCGGAGACGGTGGGCCGGCTGTTCCGGGACCACGACAACTTCGTCGGGGTGAAGGAGACGACCAAGGACTTCGAGCACTTCTCCCGGGTGCTGCACGCGGCCGGGCCGGAGCTGCTGGTGTGGTCCGGGATCGAGCTGCTGTGCCTGCCCGTCCTGTCGCTCGGGGGCGCCGGATTCGTCTCCGCGCTGGCCAACATCGCGCCGGCGGCGGTCGCCGAGATGTACCAGGCGGCCCGGGCCGGGGACCTGGAGCGGGCCCGGGCGATCCACTACGGCGTGCACCCGCTGGTGGACCTGCTGTTCGTGGAGACCAACCCGGCCCCGGCGAAGTGGTTGCTGGCCGAGCGGGGCCTGATCGCGGGCGACCATGTGCGGCCCCCGCTGGTCCCGCTCAGCGAGGACGGCCGGCGGAAGGTGCGCGCGCTGGCCGCCGCCGGCGAGCGCTACCTGACCCCTGTCCCGGAGGTGACCCGATGACCACGCAACCGGCCGTCGCCGCGCCGCACGTGCCGGCCGGCCTGCCCGACCACCTGCCGCACTTCGTCGACGGCGAGCGCCGGAACTCGGCCGACGGCGACACGTTCGAGGTGGCCGACCCGGTGTCCAACCGGCCCTACGCCACCGCCTCGGCCGGCCGGGCACGGGACGTCGACCTGGCCGTCGCCGCCGCCCGGCGGGCGTTCGCCGAGGGGCCGTGGCCGCTGATGACCGGCCGGGCGCGGGCCCGGGTGCTGTACCGGATCGCCGACCTGATCGAGGACCGGGAGGCCCGGCTGGCCGAGTGGGAGTGCTTCGACACCGGCCTGCCGATCACCCAGGCGCTCGGCCAGGCGCGGCGGGCGGCGGAGAACTTCCGCTTCTTCGCCGACCTGGTCACCACGCAGACCGACGAGGCCTACCAGGTGCCCGGCCAGCAGCTCAACTACGTCAACCGCAAGCCGGCCGGGGTGGCCGGGCTGATCACGCCGTGGAACACCCCGTTCATGCTGGAGTCCTGGAAGCTGGCGCCGGCGCTGGCCGCCGGATGCACCGTGGTGCTCAAGCCGGCCGAGTTCACCCCGCTCTCGGCCAGCCTGTGGGCGGACATCTTCGCCGAGGCCGGGTTGCCCCGAGGGGTGTTCAACCTGGTCAACGGCATCGGCGAGGAGGCCGGTGCGGCGCTGGTGTCCCACCCGGGCAGCAAGCTGATCTCGTTCACCGGGGAGTCGGCCACCGGGCAGACGATCTTCCGCGCGGCGGCGCCGCACCTCAAGGCGCTCTCCATGGAACTGGGCGGCAAGTCCCCGGTGGTCGTCTTCGACGACGCCGACCTGGACGCCGCGCTGGACTCGGCGCTGTTCGGGGTGTTCTCGCTGAACGGCGAGCGGTGCACCGCCGGCTCCCGGATCCTGGTGCAGCGGGGCAGCTACGACGATTTCGTCGCCCGGCTCGCCGCCCGGGCGGAGCGGATCGTGGTGGGCGACCCGCACGACCCGAAGACCGAGGTCGGCGCGCTGGTGCACCCCGAGCACTACCAGCGGGTGCTGCGCTACGTGGAGATCGGCCGGCGGGAGGCCACCCTGGTCGCCGGCGGCGGCCGGCCGGAGCACCTGCCGGAGGGCAACTACCTGGCCCCCACGGTGTTCGCCGACGTGCCGCCGACCGCGCGGATCTTCCAGGAGGAGATCTTCGGGCCGGTGGTGGCGCTGACCCCGTTCGACGACGAGGCCGAGGCGATCGCGCTGGCCAACGACGTGCGCTACGGGCTGGCCGGCTACGTGTGGACCTCCGACCTGGCCCGGGGCCACCGGGTGGCGCACGCCGTCGAGGCCGGAATGGTCTGGCTGAACTCGCACAACGTACGCGACCTGCGCACCCCGTTCGGCGGGGTCAAGGCCTCCGGGCTGGGCCACGAGGGCGGTCGCCGGTCCATCGACTTCTACACCGAGGAGCAGGCGGTGCACGTGGCGCTGCACCCGGTGCACACCACCCGGTTCGGCTCCTGAACCGCTCTCGACGAGGAGACCCGATGTCCGCCGCTCCACCGAACATCCTGCGCTGCGCCTACGCCGAGCTGGTGGTGACCGACCTGGCCGCCGCGCGCTGGTTCTACCGCGACCTGCTCGGCCTGGTGGTCACCGAGGAGACCGGGGATGCGATCTACCTGCGCGCCTTCGAGGAGTACCTGCACCACTCGCTGGTGCTGCGGCTCGGCCCGGTGCCGGCCTGCGCCAAGCTGGCGTACCGGGTCACCGCGCCGGAGGAGCTGGACCGCGCCGAGCGGTACTTCGGGGAGCTGGGCGTGCGGGTGCTGCGGGTGCCGGCCGGCGCCACCCTGGGCATCGGCGAGGCGGTGCGGATCGAGGACCCGCTCGGGTTCCCGGTGGAGTTCTTCCACCACGCCACCCACGTGGAGCGGTTCACCCAGCGCTACGACCGGCACGGCGCCGCCGCGATCAGCCGGCTGGACCACTTCAACGTGGTGGTCCCGGACGTGCCGGCCGGTCAGCGGTACTACCAGGACCTGGGCTTCCGCCTGTCGGAGAACATCGTGGACGCCGACGGCACGGTCTACGCCGCCTGGATGTTCCGCAAACCCACCGTGCACGACATCGCGCTCACCGGCGGGGACGGCCCCCGGCTGCACCACATCGCGTTCGCCAGCCAGGAACGCGGGCAGATCCTGCACCTGTGCGACCACCTGGGCGCGGTGCGCCGGTCCGACCAGATCGAACGCGGACCCGGCCGGCACGGCGTCTCCAACGCGTTCTACCTGTACCTGCGCGACCCGGACGGGCACCGCGTGGAGATCTACACGCACGACTACTACACCGGTGACCCGGACAACCCGGTGATCAGCTGGGACGTGCACGACAACCAGCGCCGGGACTGGTGGGGCAACCCGGTGGTGCCGTCCTGGTACGCCGAGGCGTCGCCGGTGCTGAACCTGGACGGGCAGTTGCGCCCGATCAACACCCGCACCGAGCCGCGCGAGGCCGACGTGACCATCGGCGCGGACGGCTTCAGCTACACCCGGCCGGCCGAGGCCGACGGCGCGGCCGCGCGGGGTTTCAAGGTCGGCAACCAGGTCTGAGGAGGTCGTCATGCCCTTGTCCGGCGGAGGAATCGACCGGGAGCACCGCCGCGTGGTGCTCGCCGCCATGGTCGGCACCACCATCGAGTGGTACGACTTCTTCATCTACGCGATCTGCGCGGGCCTGGTGTTCGCCGGCCAGTACTTCGCCGCGCTGGGCCCGAACGCGCTGATCCTGTCCTTCGCCACGGTCGGCATCAGCTTCGTGTTCCGGCCGGTCGGCGCGGTGCTCGCCGGACAGCTGGGCGACCGGTTCGGCCGGCGCGCGATGCTGATCGCCACCCTGCTGCTGATGGGCGTGTCCACCGTGCTCATGGGCCTGGTGCCGGCCGCGTCGAGCATCGGGGTGGCCGCGCCGGTCATCCTGGTGCTGCTGCGCATCCTGCAGGGCCTCTCCGCCGGCGGTGAGTGGGGCGGCGCGGCGCTGCTCGCGGTGGAGCACGCCCCACCCGAGCGGCGCGGCCTGTACGGCGCCTTCCCACAGATCGGCGTGCCGATCGGGCTGTTGCTGGCCAACGGGGTACTCGCCCTGGTCAGCGCGCTGACCACGCCCGGGCAGTTCCTCGCCTGGGGTTGGCGCATCCCGTTCCTGCTCAGCGTGGTGCTGATCGTGGTCGGCCTGCTCATCCGGTCCCGGGTGGCGGAGAGCCCGGTGTTCGAGGAGGTACGCCGGGCCGGCTCGGCACCCGTCCCCCTGGGCGCGTTGTTCCGCGAGCGGGGCCGGCTGGTGCTGCTGGGCGCGCTGCTGTTCGCGGCGAACAGCGCGGTCGGCTACATGACCACCGGCGGCTACGTGCAGTCCTACGCGGTGAAGTCGCTGCACCTCGATCCGGCGGCGGTGCTCGCCTCGGTGATGGCCTCGGCGGCGGTGTGGCTGGTCAGCACGCTGGCCGGCGGCTGGCTGGCCGACCGGTGGGGGCGCGTCCGGGTGTACCAGGCCGGTTTCGTGCTCCAGCTGATCTGGATGGTGCCGTTCTTCGCGCTGGTCGACCTGGCCACGATTCCCGCGCTGGTGCTGGCGCTGATGCTTTACGCGGTGGGCCTCGGGTTCACCTACGGCCCGCAGTCGGCGCTGTACGCCGAGATGTTCCCCACCCGGGTGCGCTACCGGGGCGCGGCGATCGCCTACGCGCTCGGCTCGGTGCTCGGCGGCGCGTTTGCGCCGACCATCGCCGAGGCGCTGCGCACCACCACCGGCACCGTCTACTCGATCGGCGGCTACCTGGCCGGAATGACGGTGATCGGCCTGTTGGCCAGCGTGTTCATCCCGGACCGGCCCGGTATCCCGCTGAACCCCCCGGCCACGCCGGCGCGTCCAGAGGCAAAGCCGTTCAGTTGAGGTTTCGAGCCCGTCGTCCTCGGCCCGCCGGATCGGCGGTTGGCAACGCCGCGTGACGAAGACCGCCACCCACCAGCCGCTCGCCGTGGGCACGCGCGAGAACGCGCTGGGCGGGACCCGACCCGCGGCAGATGGGCATGCCGCTGGTACGGCGCTCGCGCTCGCTGGTCGCCTTCCGCTCCGGCCGGTGGAGATCGTTGTTCCTGGCGGTTTGGCGTCGATTTTCGACGCTGAACCGCCACGGATGGCGATCAACCTGGGACGAGGACCGCGAACGTCGGCCGGTCCAGCTCGAAGGGCCGGGCCGAAGCCCCACGTCCGCCCGGCTAGATGGGGTCGCGGACCAGGGCCAGGCGACCGGTGTGCCCGGCCCAGGCATCGACCGCGTCGGACCAGGGGGCGGTGGCGCGCACCATCGGCGCCAGGTCCAGGCGCCCGCCGGTGACCAGGTCCAGGACCTTCGGCATGGCCGGGCGGGCGTGCGCCCGGCCGGTCACCAGGGTGATGCCCTTGACGTACATGTTGAACAGCGGCAACGGGGTCTCGTTGTCGAAGATGATGCCGGTGTCCACGCACACCCCGCTGGAGGTGGTCGAGGCGATCGCGGCGCGCAGCGCGTCGGGCGTGCCGGCGGTGTGCACCACCAGGGGGTGCGCCCGGTACCGCTCCTTCGGCGGCTCGTGGAACACGCTCGCGCCGACCAGTTCGGCGATGCGGCAGCGGTCCGGATCGGGGTCCACGTAGCTCACCTCGGCGCCCAGCGCGGCCGCGATCGCCGTGGCGTACAGCCCGATGGAGCCCCGGCCGAACACCAGCACCCGGGGTTCGGTCGCCGCGCCGAGGTAGGGGCCGACGGTGCGCCAGCCGTCCACCAGGTTGTCCGAGAGCCCGGCCAGGGCGGCCGGGTCCAACCCGGCCGGCAGCGGCACGCACATGGCGTCGGCGTACGGCACCCCGACCAGGTCGGCGACCGCGCCGGCCCAGCGCAGCCCGTCGCTCAGCGGCCCCATGCCGTAGGCCGAGCCGGCGGGCACCGAGCGGCAGTCGGCGGTCAGGCCGGCCCGGCAACGGGCACACTGCCCGCAGCTGATCTGGAACGGCACGCTGACCCGGTCGCCCGCCGCCACCGAGGTCACCGACTCCCCGACCGCGACCACCTCCGCGACGAACTCGTGGCCGACCGGGAACGGCCCCGGCGCGGGCACCTCGCCGCGCACGATCGGTCCGTCCAGGTCACAGGTGGCCACCGCGAGCGGCCGCACGATCGCCGCGTCCGGGCCGTTCGGCTCCGGCTCGGGGACGTCCCGCCACTCGAGCTCACCAGGTTTCAGGTACCAGAGCGCACGCATCCCGGGCTCCCTTGTTCGGCCTCAGGGAACCGTACTAGATAGATCGCTCTATTAGCCAGCCCGAACGCCGCGCATCAGCGCGTCCAGGAAGTCGTCGGCGACCTGTTCCGGGGTGAGCTCGCCGCCCGGGTCGAACCACAGGTACGTGTAGTTGAGCATGCCGAGGATGCCCTTGACCAACAGCCGGGGCGTCGGGCGCAGCACCCCCGCCTGCACCCCCCGGTCCAGCGCCTGGCGCCAATAGCCCTCGTAGCGTTCCCGGGCGGTGATCACCTTGTCCCGCCGCTCGCCGGTGAGCGCGCCGTAGTCGCGGAAGAACACCGCCCACTGCGCGCGGTGGTCGGCGATGTTGCGCAGCAGCCCCCGGGCCAGCGTGCGGAGCAGCTCCTCGGGTTCCAGGCCGGCCGACATCGCCCGCTCGGCGAAGGTGTTCATGCGGTCGACCTGTTCCTTGCTGATCGCGTAGAGCAGCGCTTCCTTGCTCTCGATGTAGTGGTAGAGCGCGCCCCGGCCGAGCCCGGCGGCCTTGCCGAGCTCGGCGATGCCGGTGCCGTGGTAGCCGTTGCGGGCGAACAGCTCGGCCGCGACGGCGATGACCCGCTCCCGGTTCATCTCGTAGGTGCTCGTCGCCATGGTGCCGCTCAGACTAGAGGGACCAGCCACCGTCGATGCTCAGCACCGATCCGGTGCAGAACGTGGCGTCCTCGGAGAGGAACACCGCCGCGCGGGCGATCTCCTCGACCGTGCCGAACCGGCCCAGCAGGGTGGCGTCGGCGATGGCGCGGCGGGACCGCTCGGGGACCAAGGCGGTCATGTCGGTGTCCACGAACCCCGGCGCCAGGACGTTCACCCGGATGCCGTCGGCCGCGACCTCCTTCGCCAGCGAGCGGGCGAACCCGATCATCGCGGCCTTGGCGCTGGCGTAAGCGGTGTCACCGGCGTGACCGATCAGCCCGACGATCGAGGACACCAGCACGATGCCCGGCCGGTCGCCCTTGGCCAGTGCCGGCAGTGCGGCCCGCGCCAACGCCGCGGTACCCCGGACGTTCAGCTCGACCACCCGCCACCAGTCCGCCGGGTCGAGGGTGGCCAGCCGCCCGCCGTCCCACACGCCGGCGTTCAGCACCAGGCCGTCCAGCCCGCCCCACGCATCGAGCATCGTGTCTACCGCGCGTTCCGCGCTCGCCTCGTCGGCCAGGTCGTAGGGCACCGGCAGCACCGCCTCCGGCTCGGCCGGCCCCACCGCCCGGGCGACCGCATCGGGGTCTCGCCGGTAACCACAGCCGACCCGGCATCCCCGGGCGAGCAGCTCGCGGGCTATCGCGGCCCCGATCCCGCGCGAGGCCCCGGTCACCAGTACCACTCGGGGTAGCTTCGTCATGCCGGCACTGTACCGAACGATCCAGTGCTGCAGTTGAAGTGCAGCTATGTCTTGTACCGATCGTTCCAACCGTGTTACGTTCCCGGCCGTTGCGCTCACCGAGGACGCGGAGGTTGCCGTGACGACCGAGGACGAGCGGAGGGCGGCCGCACATCCCGCCCGCGTGGCCCTGGCCAGCTTCATCGGGACGGCCATCGAGTGGTACGACTTCTTCCTGTTCGGCGCCGCCGCCACGCTGATCTTCAACCGGCAGTTCTTCCCCACGCTGAGCCCGGTCGCGGGCACCCTCGCCGCACTGGCCACCTTCGGCGTGGCGTTCGTCGCCCGCCCGGTCGGCGGGCTGGTCTTCGGCCACTTCGGCGACCGGATCGGCCGCAAGCGGATGCTGGTGCTGTCCCTGGTCCTGATGGGCGGCGCAACCACGGCGATCGGCCTGCTGCCGACGTACGCGCAGGTCGGAGTCGCGGCGCCCATGTTGCTGGTGCTGGCCCGGATGGTGCAGGGGTTCGCGGTCGGCGGCGAGTGGGGCGGCGCGGTGCTGATGGCGGTCGAGCACGCGCCACCGGGCCGCCGGGCGTTCTTCGGCGGTTTCCCGCAGGCCGGAGTGCCGGCCGGGCTGGTGCTGTCCTCGGCGGCGTTCCTGGCGGTGCAGCAACTGCCGGCCGACCAGCTCGCGGAGTGGGGCTGGCGGCTGCCGTTCCTGGCCAGCCTGGTGCTGGTGCTGCTCGGGCTCTACGTCCGGCTGCGCATCGTGGAGTCGCCCGACTTCCAGCGGGTCCGCGACACTTGTACGGTGTCCCGGTTCCCGCTGCGTGACGTGCTCACCGGCTCACCCCGGGCGCTGCTGGTCGGCATCGCCACCCAGGCCGCCTCGAACGTGCCGTTCTACCTGGTGTCGGTGTTCGTGCTGTCCTACGGGCCCGCCGAGGTGGGCGTCTCCCGCGACGTGATCCTGCTGTGCCTGCTGGTCGCCTGCGTGCTGGACCTGGCCACCGTGCCGATCGCCGCCGCCCTCGCCGACCGGATCGGCCGCCGCGCGATGCTGACCGCCGGCGCCGGCTACATGGCCTCGGTCGCGTTCCCGTTCTTCTGGTTGTTCGACACGGGGAACCCGTGGGCGATCCTGCTGGCGATGCTGCTGGTCATCACGGTCGGGCACGCGGTCACCTACGCGGCGATCGCCGGATTCCTCGCGGAGATCTTCCCGGCCCGGCTGCGCTACACCGGCGCCTCGGCCGCCTACCAGGTCGGCGGCATGGTCACCAGCGGCCCGGCCCCGTTCCTCGCGGTCGCGCTGGTCGGGATGGGGGGTGGATCGTGGCCGATCGCGCTGTACATCGTGCTGGCCTGCGCGGTGACCTTCCTGGCGCTGCGGGCCGCGCCGCCGGCCCAGGTCGATTCCTCCGCGGCGGCCCGGCGGGCAGGGGTTCTCCGATGAGTGCGGAGACCGAGCGGGTCTGGGACCAGGTCGAGGCCGGTCTCAGCACCGACCCGGCCGTCGGGCTGAACACGGCCCGGGAGGCCTGCGGCCGGTACGCCGGCGAACCGGGCCGGCTCGCGCTGGTGGTCCGGCACGCCGACGGCCGCGCCGAGCGGTGGACCTACGCCGAGCTGGACCGCGCCTGCGCCCGGGCGGCGCGGGTGTTCTCCGCCGCCGGGTTGCGCCAGGGCGACCGGGTGGCCGGCCTGCTGTCCCGGCAGGTGGAGAGCTGGATCGTCGTGCTCGCCGCGTGGCGGAGCGGGCTGGTCTACGTGCCGCTGTTCTGTGGCTTCGGCTCCGACGCCCTCGCCTACCGCCTCGCCGCGTCGCGCGCCGCGCTGGTCGTGGTCGACCACCGTTGGCGGGCCGGCCTCGAACCCGCGCTGGAAAGCTTGGACGGCGACCCACACATCCTCACGGTCACCGACGCGGCGGGGCGGGGCCGGCGGCCCGGCGACCGCGACTTCCACGCCGAGCTGGAGCGCGCCGCCCCGGACGGCCCGGCGGCCCCCACGGCCGGGGCGGACCCGGCCACGCTGCTGTTCACCAGCGGCACCACCGGCGAGCCGAAGTCCTGCGTCATGCCGCACTCGGCGCTGCTCGCGCTGATGCCGTTCGTCCGCCACTCGCTCGGGGTCGGGCCGGCGGACCTGCTGTTCACCGCCGCCGACCCCGGTTGGGCCTACGGCCTCTACTCGACCGGCGCCGCGCCGATGGCGCTGGGCGTCCCCCGGGTGCTCTACAGCGGCGACTTCGACGCCGACGCCTGGTGGCGGGTGATCCGGGAGGAACGCGTGACCTGCATCGCCGCCGCCCCCAGCGCCTACCGGCGGCTGCTCACCCCGCTGGAACGCGCCGGTGCCGCACCGCCGGCCCTGCGGACCTCGGCCGCGGCCGGCGAGCCCCTCGACGCCGACACCGCGCGCCGCTGGGCCGCCGGGCGGGCACCGGCGATCCGGGACGGGTACGGGCTCTCCGAGGTCGGCATGGTGCTGTGCGACCTGGTCGACGGGTCACCGCCCCGGCCGGGCACGCTCGGCGGGCCACTGCCCGGGTTCGAGGCCCGGCTGCTCGACCCGGGCGGGGAGCCGGTCGAGGCCGGCGCGAGCGGGCTCATCGCCGTGCGCCGACCGCGCTACCAGCTCAGCACCGGCTACGAGAACCGCCCCGAGACGTGGGCGGCCCGCTGGCGCGGGGACGAGTTCGTCACCGAGGACCGGGCGGTGATCCACCCGGACGGGCGCTGGCGGTTCCTCGGCCGCGACGACGACATGATCGTGACCTCCGGGTACAACGTCAGCCCGGTGGAGGTCGAGCGGGTCCTCGGCGACCACCCGGCGGTGGTCGAGGCGGCCGCCGTGGCCGCCCCCGGCCGGCGGGGCGGGACGGTGGTACGCGCGGTGCTCGTCCGCGCCGACGACGCGCCGCCCCAGCCGGAGCTGGAGGACCAGCTGCGCGCGGAGGTGACCCGGCGGGTCGGGGCGCACGCCAGCCCCCGGATCTTCGACTACGTGGACGCGCTGCCCCGCAACGAGGTCGGCAAGCTGCAGCGGGCACGGCTGCGGACCGGCTGAACCGTTCAGGCGGGTTGGTGGCGGGGGCACCAGAAGGTGGTCCGGCCGCCGACCTTGGTCCGCCGCAGCTCGGCTCCGTCCCGAGGGCAGTGGCCACCCGGCCGGCGGTGGGGCACCAGCGGAAGGGTGTGCACACCGCCGCCCCGCATCGCCTCGCCGACGGCCTCGCGCACCGCCCGGTGCAGCCGTCCGCGTTCCCGCCCGGTGAGCTCGTCGACCGGGCGGGCCGGGTTGATCCCGGCCCGGTACAGGATCTCGTCGGCCAGCAGGTTGCCCACGCCGGCCAGTGCCTGCTGGTCCAGCAGGCGCGCCTTGACCGGCCCCCGCCCGCGCAGCGCCGCCGCGAACCGGTCCGCGCCGATGGTCGCGGCGTCCGGGCCGAGGCCGTCCAGCGGCGGGTCCAGCCGCACCCGCCCGAGCCGGCGCGGGTCGACCAGCCGGAGCGTGCCGCCCCCGGCGAAGCCGAGCGAGAAGCGCGACCAGCGGTAGTCGCCGGGCTTCCGGCCGCCCTCCCAGTAGTCGCCGCCGTCGATCTCGGTCCCGTCCGGGTCGGCGATCACGATCTTGCCGGACATCCCCAGGTGGATGCCGAGAACCGGGCCGCTCGTGGTGTCGCACCACATCGTCTTGCCCCGCCGGTGCGCCGCGGTCAGGGTGCCGCCGACCAGCGCCGAGGCGATCTGCCCTTCGGTGTGCGGGCGGCACACCCAGCCGTCGGAGTCGTCGACCGCGACGATCCGCCGCCCCAGCGCGGCCCGCTCGATGACCAAGCGGGCCGACTCCACTTCGGGAAGCTCGGGCACCTCGCCTCCTTATGGTCTGTGATGCCAGTCACAAATGTCCCGCCCGCGGCCAGATTTCCCCGTCCACGATGTCGATTCCGACCTAAGCAGTTTGTCGATCTGGTGTGAGGGCCGGGTGTACGGCCATGGCACGAGATGAGGAGAGCGACGATGGCGGAACCGTTCGAGGTGCGATGGGAGGGTGTGCTGCCCGGAACCCCGGAACAGGTCTGGGACGCGATCACCGTGCATGCCGAGGGGTGGGTGTGGAAGGTGGAGTACGAGCCACGGGTCGGCGGGGCCGAGCGGGGCCTGACCCCACAGGGCGGCAGCGTCACCGTGTGGGAGCCGCCCAAGCGTTTCGTCACCCGCGCCGAGGGCAGCGAACCCGGCGAGACGTCGGAGGGGTTCAACCAGCTGTCGTTCGTGCTGGTGCCGCATCCCGAAGGGACGCACGTGCACTACGTCCACAACAGCGTCTTGACCGAGAACTATGACGTCGAGCTGGACGCCTGCCGCCGGCACACCGAGTTCTACCACCACTCCCTGGCCGAGTACGTCCGCTACTTCGGCGGGCGCGAGGCCGCCTACGTGAGCGTGGACGGCCCCGAGTCGTCGGCCAAGGGCGGGATGTCGGCGGTGCGCGCGGCGCTCGGCCTGTCCGGGGATGTCGCCGCCGGCCAACGGGTCCGGTTGACCCCGGCCGGCCTGGACCCGATCGACGGCGTCGTGGACTACTCGACCGACGCGTTCCTGGGCGTACGTACCGCCGACGCGCTCTACCGCGTGTACGGGCGGGACGCCTGGGGCTACCCGGTCGGCGTGGCGCACCACCTGTTCGCCGACGGTGTCGACCAGGCGATGCAGCAGGAGGCCTGGCAGCGTTGGTTGACCGGAGTGTTCGAGGAGAAGGTGGCCGGATAGATGCCTCAGTACGTGGTGCTGATCTACGAGCGGATGACCCCCAACTGGCCCGATGACGTCCCGCCGGAGGTGATGGCCGCCAACGAGACGGTCGACGCCGAGATGGTCGAACGCGGCGGCCGGATCCTGGCCGGGATCGCGCTGCAGCCGCCGGACACCGCGACGGCGGTTCGCGGCGACCTGGTCACCGACGGCCCGTTCATCGAGACCAAGGAGGCGTTGGCCGGGGTGACCGTGATCGAGGCCCGCGACCTCGACCATGCCCTCGAGCTGGCCAAGCTCACCCCGGTCGCCAACGGCGGGGTCGAGGTCCGCCCGCTGCTCGGAATCCAACTCGGGGACACGAGCTGAACGGAGCGGACCCGGGCGAGATCGAGAGGGCGGTCGCCGACGCGCACCGTCGCGAGTGGGCCTACGTGCTCGCCGCGACGGTGCGCGTGACTCGCGACCTGGATGCGGCCGAGGAGGCCGTGCAGGACGCCTACGAGCAGGCCCTGCGGATATGGCGGCAGGACGGAGTACCCGACTGGCCGGGCGCCTGGCTGACCACCGTGGCCCGGCGCACCTCACTCAACGTCATGCGCCGCCAGCGGACGCTCGAGCGCAAGCTGCCGCTGTTGATGGAGCCCGAGACCCGCGAGCCCGCCGAACACGACGCCGGCGCGATCCCCGACGACCGGCTCCGGCTGATCTTCACCTGTTGCCACCCGGCGCTGGCCGAGCACGCCCGGATCGCGCTCACCCTGCGGCTGGTGTGCGGGGTCGCGGTTCCGGACATCGCCCGCGCCTTCCTGGTCAGTGACACCACCATGGCCGCCCGGCTGACCCGGGCCAAGAAGAAGATCGCCACCGCCGGCATCCCCTACGTGGTGCCGGCCGCCGCCGACCTGCCGGCCCGGGTGGACGCCGTGCGCACCGTGATCCACCTGCTCTACACCGCCGGCCACACCGCGCAGTTCGGTGACGAGCTGGTCCGCGACGACTTCACCGACCGCGCCCTCGACCTGGCCCGCATGCTCATGCGCCTGGTGCCGGACGACCCGGAGAACGCCGGGATCCTGGCGTTGATGCTGGCCCATCACGCCCGCCGGGGCACCCGTACCGACGACCAGGGGCAACTGGTCCGCCTCGAGCAGCAGGACCGCTCCGCCTGGGACCGTGACCTGATCGGGGAGGCCGACCGGCTGGTCGTCACCGCGCTGCGGGCCGGGCCGCCGGGCCGGTTCGCCCTGCAGGCGGCGATCGCGGCCCTGCACGCGCAGGCACCGAGCTACGCCGCGACCGACTGGCCTCAGATCCGCGCCCTCTACGACGAGCTGCTGCGGATCTGGGACACGCCGGTCGTGGCGCTCAACCGTGCGGTCGCGGTGTCCATGGTCGACGGGCCGGCGGCCGGGCTGGCGGAGATCGAGGCGCTGGAGCGCGACGGCCGGCTCACCGGCTACCCCTACCTGCCGGCGGCCAAGGCCGACCTGCTCCGCCGCCTCGGCCGGCACGCCGAGGCCATCGAGGCCTACCACGCCGCCCTGGGAATCACCGAGAACGCCGCCGAACAGCGGTTCCTCGCCTCCCGCATCCGCTCGGCCCTGGACCGCGACTAAGGCCGGGCGGCCGTGGTGCCCTGTTGACCATGGAATCAGGTAGCCGCGAAGAGGGTGATCGCCGTTCGTGGCGATTGAGCGTCGAAAATCGACGCTGAAGCACCAGAGCCGGTGATCATGCCCGAGCCCAGCTCGGTGCCCAGGTGCGCTCCCCAGCCCTGCTCGCGCGGACGGCGCGCAGATGGTCGAGAAAGGCCGCGAGGCCCGGATGGGCGTTGTCGTCGCGCCAGATGACCGAGTGGGGGTAGACCGGCGTGGGATCGACGATCGGGATGCGGCGCAGGTCGTAGGACTCCGGCCACAGGTAGCGCGTGCCCTCACCGACCAGGGTGGCCACGTCGGCGGACTCGGCGATCTCCTCCAGGAGTACCTCGGTCCCGAACGCCGGCCCTACGGTGTCGATGCTGAGCCCGAACTCCTCGGCCAGCTCGTCGTAGTACGCGCCCCATTCCGTGTCGGCCCTCATTCCCGGCATCCAGATCCGCCGCCGCCGGAGGTCTCCGGGCGTCAGGCTGGCGGCGTCGGCCAGCGGGTGGCGGGGGCCGACCAGAAGCTGGTGGCGGTCGTCGATGGCCCGGGCAGCCCTGATCGGCGAGGTGATCTGACGCCGGGGTTCCATGACGGCGCGGACGGTCGCGTCGATGGTTCCGGCGGCGACCGCCGCCACGGCGGCGTCGGCGTGGGCGTCGGGGAGGGTGATCACGTCGAGGTCGATGCCGGGGTGCAGTTGGTGGAAGGCGTGCAGCGACGTCGCCGGAGCGGTGCGGCGGTTGAGCACATCGATGCGCAGGGCCCGCCGGCCCGGCCGGACCGAGGCGGCCGCGCGCTCCGCGACCCGCAGGAGCTCCCGGGCGTGCGGCAGGAACGCCTGCCCGTCGACGCTCAGCCGCGCGCCCGGGGCGACCGGGCGAACAGCGGCGCGCCGAGCGCCCGCTCCAGGGTGGCGACCCGTTTCGAGACGGCCTGCTGCGTTATCCCGAGCTCGTCGGCGGCCGCCTGGAACTGCCCGTTGTCGGCGACCGCCACGAAGGTCCGGACGACTTCGAGCTCCACTCCGCCACCCTAGATGTACAACCATCGGTTGTGACGTCATGGCACAAGCGTTGTTTGACCAGGCTTGTCAGCCGGTGATTGCATCGGCGTTCCCAAGGAACGGTTGTACACCTCGAGGGAGAAGCCATGCGTCAGCCCGTACCGCGCGGGTTCCGGGAACGGGTCGAGCGCGCGATCCGCCTGACCGAACGGCTCAACGCGCTGCCCTACGGTGATCAGGAGGCGATCCGGACCACCTGGGCCGAGCTGACGGGCCGCCCCGTCGACGAGGGCTTCCACCTGATCCCGCCGGTGTACTCGGACCACGGCGTCAACATCCGGCTCGGCCACAACGTCTTCGTCAACCAGGGGTGCCGGCTCAACGACGTCGGCGGCATCGAGATCGAGGACGACGTGATGATCGGCCCGTCGGTCAGCCTGATCACGTCCGGCCACCCCGTCGACCCGTCGCCGCGTCGCTCGGGGATCACCGCCGCACCGATCCGGATCGGCCGGAACGCCTGGATTGGGGCCTCGGCGATGATCATGCAAGGAGTGACGGTGGGAGCGGACTCGGTCATCGCGGCCGGCGCGGTCGTCACCCGCGATGTGCCGCCGGCCACGCTGGCCGCCGGCGTACCGGCCCGGGTCGTTCGCCACCTCGGCTAGCGACCCGGCGCGGACGCTCGTGTCGGGGCACTAGGTCATCGGCCGGCGGCCGTCGATCGTTGGGCCAGCGGGACGCGGACCGACCGGCCGTCGCCCAGCTGCAGGGTGACGACGTCGCGCGGCGCCAGGTTCCTGGTCAGCGCGACCAGCTCGTCGCCGGACGCCACGGGACGCCCGTTGACCTTGGCGACGATGTCGCCGGCCTTGAGCCCGGCGGCACTCGCGGGGCCGCCGGAGGTCACGGCGACGACCCGCGCCCCGGACGGTTCGTTCAGCGCCGCGAGCCGGCCACCGGTGGCTACCTGCGCACCCAGGACCGTCTGAGCGGCCCTGGTGGCGTCGAGGAGCCGCTCGGCGACCCGTACGGCCTGGTTGATCGGGATCGCGAAGCCGGGCTGGGGCCGCCCACCCGGCGCCGAGGGGCCGGGGACGGTCTCGATCCCGATGACCTGGCGGTGGGAGTCGAGCAGTGGCCCGCCGGAGTCGGCGGGGTTGATCGTGGCGTCGATCTGGATCGCGTTGCGGTTGACCGCGCTGACCACGCCGCTGGTCACCGTGCCGCCCGCCTCGAGCGGTGACCCGATCGCCGTGACCGGCTGCCCGACCCGAACCGCGTCGGAGTTGGCGGGCTCGATCGGGGTGAGCCCGGTGAGGTTGTCCGCCGCCACCACGGCGACGTCGGATGCGGGGTCACGGCCGACGACGTGACCGGGCCGGGAGGCGCCGTTCGGAAGCAGCACGGTGATCTGGCCGGCGTGGGCGATCACGTGGTCGTTGGTCAGCACCAAACCGTCGGGGCTGAGCACGACGCCGGATCCGGAACCCGCCTGGTTCCCCGGGTGGACCCGCAACCGCACCACGCTGGACAGCACCCTGTCACCGGCACCCCTCGACGGCTCGCCCGGCGAAACGCGGGAAGGTACCGGCACCGGCGCGGCCACCGGTGACGCGGGCCGGCCGGTGTCGGCCCCGATCCGGTAGCCCACCAACCCGCCGGCGGCGGCACCGACCAGCAGCGCGGCCGACCCGACAGCCACGCCCGCCCACCCCCGGTGGCGGCGGGCCACGCCCGGCGTCGGGGCGAGGACTCCGCCGTCGGCCGCCGCCGCAACGGGCTGGCGGGCCGGGGGGTGTGTTCGCCGGGCGGCGGCCGCTTCGGCCACATCCGGGTCGGTGAAGTAGGCCTCCTCGACGCCGAAGTGGTGAGCAAGAATGATCAACTGGTCCGCGAGGGCATCGTCCAGCTCGACCGCGCCGGCCGGCTGGGCCAGGAACGACCTGATCGAGCGCTCGATCTGCGCATCCCGCCGCCCGGCCTCGGCCGGATCCGCTGTGCCCAGCAGCTGGCGAGTGGCCTCAGCGAGTCCCCACTCGCGCCTGTCCAGAACTCGGCTGTCCATGGGGCTGGATCCTGCCATTGCAAGGCCCCATTACCGCACGCATCGTTACTGAGAGTTCACAGAGAGCGACGAAGACGGCGGTTACCCGGAGCGTCGGCGTCCTCGAATCCCCGACTCGCCGTACCCGAATCCCCGACTCGCCAGTGCCCGTTCGAGGGTGGCGTAGCCGGCCGGCTCCCAGGTCGGCTTGCCGCCGGGCCGACCGAGCCGGCCGTTCTGGCCGATCCCGATCAGGGCCAGGGCGCGCAGGACGGCCCAGCCGCGGGCCCGGGTGATGGTGGCCTCGTCGGCCCGCTCGTAGGCGTCGAAGAACCGGCCCGCCGCGCCGGCCGGCAACAGGATCCAGGCGGCCGAGAGATCGAACGCGGGATCGCCCGAGCACAGGTCGCCGAAGTCGATCACCCCGGCGAGCATCCCGTCCCTGACCACCACGTTCGCCGGATGGAGGTCAGCGTGCAACCACAGGGGCGGACCCGGCCAGGCGGGCGCCGCGACGGCCCTCTCCCACAGTTCCCGCGCGGCGTCGGCGTGCGGGTGGTCGGCAATGAGCTCGAACCAGCCGTCGACCGGCCCCAGTCCGCTCAGGGGCATTCCGCGCGGAGGGTTGGCCGGGGCGTCGGCCGGTGCCCGGTGATGCAGCGCCGTCAGGAACCCCGCGAGGATCTCGGCCGCCTCGATGCGGGTGATCGGCGCGCGATCGGCCGGCTCCCCCTCGACCCAGCGCGCAATCGTCCAGATGTGCTCGAACCGGCTCGAAGGCCGGCCGACGCGCACCGGGGCGGGCGTCGGCAGCGGCAGGCGCCCGGCCAGCCGCGGCAGCCAGGTCTGCTCGATGTGCAGCAGGGCCGGCGCTCGCTCGGTGCGGGGCAGGCGCACGGCCAGCTCCTCGCCGAGGCGCCACTGCTGGTTGTCCCAGCCGCCGCTGACGTCACGCAGCTCCAGGTGCGCGAGGTCCGGATGCTGTTCCCGCAGCAGACCGCGCAC
Source organism: Actinospineispora eucalypti (assembly GCF_039543365.1). NCBI lineage: Bacteria > Bacillati > Actinomycetota > Actinomycetes > Pseudonocardiales > Pseudonocardiaceae > Actinospineispora > Actinospineispora eucalypti. The sequence goes on from NZ_BAABJP010000031.1 coordinate 143,915, forward strand.
CAGATGCTGCTCGAACCTCAACTCGGCCACTGCCATCCGCACATCTTGACCGACCGGGTGGGACCCCTCGAGGGCACGGGCGTTTTCCGCCGGTGCCCTCGAGCCCCCTTCGTGCCGCGTGTCTAGCCGGCGGTGGACCGGTGGATCCGGACGTTGCCGTGCGTGCTGCTGGCGCGCAGCTCGGCCTTCTCCTCGGCGGTGTCCAGGCTCTCCAGCTCGTTGCGTACATCGCCGGACGCGGTCCGAGCGTCCACCTGGGCGTTGGTGCCGGGGTGCACGCCCACCTGGATGCCGCCGTTCTCGGTGCGCAGCGAGACGACGCCGCGCAGGATCTCCCCGATCCGGATGCCGCCGTTCCGGGCCTCGACGGTCAGGTCGCCGGTGATCCGGTCCAGGCGGGTATCGCCGTTGGTGTTCCTGAGCAACGCGGTGCCGCCGACCTGCCCGATGTTGATTTTTCCGGACTCGACGCTCACCTCGGCGTGCCCGTCGACCCTCGCCACGGTCACGTCGCCGAGGCGGATGCCGGCTTCCAGCGAGCCGGTGGACTCCAGGGTGATCGCGCCGCCACTGGTCCGGATGCGGGTTTCGCCGAGGGTGCCTTCGGTCCGGAACTCGGCCATGGCGGCGGTGGCGTGCAGGGCGGAGCCGGTGGGCAGCTCGATCAGCACGTCGACCGAGCCGACCTTGCCGAACAGGCTCGGTTTGCCGGTGGGCGCGGCAACCCGCAGCTCACCGCCGGTGAGGGTGACCGCGGTCTGCTCGACCGCTTTGACGTCCCGGTCGGTGCCGGGGTTGGTGGGGTTCACCGTGACCGTGGTTTCGGTCCGGTCGCCGGCGCTGACCCGGAGGTTCCCGGCGGCGAGCTCGACCGTGGCGGTCACGGGGCCAGGAGTCTGGAAGGTGGGCATCGGACAGGTCTCCTACTCGGTGATGGTGATGGTGATCGCCGGCCGGTCAGGCCGGGCCGGCGTCGTCGGGCGGGATCCGCCCGGTCCAGGGCTCAGTCCCAGGCGACGGGGAGCCGGTGCACGCCGTAGATGTCCATGTCGGTGCGCAGGGGCACCTGTTCGGGCGGCACGGCCAGGCGCAGACCGGGGTACCGGGCGAACAGTGCCGGGTAGGCGACCCGCATCTGCATCCGGGCCAGCTGCTGGCCCAGGCACTGGTGCACCCCGTGGCCGAAGGCCAAGTGCCCGGTGGCGCGTCGCGCCACGTCGAGGGTGTCCGGGTCGGCGAACCGGATGGGGTCGCGGTTGGCGGCCGGAACGGCCACGGTGACCGTCTCGCCGGCCTTGACCAGATGGCCGTCCAGCGCCACGTCGGCCAGCGCGGCGCGGACCAGGAACGGCACGATGCTCAGGTACCGCAGCAGCTCCTCGACGGCCCGGTCCGGGTCGGCGAGCAGCGCGGCGAGCTGCTCGGGCCACCGGAGCAGGGCGAACACGCCGAGGGCGATCATGTTCGTGGTGGTGTCCAGGCCGGCGCCGAGCAGCAGCGTGCCCACCCCGGCCAACTCCTCGTCGTCCAGGTCGCTGGTGGTCAGGTCGCCGAGCAGGTCGTCGGTGGGCGCCGCCCGCTTCGCGGCGACCAGCTCCCGCAGGTACCCCTGAATCTCCAGGTACGCGGTGGCGCGTTGCTCCTCGGTGGCCTCGTGGCGGTTCACCGTCGCGGCATGGCGCTGGAAGTACTCGTGGTCGGCGTACGGCACGCCGAGCAGCTCGCAGATCATCAGCGCCGGGATGGGCCGGGCGAACTCCGCGACCAGGTCCACCGGCGGGCCGGCCCGGTCCATCGCGTCCAGGTGTTGGCCGGTGAGCTGTTCAGCGCGCTCGGTGAGCAGCCGCATCCGGCGCACGCTGAACCGGCCGGCCAGCAGGCGCCGGTAACGGGTGTGCTCGGGCGGGTCCACGCCGAGCATGTCGCCGGGTGGCGCGGGCGTCAGCGTGCCCGATCCGGCGCCGGGGAACGGGTGGTGCATCAGCTCGTAGCGGGCGCTGAACCGGGGGTCGGCGAGCACGGTGCGCGCCGCCCGGTGGCCGGTGGCCAGCCAGCCGACGTGGCCGTCCGGGTAGGTCATCCGGGTCAGTCCGGCCAGCCCGGTCAGCCCGGCCGGCGGGTCGAACGGACAGCCGGGTGCCCGGGCGGCGGGCAGGCCGTCCAGCGAGATCGTCATGTCTCCGCTCCTTTCGGGCGCGCGAAACCAGGGGTCACTCCCCCGAGGGCCAGAAGTTGGGTCAGGAACGCTGGATCGTGATGGCGCCGTACGAGGTGTGCGCGCGCACCTCGACGGTCTCGTCGGACTCCCCGGGCCCGGTGATGTTGTCCAGCAGGTTGTGCACCTGCCCGAACCCGGTTTTCACCTCGAGCAGGGCGGCGGTGCCGTGGGCGATGCCGATCTCCAGGTCGCCCGCCGCGGTCCCGAGCTCGACGCTGCCCCGGGCCACCTCGCCGAGGCGGATGCTGCCGTTGGACGTCTTCGCGTCGACACCCGCTCCGGCCCGGCCGACGGAGATGTCGCCGTTGGCCGAGCGCACCCGCACGTCACCGGTGGCCGCGGCGATCGTGGTGTGGCCGTTGGAGTTCTTCACCACCACCGAGCCCTCGACCTCGCCGAGGCTGACCTTCCCGGTACCGGTGTGGATCTCGGCATTGCCCGCGACCCCATCGGCGGTGACGTGGCCGGCCCCGGTGTCCACCCGCAACGGACCGGTCCGCTCGAGCCGGACGTTCCCGCAGGAGGGCTTGAACCGGCACTCCCCGAGCCGGCCCGTGGCGCTCAGGTCCCCCAGCTGCACCTCGCCGGACACCGGTGAACCGCTGGGCAGCTCGATGGACACCTCCACCGACCTGGACTTGCGGGAGAAGTCGAAGGCCCGCGCCTTCGGCCCGGCGACCTGGAGCACGCCGTTCGCGTAATCGACCCGGACCCTCTCGGCCGCCTGTACGTCCGACTCGTCGGAGTCGTCGCTCGGGCGCACCTCCACGGTGGTGTCGGCACGGTCGCTCGCGGCGATCCGCACATTGCCGACGCCGAGCTCGAGCGTGACCGAGATCGGTTCGGGTGTCTCGAAATTGGGCATAGCTGTCCCCTCGTGATGAGTAGGTGGCGCATCCCCGCTGGTCAGGGACTTGGCGTGGTGGAGAGTGGTGCGGCTAGCGCACCCACCCGGTGAAGCTCTGCCGGGCTCTTCTGCCGCTGGGGCGCTGCTCGGGCCGCTGGTCGCGGTCGGCGCGCGCGACCGCGACCGAGGCCGCCCGGACCAACCAGGCGTTGACCGAGCGCCCCTCCTTGGCGGCGGCCTCCTCGACCGCCGCCTTGAGCTGCTCCGGGAGACGCACGTTGATCCGCGAGCTCGGGCCGTCCTCGGCGAACAGCGCGCCGCCGTCCACCGTCGCCGGCTCGTCCCCGGCCGGCTCCTCGATCGGCGCGGCCGGCGGCGCGGTCACGACGAAGTTCGGATCGCGTCCACGCAGGCGCAGCTCCACCGAACCCGGGGCCAGGTCCCGGGTGATCTCGTCCGCGGCGGCGGACAGCGCCTCCAGCAGCGTCATCCGGATCGCCGACTCGAGCGACCCGGTCAGGCGCTCGACCAGCGCACGGGCCTCGTCACCGCCGGCATCGGCAAGCGTGGCGAACTCACGCCCGAGGTTGCTCACGTACACGGTCAAGTCCATGGTGCCATCATGGCTCAGCTATGGCACCACCGCAAGCCAAAATGGCTCAGCTCGGTTCCGAGGCTAAAGATCGGTGGCGTGGCGGCCGGTTCGACCGGGGTCGGATTTGCCGTAGAAGCGCTCGAGTCGCCGCGGGGTGTCGGGGTCGGCGCCGGTGTACGCGGTGAAGGCCTCGTTGCGGAGTTGGTCGTCGAGCGACTTGCCGATCGTGTCGTGCAGCGTGCGTTTGGCCGAGCGGACGGCCCGTTGTGAGTTGCGAAGTATCTGCCGGGCGATCAACAGCGCTTCCTCGGCGAGGCGGTCATGGGGAACGACCTTGGTGACCAGGCCCCAGGTGAGGGCCTGGTGCGCGTCGATCGGTTCGGCGGTGAGCACCAGGTGGGAGGCGACACCGACCCCGGCGGAGTTCAGCAGCCGGACGATGCCCCCGTCCCCGTGGTGATATCCCCGCCGCGCTTCGAAGGAGCCGAACATCGCACGTTCGGAGGCGATACGGATGTCACAGGCCAGCGCGGTCTCCAGGCCCGCGGCCAGCGCCCAGCCGTTGACCGCCGCGATGATCGGCTTGTCGATGCGGTGCAGGCCCCGGGTGATCCCGTTGATACCCAGGTCGACGATGTCGCGCACGTCGCCCGGGCGGGCGTCGCCGATCAGGGGCGGAATGAAGGTCTTGAGGTCGGCCCCGGAACAGAAGGCCTCACCGGCGCCGGTGAGGATCGCCACGTCCACCGAGTCGTCGTCGCGGAAGTCGGTGAACGTCTCGACCATCAGCCGATGGACATCGGGGTCGATCGCGTTGCGCGCCTCGGGCCGGTTGAGGGTGACATGGGCGATCCGGTCACGCTTCTCGTACAGGACCTTCGACATGCCCGAAACTATATAGAACGTTCTAAATCGCCGCTAGGCTCGCAGCTCCTCGGCGACGATCGTGCCGGTGGAGCGGACCGGCGCCGCGTCCCGGCTGGTCCGGCTCAGGATGAACGCACCCTCCAGGGCCGCCAGGGCAAAGCTCGCGAGCTCGCGCGCCCGTGACGCCTCGCATCCCTCGCCGACGAGGCGCTCGACCACCGCCGACTGCCAGGAGGTGAACACCTCCGCGCAGACCCCACGCAGGACCTCGTTGGTGTTCGCGACCTCGAGCGCAACCGTGGCGATCGGGCACCCGTCCGCGTAGTCGGAGCGTTCGAGCAGGTCGGCGGCCATGTCGAACCACGCCCGCACGCCGGCCGCGGCGGAGTCCGTGCGTTCGAAGACCGACTCGATCAGCCTGCCGTAGCGACGGCCGGACCGGGTGAGCGCCTCGGTGGCGAGGTTCTCCTTGCCGTCGGGAAAGTAGTGGTAGAGCGAGCCGATCGGCCCGCCCCCGTGCGCCACGATCTGCTTGAGCCCGGTTGCCGCGTAGCCCTGCCGCCGGAACAGCTCGGCACTCGCGTCGAGAATCCGGTCTTTGGCGGCCGACGTACGGGGCATTGTTCTCCACTCGAGTAGTTCGAATGTTCTACATATTAGATCCAGGAGGGGTTGTGTCGATCGAGACGACCGTCATGCGGGCCCGCGAGCGGTGGGAACGCAACGCCGGCTACTGGGCGCGGGTCATCCGGGAGGATCGTGACCGGTTCCGCACCGAGCTGACCGATTCGGCGGTCCTGGACGCGATCGGCGACTGTTCCGGCCTGCGGGTCCTGGACGCCGGTTGCGGCGAGGGCTACCTGTCCCGCCGGATGGCCGGTGCCGGGGCGCGGGTCGTAGGGGTGGACGCCTGCCGGGGCCTGATCCGGGCGGCCGGAGCCGACGCCCGGCCGGGCTCGGTGTCGTTCGTACAGGCCAGCGCCGACGCGCTGCCGAGCGCCGACGGGAGCTTCGACCTGGCGGTCTGCAACCACCTGTTCAGTCACCTGTACAACGCCGAGGGCGCGATCGACGAGTTCGGCCGCGTCCTGGCCGGCGGCGGCCGGCTGGTCATCCTCACCCTGCACCCGTGCTTCTACGCCGGCCGGTCCGAACGCGGGTCGCGCCGGAGCGTGCCCGCCGACGAGTACTTCTCGCTGCGCGGCATCGAACAGCACTTCAACGTCGGCGGCCTGGAATCGCCGTCGGTCATCACGTCCTGGTTGCGCCCGCTCGAGTGGTACGCGCGGGTGTTGCGCGGCTCCGGGTTCGTGATCACCGACCTGCGCGAGCCGCACCCGTCACCCGAGCAGCTGCGGGACGATCCGTGGTGGCGCGACAGCTTCCCGACGCCGCTGTTCATGCTGCTGACCGCCGAGCACCGGGGGTGACCACTCCCCGACCGTCAGGTTGACCGCCGCCAGTGGTGAACGGGTGGGAGCCCGATCGGCCGGGCCGGCGGGGCATCACGGCCGAGCCGTTGTGCGCTCGTTGTGGAGCGGCATGGGCAGGGGTGAGTCGGCGAGGGCGATGACGGGGCGGGCGGTGATGCGGTGGCCGAGGAAGACCGGCCGGTTAGCCTGGCCGAGCAGGAGCGGCAGTAGCTCCTCGGCGCGGACGGGTCCCCACCAGCCGTTCCGCGCCGGGAGCTCGCCCCACTCGGTGACGTCGTCGGCGCGCACGGTGGGGCCGGCGACGAGCAGGGGTGTGGGGTCGGCGGTGTGCATGACGCCGTGGGTGGAGGGGGTCGCGTGGTCACCGGTCACCGCCACGACGGCCTTGCCGGCCAGCTCGGCGAGCCCGGTCAGCCCTCGATCGATCATTTCCAGGACGTCGCGCTTGGCATGGGGTTGTTTGGTGTGCCCGGCCTCGTCGGTGGCCTTGGTGTGGACGTGCACGAAGCGGGCACCGGCGGCGACCAGGTCGGCGGCGGCGTCGAGGCGGGCGACCATGTCCCGCTCCAGGTCCTCCAGCGGTTGGAGGTGGGTGGCGGGCATTTCGAGGACCGTGGCGATTCCCCGGTACAGCCGGGTGCTGGTGACCATCGCGCCGGGCACCCCGACCTGTTCGACGAACGTGGGAATCGCCCCGAGGCGGCCGGACCACTTGGTGGTCAGCACGTCGAGGGCCGGGAGCCCGCGCCGAACTCGCGCCTGGTTGACCGCACTGGTTCGCAGGTGGGTGCGCGCGTCCTGGAGCGCCGCGGTGAGCGCCCGGGCGAACGGTTCGCCGCCGGGGCCGGTCGGGACCGGCAGCATCCAGGGGTGGAAGGTCTCGAACAGCGGGTCGGTGTCGGTGACGTCCCCGCATCGGTGGTCGGTCGCGGTGAGCAGTGCCTCGCCCCGGTCCCCGAGCCGAGCCAGGGTCATCCGGTGCCCGGCGAGCACCGGGGCAAGCCCCTCGAGCAGCTCGGCGGTGTCCGGGGCGTCCTCGGCGCGCGCCCGTCCGGTGATGTGCAGGGCGTGGCCGTCACGGCGGGAGGTGCGCAGGGACGCGTGGGTGACGGCGCGACCGGCTTCGACGGTGAGGCCCGCACCCAGCGCTTCGAGGACGGCGCGCCCGGGAAACGGTACGTCGGCGTAGCCGAACATCGCCCAGTGGGCGAGCTCGGAGGTCGGGGCCCGGCCCCAGCCGAAGGGCAGGTGCCAGCCGCTCGCGCCTCGGCGGGCGAGGGCGTCCAGGTGGGGGGTGTGTGCGGCCTCGGCCGGTGTGCGCCCGCCGAGCTCCGGGATCGGGCGGTCGCCGAGCCCGTCCAGGATGACCAGCACGATCGGGAGCCGGTCGTCGCTGAGGCGGGGTTGGGTCTCTCCGTAGCCGGGTGGCTTCACGTTCGACGCCCGCTACCGGCCGAGGAGCGGGCCAAGAGCAGTTCGGCCAGCGGCGGGACCACCGAGGCGGGTACGAGATCCTCCCAGCCGTTGCCGTCCAGGCGGGCCCGGATGTCCGTGGCCGAGATCCGCGTGGCCGGATCGCCGTCGAGCACCGTGACCGGGTATCCGGCCCGGGCGAGCCGGGCGGCCTTGTCGTGCTCCCAGCCGCCGTAGGCACGAACCAGCTGGTTCGCGTGCAACGGGACGTACTCGGGCCAACACCGCGGGCGGGTCAGATCGAAGGGCACGACCGTGGTCCGCGCCGCCCAACCCCGGTCGGTGACCGCGGCCGCCAGCAGCTGGGTGCGCTCGAAGAAGGTGAACGGGTTGGCCCCGGGCAGGTGCCGGTGCGCCGAGGTCGGCTCTTCGTGGCGCGTGCCGGTGTCCGGGTTGGTGACCGCGATGACGAGATGGTCGGCATCGCGCAGCGCGATCTCGAACAGCTCCAGGTGCTGGGCGTGGACGGGTTGGAAACGACCGGTCACGCAGGCCAGGCTGGTCACGCCGCCCGGCCCCGCAACAGGCCGCGGGCGATCGCGTTGCGCTGGATCTCCGTGGTCCCGGCCGGGATGCGCAGGTTGCGGGCAACCCGGAACAGCTTCTCCTCCGGGGAGTCCTGGATCAGACCGACCGCGCCCCGCACCTGGACCGCCGTGTCCGCGACCCGGAAGAACGCCTCGTCGTTGATCACCTTCACCAGGCTGATCAGCCGAGGGGCATCGGGGTGCAACGGCCGGCCGTACGGGCCGAGCCCGTCCAGCTCGGCCTGGGCGACCAGGGACGTGGCCCGCGCCTGGTAGATGTCGGCGTGCATGTTCGCCAGCATGTGCTGGATGACCTGCTGCTCGGCGATCGGCTTGCCGCCCGACTGGCGCCGCCGCGCGTAGTCCACGGAGCGTTCCAGCAGCCAGGCGCCCCAGCCCGCGCACATGCCGCCCCGGCACAGCCGCCGCCAGTTGATCCACGACATGGCGAGCGCGAAGCCGTCGCCGATCTCGCCGACCACGTTCTCGGCCGGGACACGCACACCGGCGAACTCCAGCGTCCCGGTCAGCCCGTCGGCCAGGGTCGTGGGCAGGTCCGGGCCCCGGGTCACCCCGGGGGCGTCGGCATCGACCAGGAACATCGACAGCGACCGGGTGCCCGCTCCCGGCTCGGTCACCGCCACCACCTGCAGGACATCGGCGAAGTGCGAGTTGGTGATCCAGCCCTTGGTCCCGTTGATCACCCAGTCGCCGCCGTCGCGGACCGCGTGGGTCGCCATCCGCAGGACGTCCGAGCCCACCCCGAGCTCGGTGTTGCAGAAGGCCGCCGTGATCTCCCCCTTGACCAGCGGGGTCAGGTACCGCTCGCGCATCGCGCCCGAGCAGTGCTCGATCGCCGGGTTCGGTCCTTCGGTCCACCCCAGCGCGGCCAGGCCCAGCCCGAGCCCCGAGTGCCGGTAGACGAACTCCTCCACGTGATGCATCTCGACCAGGCCGAACCCGCCACCGCCCACCTCGACGCCGGCGTGCGGGGCGTACAGGCCGGCCCCGCCGGCGCGTCGCTGCACCTCACGACGGGCCTCCCACACCGCCGGGTGCATCCGCCCCTGCTCGTCGAAACGTGGCTGGCTCGGCGTGCCGGCCTCCCGGCCCGCCAGCTCCTCCCCCAGCCGAGCCACGTCGTTGTCGAGGAACTCACGGAAGCGCTCGGTATAGGCGGTCACCCGTTCGCTGGCGGCGATGTCGACGACGGTGGTCATCAGCCTGGACTCCTTCCCGACGACTGATAGAACAGTGTTCATTTTGATGAACGCCGTTCAGACTGTAGCGTCGCGCTACCCCGGACGGAAGGGCTCGACGCATGTCTGACGCTGCGCGCGCGGATCGACTCGGCGCGGTGACCGAGGCCAAACGGGGCCTGATCCTGGAGGCGGCGCTGCGGGTCTTCGCCCGCGAGGGAATGCGCGAGGCCAGCATCAGGGCCATCGCCAAGGAGGCCGGCTACGCACCCGGCGCGATCTACGGGTACTTCCCGAGCAAGGAGCACATCTACGCGGCGGCCCTGCGCGAATCGCTGCGGCGGCTACGGACGGCGACCGAGACCGCGTCGGCCGATGCCGACGGGGCCGCCGCCCGGTTCGTCGCAGCGGGCATGGCCTTCTTCGACTTCTACGATGCGAACCCCCGTGACCTCGACATGGGGTTCTACCTGTTCGCCGGCGGGGTGGCCCCCCGGGGGCTGCCCGATCACGAGGTCAACCGCGAGCTCAACGCCGCGCTGCTGGCAACCCTGGAGCCCGTGCGTAAGGCCGCGGAGCAACTGTTCGGCGCGCCCGAGGCCACCCGGCTGACCGCCGAAGCCTTCGCCCACTCGACCGGGCTGCTCCTACTGCGCCACACCCACCGGCTGAACCTCTTCCAACTCGACGCCCGCGAGCTCATGCAGCGCTACCTCACCGAGCAGATCACCCGCCGCCAACCGGGGTGAGCAGGACGATCGGGATCTCCCGGCCGGTCTTGTGCGCGTACTCGTCGTAGAGCGGGAAGATGTCCACCATCTGAGCCCAGAGCGGGGCGCGCTCGGTCGAGGTTGCGACGCGGGCGCGGGCGGTGAACCGGCGGGTGCCGACCTGCACCCCGACGCTGGGGTCCGCCTCGAGGTTCATGAACCATGCCGGGTTCTCCTCGGCGCCGCCCTTGGAGGCGACAACGACGTACTCGTCGCCCGAGGTGCCGTAGATCAGGCAGGTGCGGCGGGGGATACCGGTCCGCCGTCCGGTCGTGGCGAGCACGAGGGTGCGCACGCCGTCCCGGTCATGACCTTCGGTGCCGCCCGAGGCCAGGTACGTGCGGGTGTGCTCGGCGACCCAGTCCCACTGCGAGTCGGTGGCGCGGTCGAGGTCCTCGGCGATGGCCATGGCGGCTCTCCTTCCAGTGCGTCGTGCAACCACGGCGGCCGCACCTGCCCCTGGGACGGAGCCGCCAAGCCGCCCTCGACATCCGCACCGGATCTGCCCGTGCTCACCCCGTGGGGATGAGCGGGCCGGGTGACCCAGAACTGCCGCCGCCGGAGTCGGAACCCGAGCTGCCCGGACTCGAGCCACTCATCCCGCCGCCGGGGTCGGTGATGGTCGGGCTGGAGCCGGTGACGCCGGGGCCGCTATCGATGATGTTCGGGCTGGAGCCAGTGATATCCGGGCTGGAGCCGCTCATGTCCGGGCTGGTGCCGGTGATGTCCGGGCTGGAGTCGGTGACGTCGGGACTGGGCAGCTCGGGTAGCACCTGCCGCCCCGGCTGAGTTGGTTCGAGGGTTACCTCGGGCGCTTGTGGCAACGCGACTTCCGGCGATCCGTCCTGGTCGTCCGTTTTCGTCGGGTCGAGCGGCGTGAGCTTTTCGGTCGGCCGGGTTCCCGGCGTTTCGCGCGGGCCGGACGGCGCGGACTGGCCGTTGGGTACCGGCAGGGTTTGCCCGAGGGTGGAGTTTGACGAGTCCGTGGAACTCGACGTGTCGGTGGAACTCGACGTGTCGGTCGAGCTTGACGGGTCGGTCGTGGCCGGGTCGGGCGAGGGCGTCGCCGCGGGGGTGGACTCCATCCCGGTCGGGCAGCCGACGGGATAGGCGCAACGGGCCCGGGCAGTGGCGCAGTCGGCGGGCGGGGCCGAGCAGAGGTCGATCCCGTTCTCGCAGTTGGTCTGCCACCACTGGCAGCCGGGACTCGGCACCGGGATCGACGGCGGCAACAGGTACCCCGGCGTGGGCGCCCACACGGTGAACGGCGGACCCACCGACCAGAGGTACTGGGTCTCGGGCCCACAGCGCGCCACAACGCGCGAGCGGTCCATGAGCACGACGAAGGCGCCGTCCCAGACCCACACCGCCCCGGGGTGGTTGACCAGCAACGACTGCGCCGAGGCGAGTTCGCAGACACCGGGGTTGTCGTCGTCGGGCTCCTCGGCCCGCAGCCGATCGGCGAAGCCGGCGACGCGAACCGGGGGCTGCTGCGCCGAGGCACTCGGATGCGGCGCCTCGATGACGGCGGCCGGAGCGTGCGGGGTCGCGGTAAGGGTGGCCGGAAGCGCAATGGCGCCGATCACGAACACCACAGCGCGGAGAAACGCTCGCCGGTAGCCCATACCCACCTCTCCGGCCGCGCGTATCGACGGCGTGGCCCAGGGGTCTACACCCAATGATCCCCCACATCGGGGAGCTTTCGCCACGAATATTGCCGCCGGCCAAGGGGCGGTCAGTAATCCCAGACGACCGGTACGAAACGGAAGGCGTTGCCGGCGACCGTCACGTGGCAGACGGACGGGAACGGCAGGTGGGTGGCCACCAGTTGCTCACCGCTCGCCGCCAGCTCGGTCAACAGACGAATCCGGACGCGGGCCGATTCCTCGGGATCGTGTTCGAAGCCGTTGTGCCACTCGGGGTTGTCGAACCCGGGCTGGAACACGGCATCGCCGGCGAACGTCAGCCGGTCGCCGCCGGACTCCAGGCGAACGATGCTGTGGCCGGGAGTGTGACCTCCGGTACGGCAGATCATTACTCCTGGCGCCACCTCGTACTCGGTCTCGAACGGCTTCAGGTTGCCGCGGTACACGTCCAGGAACCGCGAGGCGGTGGTTCGGAGCACGTCCGGCACCGGTGCCGGCATGACGGTGCGGGAGAAGTCGGGCGCCTCCCAGAACTCGGCCTCGGCGGCCGCCAGGTGAACCCGCAGGTCCGGGCGCAGCCGGCCCCTCAACCCGTCGACGAGCAGCCCGCCGATGTGGTCCATGTGCAGGTGGGTGAGCACCACATCGGTCACGGAGGCGGGATCGATCCCGGCGGCGTCCAGCCGCACGGCCAGCTGCCCGGCCCTCGGGAAGCCCGGAAACTCCGTCCCCAGCCCGGAATCGATGAGGATGGTCCGGCCGCCGCTACGGACCACGGCCACATTCAGCGGCCAGTCGAGCATCTCCGGCGGCAGGAACATGTCCCGCAGCCAGGCCGCCAGGTCGGCCGGGGCGGCGTTGGTGGCCAGCGTCACGGCGGTAATCGGCAGCACCCCGTCGCTGATCACCATCACGTCGATGTCGCCGACCTTCAGCGCGTAGCGCGACGGAACCAACTCGTCATACCCCGGCACATCGGGGCGTGCGACGTTGACCGAACTCATATTGTTCTCCCCTTACCGAGCGTCAACCGAGGACATCGACGGCGCCATGGGTCAGGCCGTCCAGTCATCCCCTAGGACAGGACGGCGGCCCGGTTTGTGACCGCCGCCCCGATCCAGGTCGTGGCCCGGCCGTCAGGAGTGGCCGAGTTCGCGGCCGAGCGCGTCCAGCCAGTCGCCGGTGCCCTGGTGGCGCCATTCGGGCTGTTCCCGGTTGTCGAGGAAGGTGTCCTGTTCGGTGAGCACCAGGTGCGTGCCGGTGCCGTCGGGGACGATCTCCACGGTGGTCACCGACACGGTCGCCAGCACGCCGCGGCCGTAGAGGAGGGTGGTGTAGACGATGCGCTGGTCGGTGAGGATGTCGTGGTAGACCGATTCGGCGGCGATCTCCGCTCCGTCGTCGGTGTGTCCGTGGACGGCTTCGGTGCCGCCGACGCGGAAGTCGAGGGTGTAGTCGGTGTCCTGGGCCGCGAACCATTTCGCCTTCGTGTCGCGGTCGGCCCATGCCCCGAACACCTGAGCCGGGGAAGCGGAGTAGGTCCGCTCCAGTGTGAACGTGCTGTGCTTCACCGAGTGCTCGATCATGATTGGGCCTCCTTGGAGGGGTCGTCTGGGGCCGTGGCGTGGTCGGCCGCGTTCTCGCCGAGGACGTCGCCGAGGCGGTCGAGGCGGCGCTCCCACGTCGTTCGCTGGAGGCGCAGCCATTCCTCGGCGCGTCGCAGGCCGGATGGATCGATCTGACAGGTGCGGACGCGTCCGGTCTTCTCCGACCGAACCAGCTCGCTCGCCTGCAGCACCTGAAGGTGCTGGACCGTGGCCGCGATCGTCACGCCGAGGAGGCGCGCGAGCTCGCTCACCGTGGCCGGGCCGCGAGTCAGGTGCTCGATGATCGCCCGCCGGTTGGCATCGGCGATCGCGTGGAACACCTGATCCGCGGCCGGCGACTCATGGTTAAGCACGTACTTAACGGTAGAGGCGCATCCTCAAACAGTCAAGTCTCCACTTAACTTTTGCTCCGAGCTCCGGGACGACCAGTTGACGAGCAGCGCGACGGCGGCGATTTCGGCGAGGATGCTGATCAGTGCTTGTGGAGCCGGTTGCAGGCCGCGTTCCACAAAGCCGAACACGCCTACCGTGCGTGAGGCGAGGAACCCGGCGAGCGCCCCGGCGGCCAGGCCGATCCCGCCCAGCCGCAACATCAACGGGCCGGCGATCAGCAGCAGCAGTCCGACCGCGAGAGACCCGCTGGCCTGTAGCAGGAACGCCGGCCCGACGCCGGGGATGACGCGGTAGCCGTGCAGGTAGAGCTGGGCGTGGATGTATCCGCTGACGACGAGGCAGAGCGCGGCCAGGATGCGGCGTGCGGTGGTCATGAGAGTTTGGTGTCCTTCACGGCGAGGTCGTGCTGGCCGGGTTGGTAGTTGACCTGTCGGATGCCGAGGGCGTCGCCGAGCTGTCCGGCGGGCAGGGTGAGCGGGGCCGGCGCCGGTCCCTGTCCCGGGTGGGGCAACGGGTAGGCCGTGGTGGTGGCGCTGTGGAAGGTGACGTTGCCCTCGGTCTTGGAGAACAGCTGGTGCACGTGCCCGTTCAGGCAGGTCACCGAGGCGAACCGGCGCAGGTAGGACAGGGCCTGGGTGGCGTCGTCGGTGCCCCACCCCCAGGTGGGATACATCGCGAACAGCGGGATGTGGCTGAACACCACGATCGGGGTATCGGCCGACAGCCCCGCCACGTCGCGCTCGATGAACTCCAACTGGTCGTTGCCCAGGTGCCCGAGCTTCTCCAGGGCCAGGGTGTTGACCAGCGCGATCACGTGCACACCCTTGACGTCGAAGCTGTACCAGCCTTCGCCCCGGCTGCCGGCGCCGAACCTGGCCCGGTACTTCTGGCCGTGGTCGTCGACCGAGTCGTGCTCGCCGGGCACGGTGAACACCTGCCCGGTGTTCAGCCCCTTGAGCATCTGGTCGACCTGGTCGAACTGCGCCGCGGTCGACAGGTGGGTGAGGTCGCCGGTGTGCATGACGAAGTCCGGTCGGTAGCCGAGCGAGTTGACCTGGCCGACGGCGCGGGCGAACGAGCCGGTGACGTCGGTGTTGGCCGGCCCCTTGAAACCGATGTGACTGTCGCTGACCTGCACGAACCGCAGCGCGTGCGGGTCGTCGGCCGCCGGACCCGGTGCGCTGCCGCCTATGTGGCTGATCACCTCACCGCCGGCCACGGTGAGCGCGACGGCGGCGCCGAACCACGCGCCGTGCCGGATCAGCTGCCGGCGGGTCATCCCGCGCGGGTCGCCGCCCGGTGCGGCGGTCACGGGGTCACCACCACGGTGGCGGTCATGAACGGGTGGATGGTGCACAGGTAGTCGAACCGGCCCGGCTCGGTGAACGTGAAGCGGAACGACTGGCCGTTGTTCAACGTCGGCGAGTGGAACGGGCCGTCGTTCATCGCGGTGACGGTGTGCGGGTCCTGGTCCCGGTTGGTCCAGGTGACCGTGGTGCCGGCCTTGACGGTGATCGTCGCCGGCGAGTAGGCGAAGTTCTCGATCGCCACGGTGTCGGTGGCCACCGGTGCGTCCGCGTTGACCGGTTGCGCCATCCCGGCCATGCCGGTCATGCCCGGCATCGATGAGCTCGATGAGCTCGGTGGGTTCGCGGACGGAGCGACCGTGCATCCGGTCAGCGCCCCCACCCCGACCGCGGCGGCGATACTCCACGCCGCCCCGGCATACCTGACCCGTTCGCCCATGTGAACCGCTCTCCATTTCGGTGACGGGACCCGCCGGTCGGGTCCCTCACCGGTAGATAGGCGCGGCGGTTACGCCAGCTCTCAGCTAGCTCAGGTTGCCGTGTCCGGGGCGAACACCTGGACCATCCCGTCGACCTCGCGGACCTGGAACAACGGCAGCGGCCGGGGCGCCACGGCAAGCTGATAGCGGAGCAGCTGGCCGCCCAGCGCGAACGACGCGTTGTGGCAGGGGCAGTCCAGCCGCCGCGCCTGGGGGTTGAACGCCAGCCGGCAGCCCAGGTGGGTGCACACTCCGGACACCGCCGCCAGTCTCCCGGCGGAGCGGGCCACGAACCCGGTCACGTTGCCGAGGTCGAAGTCGTGCACCCCGCCTTCGGGCAGGTCCGCACTGGCCACCACGGTCCGCCAACGCCCGGAGTTGGGAGCCAGCGTCTCCTGGGCGCCGTCGGGGCCGGAGGAGCCGAGCACATGATCGGCACCGGCACCGATCGCCGCCGCCCCGGCCGCGAGGGATGCGGCCTGGACCACCCGGCGCCGGCTGTGCCCGATGGGTGTCACCGGCCCGGGGGTCGGTTCCTGGTCCTTTGGCGTGGCGTCGTCCTCGCTCCCGTCGGGCCGCGCGGCCGACCCCGCCTCCACGCGACCCGACTCGGCCGGCTCACCGCTCCCGAGCTCCTGGGCCAGCCGGCGGCGCAGGTCGGTGACGAACTCCTCCCGGGGCGCCGCTCCGCCCGGCCGGGCCGCACGCAGGACGATCGCCGTGCGCAGCTCGGCCACTTCGCTCTCTTCGACCCGGAATCGGCGCGGCCGGCGGCCCCGCAGCAGATCCGCCACGAACCGGCGCACACCTCGCTCGCTCATCGGGACACCTCACCGCTCAGTTGGGCAGCGCGGCGCAGCGCCCGATGCTGCAGGACCTTCGCGTTGGACACGCTCACCCCGAGTTCGGCGGCGGCCTCGCGCACCGAACAGCCTTCCAGGAACCGCAACCGCAGAATTCGCCGGTACTGATCGGGCAACGCGGCGAGGATCTCTTCCGCCAGCGCGACCCGGGTCGCGGTGGCCGTGGACTCCGCCTCCTCATCGGCACCCGGACCGTCCCAGCCCTCGGTGACAACGGTGACCTCCCGGCCCAAGGTGTGCCGCCAGTGCTCGGCCAACACCGTCCGGGCCGTCGCCGTCAGATACGCCCGCACCTCACCCACGGTCGCCGAGACCCGCAACGGACGCAGCGCGGCCAGGAACACCTCCGCCGTCAGGTCCTCGGCATCCGCCCGATTACCCAACTTGGCGAACATGAGCCGGTACACCCAGTCCACGTTATCCAGGTACACGGACTCCCAGTCCGGGTACGCCTCGCCGCTGACCGCGCGCAACTCCGGCGCGCGCGAAGCCGATCCGCCGACCCTCCGCGCTCGCGCGTCGCCGGTGCGACCCCGCCTGGTGCCGTCCATCGCATCACCCCGCCCACCCCACCGATGCCAGGCCTACTCACCAATACGCACCGCGGTTACACCCGAGCGCGACCAGTGACCCGGCGCGCCGGTGGCACCGACCAGTTTCGTCGGTCGGTGGTGTCTGAACTGACGCGGGTCCAGCCCGTGATGAGAGCTGACGACCAGGGAAGGTGGACACATTCATGGCGATGATCGCGGACAGTGCGATTCTGGTCACCGGGGGTAATCGGGGTATCGGCCGGGCATTGGTCGAAGAGGCGTTGCGCCGGGGCGCGAGACGGGTATACCTGGGCACCCGGACGCCCCTGACCCACGCCGACCCTCGGGTCGTCCCGCTGGCCTTGGACGTCACCGACCCGGCGCAGGTCCAGGGGGCGGTCGAGAAGGTCGAGTCCCTTGATGTGCTCGTCAACAACGCCGGCGTGGCGCTCTACGACGACCTCAGTGACCTGGCCGCTATCGAACGCTCGTTGGCGGTCAACTTCTACGGCACCCATGGGGTCATTCGGGCGTTCCTGCCGCTGCTGACGCGGTCGCACGGGGCCATCGTGAACAACCTGTCGGTGAACGCGTTCGCGCCCTTGCCACTCATTCCGTCCTACTCGATCTCCAAGGCCGCGACGTTTTCCCTGACGCAGTCGCTCCGCGCGATCCTGGCGCGGCGGGGAATCGCGGTTCACGCCATCCTGACCGGCATCGTGGACACGGACATGTCCCGCGGCGTTGATATTCCGAAAGCCTCTCCGGACGCCGTGGCCCGGGCCATTTACGACGGGGTGGAGCAGGGTCTCGAAGAAATATTCCCGGACCCCATGGCCGAAACCATGGAGAAAAGCTGGCGCGAAGGCGCGGGAAAGGTCCTGGAGCGTCAGTACGCGAAGCTGTACGAAGAAACGACCTACGAGTCCGCGCCGGTTGGCCAGGAAGCGAGCGCCTCGTGATGGAAACACCTCCGATTGTGTCCGCCGAGCAGTGGGAGGCGGCGCGCCAAGGGCTGCTGGCCAGGGAGAAGGAGCTGACGCGAGCCCATGACGCGCTCGCCGCGGAACGTCGGCGGATGCCGTGGCTGCGCGTGGAGAAGGACTACGAGTTCGAGGGGCCGGAGGGACCGGTCGGCCTGGTTGACCTGTTCCAAGGGCGTCGCCAACTGGTCGTTTATCGCGCGTTCTTCGAGCCCGGCGTGCACGGTTGGCCCGACCACGCCTGCCCGGGATGTTCGATGGTCGCCGACCACGTCGGCAACCTCGCCCACCTGAACGCCCGCGACACCACCCTGGTGTTCGTTTCGCGGGCACCGCGGCCGGACATCGAGCGGGTCAAGGAACGGATGGGCTGGCAAATACCGTGGTACACCCTGAGTGGCAGTTTCGACGCCGATTTCGGCGTTGACGAATGGCACGGTACGAACGCCTTCATCCGGTCCGGCGAAAAGGTGTTCCGCACCTACTTCATCAACAACCGTGGCGACGAGGCGCTGGGTAGTACTTGGAGCTACCTCGACATGACCGCGCTCGGCCGGCAGGAGAACTGGGAGGACTCGCCGCCGGGCTACCCCCAGACCCCGCCGTACCAGTGGTGGAACTGGCACGACGAGTACCGCCAGGCCGCCCCGGCCGACGCGGAATGGCTCAACCGTGTCGAGGGCGCGATCGAGGCCGGCCGGGCCACCGCCCGTCGTCGCTCCTGATCGCCGGCCCTGGCGTTCCAGGATCGGCCCATGCCAACAAGAACCCGGCGGGCCGCGTCGACGACGGCCGGCCGGCGTTCGTCGCGCTGCTCGGCCGGGTCGGCCACCACCGCGGCCAGCGCGCAATCGATATACGATAACGCCAAATGTCGACCAAAGAATCGTCGCGCCCGGCGCCCGGCTATGGCTGCTGAGCCTCGGGTCGCGCTTCCCCGCGTGGACGTTCCCGGGGGCACGGTCGAGTATCTCGACGTTCCCGGCGCGATGGACCGCTCCCCGCTGCTGTTTCTCCACGAAGGCCTCGGCTCGGTCGGGCTTTGGCGCGGGTTCCCGGCGAAGGTCGCCGCCGCGACCGGACGGCGCGCCGTCGCCTACTCGCGGCTCGGGCACGGCTGGTCCGATCCGCCACCCACCGGGCGCGGGCCGCGGTTCATGCACGAGGAGGCCGCGGCGGTGGTTCCCGAGTTGTGCACCGCGCTGGGCCTGCGGCGGCCAATAGTCGTCGGGCACAGCGACGGCGCATCGATCGCGCTACTGGTCGCGGCGGCACCCGACGTGGACGTTGCGGGGCTGGTGGTGCTGGCCCCACACGTGTTCGTCGAACCGGTCGGGCTGCGCGGCATCGAGGCGGCGCGACAGACGTTCGTCGAGAGCGACCTGCACCGCCGAATGTCGCGCCACCACCGCGACCCCGAGGTCACGTTCTGGAGCTGGAACGAGGTGTGGCTGTCCGAACAGTTCCGCGACTGGGACCTGCGCCCCGATCTCGGCCGCATCCGCTGCCCCGTACTCGGTGTCCAGGGCACGGCCGACCCGTACGGCACCCTCGCGCACGTCGAGGCGATCCGTGACGGGGCGCAAGGTCGCGTGCGCCTGCTGGTCCTCGACTGCGCTCATTCCCCCCATCTGGAAGCCCCGGAGGCGACACACGACGCGCTGGTGGAGTTCCTCGGCGAGCTGCCGTGACGGCCGAGTGGATGTCGCCGAAGACGCCTCGCCGGGTTCAGGTGTGTTCCGCGCGGTTCTCGACGCCTGATCTGGCGAGGACGTATCCGGCGAGTCCCAGGACGACGATCACGGCGAGAGTGGCGAAGGTGAACAGCTCGAAACCGCCGCGGGTGACGCCCCATCTCTCGACGAAGTCGTAACTGACCCCGAAGACGGGCTCGAGGGTGCCCGGGAGAATGGTCTGCCATACGCCAAGGAGCACCCAGCCGTAGGCGAGCCCGGTACACAGCAGCAGTCCGGTCCGTCCGCCGGGGACCTTGAACGCCCTGGGCGCATTCAGCCGGCGCAGCCGATAGGCGCTGGGCACGATCAACAGGTAGGACATCAGCAATGTGCTGACCGCGATGTTCAGCACGATGCCGAATACCGAAGCCGCGGCACCGTGCTGCAGCTGCGTGGCGGCGATGGTGAACAGGGTCGCGATGGCGCCCGAGAGCAGGTTGACCCGGACCGGGGTGCCGAGCGTTGGGTGGAAGGCGCCGAACCAGCGGGGAAACGTGCCATCGACGGCCGCGATGGCCTGCACCCGGTCGGACGCGATCATCCAGGTACAGCCTTGGCTGAACAACACGTAGATGAACGCGATCGCCGCGACAGTGAGCAGCGGCCGCTGGGCGGGCCCGTAGACGGCGAACACCTCGGCGACGGCGTGCATGAACCCGTCCAGCCCAGTGATCGTCCGCGGCGGCAGCACCACGAGGACACCGACCACCGGGACGAGGTAGCAGAGGGCGGTCACCACACCGGACGCCGCGACCATCACGGGGACATCGCGGCGCGGGTCGTGCATCTCCTCGGCGGCGCCGTTGGGCGCGTCGAACCCGACCAGCGAGAACATCAACACGGCCACCACGCCCAGCAGACCGCCCACCGTCGGGTGCACCAGCCCGGCCAGATCGCCGCGCACCCCATGCTGTGTCGCATAGAGCACGACGGTGCCGGCGAACAGCGCAATCAGCCCGATCTTCACGATGGCGCCCGCGGTGCTGAGCCACTTGCCGTAGCGGAGGCTCACGATCGCGCCGAGAATGGCGATCCAGATGAAGGCCATCTTGAACAGGTAGTCGCCGAGGTCACCGGAGATGATCGGGGACAGGTAGGCGTCCCAGGTGGCGGCGGCGAGCAGGGCCAGCGAACCACCCAGCCACACCGGGTTCGTCACCCAGTAGAAGACCGTGCCGATCGCGGCCGCGAGCCGCCCGAACGCCAGCCGCATCCACACGTACGGCCCGCCTTCCTGGGTGAAGGTGCTGCCCAGCTCGGCGATCAACAAGCCGTACGGGAGGAGAAAGGCGATCGCCAGGACCAGGGTCCAGAAGAACGACTCGGCGCCGTGGGTGGCTATCTGCCCGATCGTGTCGAGGGAGACGATGGCGGCAATGGCGAAGAAGACCGAGTCGATCCGACGCAGGTGCCGACGCAGGTGCCTCGACTCGGTATTGACGAAATCGACCGCGCTCACCCACGGCCCCCTTCTCGACAGTCACGCGAAAGATCTTGCTCGCGACGTTAACCGCCGACGCACAAGCGTCGCCAGCGAAGAAATCCGATGGCGAAGATCGGCCCCGACGATTTTGCGCCGCCACTCAGCCGATCGGCGGAGAGTGGTGGGCGATGTCCAGGTGTACGAGGTCGACCACGCGGGGGTCCTCGATGAAGTAGATCTGGTGTTTGCCCGCGCGTCGGTTACGGACCAGTCCCGCAAGTTTGAGTTTGCCGAGGTGGTGGCTGGTCGTCGGCACGGTCTGCCCAACCTGTTCGGCGAACGACCCCGACATCGCGTTCACCGGCGGCGAGCAGCCACATGATGTGCGGTCGCACGGTGGCCGACAGCAATCCGAAGGTGGCCGCCACATCCTGGAGCAGCGCGGCGCCGACCCGACTCGGGTGGCGGCGCAGATCGGGTTCGAAAGATCGGCCTGGAGGGCGCGGACCGCTTAGGCTGGCGCGGATCGGGTCCCGCCCGGCGGCATTTCCGGTCGGCGCCCGTGCCGTGCTCACGACCAGCGGTTGGCGTAGCGGCCTTCGTCACGCGGCGTCGCCAACCGCCGAGGCCCGCGGACGATTCCACGTCGGTTCCTCGGCGAGTGCGACACCAGCCTGGTTCGATCTTGAAAAACACCAGACTGGTGTCGACTTCGATGAATGGGACGAACCGAACCCGGCCAACACCGGTCACACTCCGTATCGAGGCTGGCGGCCGGGAGCGCGAACCGCGGCAGAGCGGCCAGCGCGCCGCCGTCCAGGCCATCTTTCGAACCCCACCCTCGCCGAACCGGAGGGGGTGAAGGCGCCCTGTACGGCCTCTTAACTGAACGGCCTTGCCGCTAGCCCAAGTGACATTTGCTGTATACAATAAGTATGCGCACGGATTAGGGCGGCTGACTCTGTGGAAATCGACGAGCCACACACCTGGCACCCGTTGACCAATGTCGAAGGGCTGCCCCTGACCGGTGGACACGGCAAGTTTCGGCGACGACTCGACGGCACCCACGGCGTGCTGTTCGAGATCTACTACCCCGCGGGCGTCGGTTCGCCGGTGCACCATCACGAACACGACAGCTTCATATACCTGCTCGAGGGGCTAGTTTTCGGGACCGTTCATGGCCGAGCGGTGCGGCTCGAGCCGGGAACCACCCTCCTGCACCCCCGAGGCATTCCACACACGGTGACCGCGGAGGTGGACAGCCGCTGGCTCGAGTTCAAGGCGCCCCCACAGGCTGGATGGCACTGAACCGGGCTACGGCCGGACGGCGGTCAGCCCGAGCCGTCAGGCGCGGCCGGCGCGAGCGTGATGGCGTCGTGCGTGATCCCGCCGGCCGCGCGCCGCGCGGTCAAGGCGGCGGCGGTGATCACCAGGCCGCCCTCGGCGGCATGGATCCAGTTGCCGAAGGTATCCACGGCCATGAAATGCAGGACGTTGTCACCGCCGGCCAGTCCAAGGCCCGCCACGAGCAGGTAGAACCAGCCGCAGCCGATCCCGTAGGCGAAAGCCGCGCGTGGCCGGTGCGCCAGGAACACCCCGGCGATACCGGTGACGAAATGGAACAGCGCATGCCAACCGTTGACCGTGACCGGGATGAACCCGAAGACCATGACGGTGCACGAGGTCATGTGCGGGCCGAAGGAGAAGCTCGGGCACATGGCGAAGGCGGCCGGACCGTTGCTGACGAACCACAGCGACATCAACAGCAGCAGCACCTGGCCGGGTGAGCGCCGCACATCGGCCAGGTAGCGCGGGATCGTGACGCGTGCGGTCCCAGGCATCGGCGCTCTCCCCCGCTAAGTCGAGTGTCTTAGAATGTGTAGTGAGTGTGTTCTAAGTCGAACGTCATAGTCAAGGGCGTGAAGGGAATCAGCCGTGGCACGCGATACCCGGGAACGCATGATCCGCCAGGCGGCGCTGCTGTTTCGCGGCCAGGGCTACGCGGCCACCGGGATCCGAGAGGTCGCGGAGAAGGCCGGTGCGCACCGCGGGGTGACCTACC
Source organism: Actinospineispora eucalypti (assembly GCF_039543365.1). NCBI lineage: Bacteria > Bacillati > Actinomycetota > Actinomycetes > Pseudonocardiales > Pseudonocardiaceae > Actinospineispora > Actinospineispora eucalypti. The sequence continues at coordinate 166,876 of NZ_BAABJP010000031.1, forward strand.
ACCACTTCCCCGGCGGCAAGACCGAACTGGCGGCCGAAGTGCTCGCCTACGTCGATTCTCAGGTCGGCCCGGTCATCGAGGCCATCTGCGCGACCCAGGCCCCCGTCCCTGCCATGCACGCCATCCTGGCCGGCGCCCGGCTGGTGATGACCGGCGGCAGCCAACCCGCCGGATGCACCGTGGCCGCGATCACCCTCGCCGAGGGCGCGGACGGTCCAGCACTGCGTTCGGCAGCTCGTGAGATCTTCGGCCGCTGGCAGCGGTCGTTCCGGGAGTGCTTGCTCCGCGCCGGAGTGCCCGAGCAACGCGCGGTGGAGATGGCGACCCTGCTCATCGCCGGCCTCGAAGGCGCGCTCGTGCTGTGCCGGGCCGAGGGCGGCACCGAACCTCTCGATCGCGTCGCCGCGGCAATGGAGTACGCCCTGCGAACCTGACCGACACACAGCTCTACCGGGCCTCACCGACCGGCGCCTCAGCGCGTATTGATCAGGTTCCGCGTGAAGAAGCTGGTGACCAGCCGTTCGTAGCGGGTGCTGTCGGCGTTCCAGGTCTGGGTGTGCTCGGCGCCGGGGAACTCCTCGTACTGGATGGGCCAGCCGATACGTGGGCCGAGGGCCGCCAGATCGCGGTTCATCGCGGGCGGTGCTTCTCGGTCTGCCGCGCCCTGTAGGAGCAGTGTCGGTGGCCGGTATGCCGGCGGGTAGCTGAGTAGGTCCAGCTGGTCCATGCGTTGTCCGGTGCGCCAGTCGATGATCCGGTTGACCAGCCCGACGAGCACGTCGGGCATGCCCATCTGTTCCCCACCGACGTACTCCGCGACCCTGGGCATGCTGCTGGTCGGGCAATCCAACAGCACGGCGCTCACCCGGCCGGCCAACGGTGAGCGGGCCAGGAACTGGCCGACTATCTGCCCGCCGTTGGACTGACCGAACAGCGCTACCCGCCGGGCCCCGTGGTCGAAGGCGTAGCGCACCGCCGACTCCACGTCCCGCCACTCGCTCCCGCCGAGGTGCAGCAGTCCGTCCGGGGAGGCGGGGGCGCCCTCATCGTTGCGGTAGGTCACGTACAGCAGGGACAACCCGATGCGGTGCAAGGCCGGGGCGCTGGGCGCGAGTGCTTTGCGTCGACCGTTCTGCCCGTGCACCGCAATCACCCACGCGTCTCCCGCCGGCACGAGCCAGGCCGGCGCGGGCCCCAGCTCGGTCGGCACCATGACCTCCGCGTAGTCCAGGCCGAGCGTGGTCTTCGGGTCCGAGGGCATCGGCGCGCTGACATACACCGCCGTTCCCAGCGTTGGGGTGGACCCGCCGAGCAACGGCCGCTCCACCGACCCAGGCGTCTGGGCGAGCACCGTGCCGACCCGGGCCGCCCCGCCGTCCCATGACAACCAATAGGTTCCCGGGCGGCTCGCCGAAGGGTTGTTCGCGGTGATCACCACGTGCCGGCCGGCCGGGGCGTCACGCACCGCGAGCACGGTCTCGGAGTGCGTTCCGCGGCTCGGAGTGATCTGTTGAGCGGCACCCCACCAACACAGACCCACGACCGCCACCCCCGCAAGCGCCAGCACCACCAGGCCGGTCACCCCGGCCGCGCGAAACCCGCGCCTACGCTCGGAGACCATCGAGGATCCTTCCGGTAGCTCGGGTGCACAACGCACGGAACTCGGACTCGGGCAAGTCGATCGCGCCGGAAAGGTAGAGCTGTACAAGTCGTTGGGTATGCGCGGTCAGGGACAACGCCACCTCGGCCGCGTCGTCGGCACGCAGCGCGCCCTGCCGCATGCCACGCTCGACCAGTTCGACGACCTGCACAAACGTCGCCGAACCGCCTTCGGCGAAGTCAGTGGGAAATCGTCGGCCCTGTTCCCACATCTCGACGAACAGGAAACCGAACAGGTGCGGCTCACCCAGCGCGAAGTCCAGGAAACTGGTCAGGAGATCTTGGATCTCGCTTGCCCAGTCGCCGTCGGTCGACGGGCGCGCCCACTTGGACGCCAGCTCGGCGAACGCGGCGTCGGCCAGCGCGCGCAGCAATGCGTCTCGGCCCGGATAGTGCGTGTAGATGGCCATCGGAGTGATACCGACCGCATCGGCGACCCGCCGCATGCTCACCCGCCGCGACGCCTTCTGACAGCAGGATCGACCGCGCCGCCGACGCGATCCGGCTCGCGGTGCCCTCTCCACTCACGATCTACACCGTATAGTAGGTCGGACGACTCGGACAGCCCTCCGGGTGCCACGAGCCACCAGAGTGATGTTTTCCGGGCCGGGCCGGGGGTACCGGCGGATCATGCGGGCAGTGGAGTGGATCGGGTCCTGGCCGGTGCTGCGGCAGCTGACCGGCTCGGACCGGCTGGGCCTCGGCGCGGCCGCCCAGAGCGAGCGTTCCCGGCGGCTGGAACCGCGCACCCGGAACGCCGACGAGGTGGTGAAGTCGGTGTGCCCGTTCTGCGCGGTGGGCTGCGGGCAGAACGTGTACCGCCGCGACGGACAGGTGATCCAGATCGAGGGCGACCCGGACTCCCCGGTGAGCCGGGGCCGGCTGTGCCCGCGCGGCTCGTCGAGCCTGCAGCTGACCACCGGTCCCGCGCGGGAGCAACGGGTGCGCTACCGGCGCCCGTACGGCACGGACTGGGAGGACCTGGACCTGGACACGGCGATGGACATGATCGCCGACCGGGTCATCGAGTCGCGGCGCAAGGGCTGGCAGTGGGAGGTGGACGGCCGGCGCACCCGGCGCACCCTGGGTTTCGCCAGCATGGGCGGCGCCACGCTGGACAACGAGGAGAACTACCTGATCAAGAAGCTGTTCACCGCGCTGGGCGCGATCCAGATCGAGAACCAGGCGCGCATTTGACACTCCGCCACGGTCCCCGGTCTGGGGACCAGCTTCGGTCGCGGCGGGGCGACCACCTTCCCCGCCGACCTCCGCAATTCGGACTGCATCGTGATCCAGGGCTCCAACATGGCCGAGTGCCATCCTGTGGCCTTCCAGTGGATCGTCGAGGCCAAGGCGCGCGGGGCGAAGATCGTGCACATCGATCCCCGGTTCACCCGGACCAGCGCGCTGGCCGACCGGCACGTGCCGCTGCGGGCCGGCACCGACATCGCGTTCCTCGGCGGGATCATCAACTACGTGCTGCGGCACGACCGGTACTTCCGGGACTACGTGCTGCACTACACCAACGCGGCCAACATCATCAGCGAGGACTTCCAGGACACCGAGGACCTGGACGGCGTGTTCTCCGGGCTGGACGAGGACGGCCGCACCTACGACTTCCACTCCTGGAGCTACCGGGACACCGAGGTGCAGGCCGCGTCCGGCGAGCGGGAGCAGGTGGCCTCCGACCGGTACGGGCACGCCCCGGTCCGGGAGGCGGCGCGGGGCGAGGCGCACGGCTCGGGCGGCGCGCCGGTGCCGACGGACGCGCCCCGGGACGAGTCGATGACCGACCCCCACTGCGTGCTGCGCATCCTGGAGCGGCACTACGCCCGCTACACGCCGGAGGCGGTGGCGGACATCTGCGGTGTGCCGGAGCGGGACTTCCTGCGGGTGTGCGAGTTGCTCGCCGACAACTCCGGCCGCGAGCGGACCAGCGCCTTCGTCTACTCGGTCGGCTGGACCCAGCACACCACCGGCGTGCAGTACATCCGGGCGGCGTCGATCCTGCAGACCCTCCTGGGGAACATCGGCCGGCCCGGTGGCGGGATCCTGGCCCTGCGCGGGCACGCGTCCATCCAGGGCTCCACGGACATCCCGACGTTGTTCGACCTGCTGCCCGGCTACATCCCGATGCCGCACGCGCACCGCGCGGACGACCTGGAGAGCTTCGTCGAGGCGGAACGCACCGCCAAGGGCTTCTGGGCGGAGATGCGGTCGTACACGGTGAGCCTGTTGAAGGCGTACTGGGGCGACGCCGCCACCGAGGACAACGACTACCGCTTCGACTACCTGCCCCGGCTCACCGGCAGCCACAGCAACTACGAGACGGTGCTGGCCCAGCTGGCCGGCGAGTGCACGGGCTACTTCGTGCTGGGCGAGAACCCGGCGGTGGGCACGTCCAACGCGGGCATGCAGCGGCGGGGCATGGCCAACCTGGACTGGCTGGTGGTGCGGGACTTCTCACTGATCGAGAGCGCCACCTGGTGGAAGGACGGCCCGGAGATCGAGTCCGGGGAGATGCGCACCGAGGACATCGGCACCGAGGTGTTCTTCCTGCCGGCCGCCGCGCACACCGAGAAGGACGGCAGCTTCACCAACACTCAGCGGCTGCTGCAGTGGCACCACGCGGCGGTGGAGCCGGCCGGCGACGTGCGCAGCGAGCTGTGGTTCATGTACCACCTGGGTCGGCGGATCCGGGCCAAGCTGGCCGCCAGCACCGACGAAATGGACCACCCGCTGTTGGACCTGACCTGGGACTACCCCACGCACGGCCGGCTGGAGGAACCGAGCGCCGAGTCGGTGCTGGCCGAGATCAACGGCTGCGACGCGGACGGCCAGCCGCTGTCCTCCTACCTGGAGCTGAAGGGCGACGGCTCGACCAGCTGCGGCTGCTGGATCTACTGCGGCGTGTACGCCGACGGGGTCAACCAGGCGGCCCGCCGCCGGCCGGGTGGCGAGCAGAGCTGGATCGCCCCGGACTGGGGCTGGGCCTGGCCGGCGAACCGCCGAATCCTCTACAACCGCGCGTCCGCCGACCCGGACGGCAAGCCGTGGAGCGAGCGCAAGGCGTTGCTGCGCTGGGACGCCGACGAGGGCCGGTGGACCGGACCGGACATCCCGGACTTCCCGCCCACGACCGCGCCGCACCACCGGCCGCCCGAGGACGCCCAGGGCGCCGAGGCGCTCGGCGGGGACGACCCGTTCATCATGCAGGGCGACGGCAAGGCGTGGCTGTTCGCGCCGGCCGGTCTGGTGGACGGCCCGCTGCCCACCCACTACGAGCCGACCGAGTCGCCGGTGCGCAACCCGCTGTACCGGCAGCAGCGCAACCCGATCCGGCAGGTCAGCGCGCCCGGCCACCGGCACGACCGGCTGGCGCCGTTCGGTTCGCCGGTCTACCCGTACGTGGCGACCACCTACCGGATCGCCGAGCACCACACCGCCGGCGGGATGAGCCGCTGGCAGCCCTACCTGGCCGAGCTGGCACCGGAGTTCTTCTGCGAGGTCTCCCCGGAGCTGGCCGCCGAGCGGGGCCTGGAGCACGCGGGGTGGGCGACCGTCGTCAGCGCGCGCGGCGCGATCGAGGCGCGGGTGATGGTCACCGGGCGGATCCGCTCGCTGCGGGTCGGCGGGCGGATGGTGCACCAGGTCGGGCTGCCCTACCACTGGGGGCAGAACGGGCTGGCCACGGGCGACGCGGCCAACGAGCTGACCCACATGGTGCTGGACCCGAACGCGCACATCATGGAGACCAAGGCGCTGGCCTGTGACATCCGCCCCGGCCGGCGCCCGCGCGGGGCCGACCGGGATCGGCTGGTCGCCGCCTACCAACGCCGCGCCGAGCTGTTCGAGCGCAACGGAGGACCGGAATGACCATCGGAAACGTCACGGACCTGCCCGACCCGAGGGTCGGGTTCTTCACCGACACGTCGGTCTGCATCGGCTGCAAGGCCTGCGAGGTGGCGTGCAAGGAATGGAACGGGGTACCGGCCACCGATGTCCTGGACTTCACCGGCATGTCCATGGACAACACCGGCACCCTCGGCGCGAACACCTGGCGGCACGTGGCGTTCATCGAGCAGCGCGTGCCCTCCGGCGACACCCGCTGGCTGATGTCCTCGGACGTCTGCAAGCACTGCACGCACGCGGCCTGCCTGGACGTCTGCCCGACCGGTTCGCTGTTCCGCACCGAGTACGGCACCGTGGTGGTGCAGGAGGACATCTGCAACGGCTGCGGCTACTGCATCCCGGCCTGCCCGTACGGCGTGATCGACCAGCGCAAGGAGGACGGCCGGGCCTGGAAGTGCACGATGTGCTACGACCGGCTGGGCGACGGGATGGAACCGGCCTGCGCGAAGGCCTGCCCCACCGACTCGATCCAGTTCGGCCCGCTGGACGAGCTGCACGAACGCGCCGACCGGCGGCTGGCCGACCTGCGCGATGCCGGCGTCGAGGAGGCCCGGCTGTACGGGCGGGATCCGGACGACGGCGTCGGCGGGGACGGCGCGTTCTTCCTGCTGCTGGACCAGCCCGAGGTGTACGGGCTGCCGCCGGACCCGGTGGTGACCACCCGCGACCTGCCGTCGATGTGGCGGCACGCCGGCATGGCCGCCCTCGGCCTGGTCGGCGGCACCCTGGCCAGCTTCCTGCTCGGCCGGAAGGGGGCCGCGCGATGAGCCCCCGGCGGAACGGTGAACGGCCGGTGGTGCCCGAGGCCGAGTTCGGCTCCTACTACGGCCGGCCGGTGCTGAACCCGCCGACCTGGCGCACCACCGACATCGCCGGATACCTGTTCCTCGGCGGGCTGGCCGGGGCGTCCTCGCTGCTCGGCGCGGGTGCGCACGCGACCCGGCTGGACCGCCTCGCGCGGGTGGCCAAGCTCGGGGCCGCGGGCGCCGCCGGGTTGTCCCTGGTCGCCCTGGTGCACGACCTGGGCCGGCCGGCCCGGTTCCTGAACATGCTGCGGGTGTGCAAACCCACCTCCCCGATGAGCGTCGGCTCGTGGCTGCTCGCCGGGTACGTCCCGCTGGCCGGCGCCGCCGCGGCCAGCGACCTAACCGGGAAGCTGCCCCGGATCGGTGCCGCCGCGACGGCCGGCGCGGCGGCGCTGGGGCCCGCGGTGGCCAGCTACACCGGGGTGCTGATCAGCGACACCGCCGTGCCGGCCTGGCACACCGGATACCGGGAGATGCCCTACCTGTTCGCCGGTTCGGCCGCGACCGCCGCCGGCGGGCTCGGGCTGCTCGGTGCCCCGGCCGGGCAGGCGGGCCCGGCGCGGGTGCTGGCCACCGCCGGGGTGGCCGGCGAGCTGGCCGCGCTCGAACTGATGCGCCACCGGGCCGGGACGGTCGCCGAGTGCTACCGGGACGGCCCGGCCGGCCGCTGCCTGCGCGCGGCCACCGGACTGTCCGTCGCCGGGGTGGCCGGCGCGCACCTGGGCCGAGGCCGTCGGTTCGCCCACGCGTTGTCCGGCCTCGCCTTGCTCGGCGCATCCTGCCTCACCCGGATCGGGCTGTTCCGGGCCGGCGTAGCGTCCGCCGAGGACCCGAAATACACCGTCCTGCCCCAGCGCGAACGGCTGGCCACCCAGAGATCCCAGGCTCAAGGGCGCCCGGCAGCCGCATCAGGCGGGTGATGCAGTCCGAGCTGCTGCGCCTCGGCGATCACCCGCCAGCGCTCGGCCGAATACCGAGGGTCGGCAAGGACCCTGGTGGTCAGGCGGCCGCCAGCCGGCGCCGTGCCGAACGCAGCGCACGGGACACCGTCTCCCGGGCCAGTTGCAGCACGTCGTGGCGGCGGGTGCCGTCCATCATGTTCGCACCCATCAGCTCGAGATCCTCGGCGTTCGGGGTCAGCAGGTGAACACGGGCGCCGCCCTCCTGGAGCCGGGCCACCTCACGCAGCGTGCGGCGGGTGACCACCCGCCGCCACAGCCGCTCCAGCCGGGCCAGCGCGCCGGCCGGCCGGTCGAGGTGCCGGGAGGCCATCGGGGCCAGCACGTACACCTCGTCCAACGCCTCCCCGGCGAGCAGGTCCGCGTTGCACGGCGAACAGACCGCGCCGTCCACGTACGGCACCCCGCGCACCCGCACCGGCGCGTACCAGACCGGCACCGCGCAGGAGGCCATCACCGCGCGGGCCAGCGACGAGCGGGGACCTTCCGGGCGGCCGAACACCGTCCGCGAGCCGGTGTCGTAGTTCATCGCCACCGTCCAGGTGTTGGCCGGCCAACGCGGCCCCGGGCGGGCGCGCCCCACCAGGCTGCCCACCGAGGCCAGCGACCCTCGGCCCCTCGGCAGCAGGGCGGCGCACACCGCGAACGGCGAGACCGACCACGGCGGGCACACCGCCCGCCAGGCCAGTGGCTTGGACCCCACCCCGAAGCTCGGGGCGCCCGGCCAGCACGGCTGCTCGGCCAGGTCGAACGCCGCGCGCTCCCCGCACAGCTCGCGCACCGACTTGCCCGCGCGCAGCAGGGCCGCCAGCACGGCTCCGGCTGACGTACCGACCACCAGGTCCGCCTCGCCGAGCTCCCAACCCAGCACGTCCCGCATCGCCGACAACGCGCCGACCGACCACGCCGCGCCGAGATATCCCCCGGCCCCCAGCACCAGCCCCCGCCGCCTCTTGTTCATACGCTTTCAGCTACCCGGCGTAACCGAGCACAAACCCGGCGTTCAATCGGACAAAGCCCGTCGTGCCGGTTTAGCCCCGGACGGCCGGGGTAACGCCATTTTTCGAACCCGTCGTTGGCGGAATGGGTGGCGTGGTGGCGCTTCGCACGATCGGCGTTGAGGAAGAGTTCCTTCTGGTTGGTCCTGAGGACGGGCGGCCGAGGGCGGTTGCCGCCGCGCTGCTGGACGCCGAGGCCGACGAGTCGGCGGAGCGGGATCTGCCGGACGTGGAGTCGGAGCTGCAACGTCAGCAGATCGAGACCGCCACCAACCCCTGTACCAGCCCGGAGGAGTTGTTCACCGAGCTCGGGCAGGCCCGGCGCAACGCCGCCGAGCGGGCACAGCAGGCCGGCGCCGCGCTGGTGGCGCTGGGCACCTCGCCGATGTCGGTGAGCACCGAGGTGTTTCCCGACCCCCGCTACCGGCGCATCGCCGACCGGTTCGGGATGACGGCGCAGGAGCAGTTGACCTGCGGTTGTCATGTGCACGTCGGGATCGACTCGGACGAGGAAGCGATCGGGGTGCTCGACCGGATCCGGCCGTGGCTGAGCGTGCTGCTGGCGCTGTCGGCGAACTCGCCGTTCTGGCGTGGCGATGACTCGCGCTACGCCAGCTACCGCGCCCAGGTCTGGCCGCGCTGGCCCTCGGGTGGGCCGACCGGCCCGTTCGGTTCGCCGGAGGCGTACCGGGCCACGGTCGAGGCGATGACCGCCACGAAGACCATCCTGGACGACGGAATGATCTACTTCGAGGCGCGCTGGTCGAACAAGTACCCGACGGTGGAGATCCGGGTGGCCGACGTGTGCACGAACACCTCGGACGCGGTCCTGTTGGCCCTGTTGTCGAGGGGCCTGGTGGACACCGCCGCCCGGTCCTGGCGCGCCGGCGACCCGCCACCCGAGGCCCGGGTGGAGCTGCTCAAGCTGGCCTCCTGGCGGGCCAGCCGCTCGGGTCTGGACGACGAACTCGTTGATCCCCGCACCTGGCGGCCCGCGCCCGCCGGCGAGGTGGTCGCCGCGCTGCTGGAACACACCGGAGACGCGCTGGCGGCCAGCGGCGACCAACACCTGGCCAAGGAACTGACCTCCGAGTTGCTCGAGCGGGGCAACGGCGCCCAGATACAGCGCGCGGACTACCGGCAGGCCGGCCGGCTGGAAGACATCGTGAGCCGAGCGATCAGCCGCACCATCGACCCCAACTCCCCACATGGATCCGTCCACAGCGGCTAGCCGATCGACCAAGCGAGCCGGAGGCACCGCCGGAGCCGGCGTTGTCCCGGTTCGACAAGTTCGCCACCAGCGCCGGTTGACCTCGGCGGCCAGGAAGGCCCTTCGGCCAGCCCGGCCGCGTCGAGGTAGCGGCCCGTGATTTACCAGATCAGCGCTGGGCGCCGACGGCGTGTTCCAGCTGGGACTTGGTCATCTTCGAACGGCCCTTCACGCCTTTGCGCTTCGCATCCTGGTAGAGCTGCTCCTTGGTACGGCCCTTGCTCCCGGTGTGCGAGCGCTTTCCACCTCGGTGCTGGGGGGAGGCATCCTGGGTCGAGGTGCGACTGGCCTGCCTGGACTCCCCCGACCGGGCCCGGTTCTTGTTCACCGTGCGGGCGGCGATCTCCTCCGCCCGGCCGGCGGACGCACCGCGTTCCTTCGCGGAGTCCTTCACATGCTCGTACTGCCGTTCCCGTTTGTCACTCCAAGCCTGTTGGGGCATCGACAACTCCCTTCCTCACTGCAGTCAGCTACCCCGGTAAGAGGCGAGCATGCGCGCGGGAAGGCACGTCACCCTTCGGCGCGCCTCGACCGCGCCGACCGAACCGCTGCTCCTCGGCCCGTTGCCCATCGTTGATGCCGGCCACCTCGCCGTCGAAGGAGCCGGTGGCCATGAACGACAGCACCCGGGCCCGTGCTCGCTGAGCACCTCGCGGGAACATGCCGATGGTGAACAGGGAGAACGAGCCCGGCGCCACGGTGCCGTAGAGCGCCTCGGCGGCGGCTGATGCCGATCAGGAACGGCGCCGCGGTGGCGTCCGCGATGCGGATGCGCACGTCATCCCCGACTCGGCGGCTGCCACACCCGCCCGGCCGCCGTCATACTCGGGCCGGTGAGGCTCGGTGCGGGCGCGGTAGCCACCGCCAGGTTTGTGGGGTTCCTATTGCTGCTGCTGGTGTTCCTGGCCGGTCTGTACGTGTTGATGACCAACATGTGAGTCAACGGTCGGGGTCCTCCAGCCGGTAGCCGTGGCGCCGCAGGGTGACGATGCGCGGTATCCGGCCGTGTTCGGACATCGTGTCGAGCTTGCGCCGCAGCGCCGCGACGTGCTGCCGATGGTTTCGTCGTCCTCCACCACCAGCACCCGGTGCCCGTTCTCCCCGGTGCCGAGCACCTTCGTCAGCCGGCTCGTCGTCAGGCCTCCCGGGTGGGCTGGAACTGGGATTCGACTGCCGAAGGTAGGTACCGGCCCGTTAGCAGCCACGCTCGCGCAGGTAAGCCGGAGGCAAGAAGTTGCTGATAAACGGGCTCATTCCGGCCTACCCACGTGGTGGGGCAGCGCGTGGACCGTGTGGTCGGCGAACTCGAGCGCCTCGGCTACCAGCCCGCTGAGATGGTCGCTGGTGATCCGGTAGAGCATCCGCCGGCCCTCCCGCCGGGCCCGTACCAGACCGGCCAGGCGCAGCCGCCCGAGATGCTGGGACACCGAGGACCGCGACGCCGGCACCCGCGAAGCCAGCGTGCTGACGTCTTGTTCCTCGCCGAGCAGGCACAACAGGTGCAGCCGGGTGGGGTCGGCCAGGTGGCGCAACACCTCGGCCGCCACCTGGTAGCGGGTGTCCACATCTGGCTGTCGCCCCACCTTGGCAGGTGCCACATCGTTGTGCGCGCGCATGGTTGCATAGTGCTCGTGAGCAGGGAACCATGGCAAGCATGGCGCCTCCGGAAGACGAAACGCGGCCGGCCGGGCACGGGCACGGGCACGGGCACGGGCACGGGCACGGGCACGGGCACGGGCACGGGCACGGGCACGGGCACGACGAGACCTCGTGGTGGACCGCCCTGCGGAACCGGCTACGGCATGTGGTGACCCCGCACAGCCATGACAGCGCCGACCGGTTCGATGCCGCGCTGGAGGCCAGCCGCGAGGGGATGCGGACCCTGGTGTGGTCGTTCGCGGTGCTGTTCGTCACGGCGATCGCCCAGCTGGTGCTGGTGTTGTTGACCGGGTCGGTGGCGCTGCTGGGCGACACCATCCACAACTTCGCGGACGCGATGACCGCAATCCCGGTGGGCATCGCGTTCCTGCTGGGCCGCCGGGCCGCGACTCGGCGGTTCACCTACGGTCTGGGCCGGGCAGAAGACCTCGCCGGCCTGGTGGTCGTGCTGATCATCGCCAGTTCAGCGGCACTGGCCGGGTACGAAGCGGTGCTGCGGCTGCTGGAGCCGCAACCGGTGCGGTATCTGTGGGTGGTCGCGGTCGCGGGCGTTCTCGGGTTCATCGGCAACGAGCTGGTGGCCCGCTGGCGGATCCGGGTGGGGCGGCGGATCGGTTCGGCGGCGCTGGTCGCGGACGGCCTACACGCCCGAACGGACGGGTTCACCTCGCTCGCCGTGGTGGCCGGCGCCGGGGGCATGGCCCTGGGCTGGCCGATCGCGGACCCGATCATCGGCCTGCTGATCACGGCGGCCATCCTGCTGGTGCTGCGCGACGCCGTGGCCGAGGTTTTCGGCCGGCTGCTTGACGCGGTCGACCCAGCCGCGGTGGAGCTGCTGGAACGCGCCGCCGCCGCGACCCCGGGCGTGGTCGGCGCGGGGCAGGTGCGGATGCGCTGGATCGGGCACAGCCTGCACGCCGAGGTGGCCATCGCGGTGGACCCGCGGCTCACCGTCGAGCAGGCCCACCGGCTCGCTCACGAGGTGGAGCACGACCTGGTGCACGCGGTGCCCCGGCTGACCGCGGCGGTGGTGCACACCGAGCCGGTCACCGGCGCCGACGCCGCGCACGGCGTCCTGACGCATCACCGCTGACACCAGGGAGTTTGCCGGTCGATAATCGCCCGATTCCTAGCGTCGTCTCCGACATCGAGCACCAACGCGGTCTTCTTCTTGCTGTCGCCGTTCTGGGCGCCGCCGACCGGAATCCCGGCCTCGATGAACCCGGACTCGTCGTCACCGACGAACTCGATCATTTCCGGTTTCACCCCGGTCCGCGCCAACTGGTCGGCCAGCACCCGCCCCACGCTCGCCGAACCGCGCGGACCAGCCGTGGAGGTGTCATCCCCCGGACAGCAAATATCGACGGGCGGGAGACGACAGCAATCACTCGGCCGAGAAACCGCCCGTGCCCACCGGGTCGGCCAGGCCGACCAGTACCTCGCGAGGCCCCTGGAAGGGCTCGAGGCTGTGCGCGGTCCGGATGTTGTCGACCAGCAGCAGATCGCCGGACTGCCACGGCTCGCGGCGGGTGTTGGCCTGGTATGCCTGAGTGATCGGGTGCACGATGTGCGGTCCGATCGGGTCACCGTTGCCGAAGTGGGTGTTGAAGGGCAGCGACTCCCGGCCGTAGACATCCACCAGGAACTCCCGCACGTCCGGGTCCAGCGTCCACTCGTTCAGGAACGCGATCTGGTTGAACCAGCAGTTACGACCGCTGATCGGGTGGGCCACCACCGCGTAGCGCCGCTGCCAGGTGCGCAGCCCGCCACCGGACTGCCACTCGAAGTCGATCGCGTTGGCCCGGCAGTAGTCCTCCACGGCCCCCCGGTCGGCGGTGCCGAACGCCTCCGCGTAGGACGCGCCCATCTCCTCGTTGTAGTTGCGCGACAGCAGCCAGCCCTCCCGCTCGAACCGGGCGACCAGGTCCGCCGGCAGCGCATCCAACACCGCGGCCGAGTCGCAGACGGCGGTCGCGCCGCCCGCCCCGGGCGCGGTGCGGCAGGCGAACATCATCAGGTTCGGAAACTCCAGCGCATAGCTCAGCTCGTGGTGCATGCACATCGGCTCGTTCGGCTGCCACTTGGTCGAGGAGTACACCCCCGGCGCGTAGGCCGTGCGAGGCGCGAACGACTCCCGCTCACCCATCAGCCCGCCCGAGGCCAACCGCTGGAACACGGCGCCAACCTGGCCCGTGTCACCCAGCCCCAAACCCCGGACCAGCAGCGCGCCGTGCTCGTCGATCACCGCGTGCAGGGCATCCCGATGCTCGGCCACCCAGGTCGGTGCGTCACCAGTGAGCTCCGCCCGCAGGATCGGCGGCTTGCCCGGAGAGACTTCCAGGCCTCGCAGGGAAGAGGCGTTTGGAGTGGACATCTCGGTTCCCTTCGGTGCGGGTCGCTGAGGGTCAGGAGGAATACACCCGGTCAGCGTTCGCGATTTCCTGCGCCGGGTTTCCGCCCCAGTACTCCCCGGACGGGATCTCCTCGCCCTTCATCAGGAATGAGTCGGCGGCCAGCTCGGACCCGTCGCCCATGGTCACGCCGTAGTGCACGAACGCACCGACGCCGAGCGTGCAGCCGGCACCGAGCGCGCTGAGGTCCGACTTGAAGGCACCGTCCTCCTGCGAGTGGCACCAGATGTAGCTGCCCTCGTTGAGGGTGCAGTCGTCGCCGATGGTGGCGAAGGTGCGCTCGGTGAGGAAGCAGCCGTCGTCGAACACCCGGCGGCCGACCCGCGCGCCCATCATCCGCCAGATCACGTTCTTGAACGGAGTGCCGTTGAACAGGCCGACGAACCCGTCCGCGCGCACCTTCCAGTAGCGCTCGTGCCGCCAGAAGTCGCGGTCGTAGATCGAGACGCCGTCCGGGCGCAGCGCCTGGAGCCCGCGCACCGTGCGGTCCACCAGCACGAAGTAGACGGCGGTGAACAGCACGGTCAGCGCGTTGGACGCGGCGAAGGCGAGCACCCCGAGCGAGTGGTAGAGGTCGATCGCGCCCAGGGTGAACAGGCTGACCATGAGGAAGTACAGCCACAGCGACAGCAGGCGCAGCAACATGCTGGCCACGTTGTGCCGGTTCTTCCCGGCCAAGCCCCGCCGCAGTTCCTCGGCGCTGTTCAGGCCGAACTTGTGGTCCCGCGCCACGGTTCGGGGGATCTCGAAGCAGGGCGAGCCCAGCAGGCCCACACCCTCCCGGATCTCGCCGTCGATCGGCACCATGACCTTCGTCGCCAGCAGGCAGTTGTCCCCCGTCCGGCCCTGAGCCGGGTAGGCAACCAGGTTCCCCAGGAAGTTGTACGCCCCGATGGACACCGCGGACACCCGGAAGGACGTGCTGGAGAAGTCGGCATTGATGATCGACAGCCCGTCGGCGATCACCGTGCCGCTGCCGGCCGAGCTCAGGTACGGGTTGTCCTGCTTGACGTCCATGCCGAAGTTCGAGCCGGTCTGTTCCACGTTGTGCAGGCCGTAGCCGAGGGACCGCAGGAAGTCCACGATGTACGAGCTGTCGCCGAACAGGTGGGTGTAGAACTTGCGGTTGGTGATCCGGGTGATCGCCCGCTGCACCCAGTGGTGGAAGCCGTAGAGCCGGTACACCTTGCCCGGCGTGATGAACAGGCCGAGCAGGCGCGGTGCGATGAACACGAACAGCAGGCCGCCGACCACCCCGCCGAGGAACAGCAGCACGGAGGCGACGATCGCGTCGGCGTAGAACGCCCAGCTGGTGAACGCCAGCGGGCCGTTGCCGAGCAGCGTGCGCACCCACGGCACGGCGCCGAGCAGCAAGTACAGCCCGCCGAGGGCCAGTGGCAGGTAGACGAACAGCCCAACCACCAGCTGGCCGGTGGCCCACAGCGCCCTGCGCGCGGTGCCCACGCGGGCCGGTGGCACGACGCGGTAGTCGGTGTCGGTCGGCTGGGCCGGGGAGCCGTGCCAGCGCTCGCCGGCGGGCACCGCCTGCCCGGCGTGCAACGCCGAGGAGTGGCCCAGCTGCGCCCCGTCGCCGATCGAGGTGCCGATGTCCAGCACCGTCGCCTCGCCGATGTAGACGTCCCGGCCGAGGGTCACCGGGCCGACCTCGATGACGCCGGCCCGCGCCCGGTAGCAGTTGAAGAATGTGTCCTTGCGGATGACCGTGCCTTCGCCGATGGTCAGCATGTCGGTGCACACCGGCACATGGGTGGACAGGATGGTGACGCCCCGCCCGATCTTCGCGCCCAGCGCCCGCAGGTAGAGCACCTGCAGCGGCGAGCCGCCCATCCGCGCCAGCGGGCTCATCCGGATCAGCGTCTTGACCAGCCAGAAGCCCACGTAGGGCAGGCTCCAGACCCGCAGCTCCTGGGGCTTCCAGCGGCCGATGATCAGCCACTTGGCCACGATCGGCAGGGAGACCAGGCCCAGGAAGGCCGCCGTGCCCACCTCGACCGAGCGGAGGTAGATGTCCAGCTCGGCGGTGGCGGTGGAGATCCACTCCGCGCCCCGGACGGTGGCCAGCGCGACCAAGCAGCAGTAACCGAGGAAGAACAGCAACTGCAGGGCCGCGCACAACACGTACCGGGGCTTGCCTGCCGGCGCCGGACGCCGCCGCCGCACCTCCCGCGCGAACCTCGCCACCTCCGCCGAAGGCGGAACCGGCGAGGAGACCGACAGAACGGCCGGCAGCGTGCCAGACGGTGCAAGCGACGCGGCAACCGACGCCACCGTCAGCCCACCCGCTCCAGGCTCAGACTCCCCGAGCGCCGTGGCCAGGCCACGGATGGTGGTGTGCCGGTAGATGTCCTTCATGGACACCGAGGGAAGGTCGAGGCGCTTGCGTGCCCGGGCGCAGAACCGGGCCATCACCATCGAGTCCGCACCCAGGTCGTCGAAGAAGTTGCCGTCCACCGACACCTCATCGATGCCCAGCACCTGGGCGAGCACCTCGGCGAAGCCGCGCTCGGTCGAGGTGGACGCCGGGTCGGCGAGGGCGGTGGCCAGGCCACGGATGGTGGTGTGGCGGTAGATGTCCTTCATCGACACCGAGGGCAGGTCCGGCTGCTTGCGCGCCCGGGCGCAGAACCGGGCCATCACCATCGAGTCCGCACCCAGGTCGTCGAAGAAGTTGCCGTCCACCGACACCTCATCGACGCCGAGGACCTCGGCGAGCACCTCGGCCAAGGCCTGCGCGATGCCAGACGCCGGGGCGGCGGGCGCCTCGGCCAGCGGTGCGAGCGCCTCGGCCAGCGCCGGCGAGGCGGGCGGGAGCTCCACCGTGGGGTTCGGCGCCTGGACGGGCAGCATCTGGGTGGGCAACGCGGCGCCGTCGCCACCGGTCACCGCGCCGGCTGCCTGGGGCCGGGTGATCTGTCCGTGGTATTCGATCTCGCCGTTGGTGTTGACCCGGCCCAGGTCGCCGGTGCGGTAGATCCGCCCGGATGGGTTGCCCGGGATGCCCAGGAAATCGGGGATGAACGCCTCCCGGGTGAGGTCCTCGCGGTTGA
>NZ_BAABJP010000032.1:0-13443 GCF_039543365.1 Actinospineispora eucalypti
GCGCTGTCCATTTCAGTGGTCCCGCAAACCCGGCCCGGTCTCTAGCTTCGGACCGCTCGAACAGTTGGGCGCGGCGGGTGGTTGCCACCACACCTGGCGAGCACGTCGGCGCCTACGGAGGCGCCAGACACCGAGGGAACGCTTGTTCGACTACGATGGTCACGCCTACAGATCTGGGGTCTCGCAATCACGCTGCGGCATCATCCCAGGGCAGACGGATGATCTGGATTTGTTCAGGGTGGGTTGGACCTGCGGGGCTGCAGGAATCGCGCGGCGATCAGTACGCGTCGGAACCTGATCAACATGTTCATTGCGGCAGCCGCGATGCCATCGTGACCGGAGCCGGAAGGTCCGGCCTGGCCGCGTTCCTCTGGGAGCTGCACGCCGAGTTGACCAAGCCCACCCTGGCCCGGCTGCGTCGGGTGGTTGCGCGGATAAGCCGGGCGCATGATGGAACCCGAAACTGGTCGTCGAGCTGGACCAAACGCTGGTCATCTACACCACCATCGGTGTCAGGCGCGCGGTGATCGCACGCCACGCTTGGCCTATCGGTCGGCTGGCCTGGTTGGACTTGCTGGAGCCGCGATCGCTGGGGCACGCTCAGGTGGTGAGGGCGTGGACGGTGGTGTAGGCGAACAGGGTGGCGCCGAGGCCGGCGATCACGCTGACGGTGATGTTCGTGGTGGCGTAGAAGTAGCTTTTCTGCTCGAGGAGTCGCAGGGTTTCGTAGCTGAAGGTGCTGTAGGTGGTGAGTGCTCCGCAGAAGCCGGTGCCGAGTAGGGCGAGCAGTGGGGCGGGCAGCGCCAGGCCGGCGCCGGTGAGGCCGCCGAGGATGAGGCAGCCGGTGATGTTGGCGGTGAGGGTGCCCCAGGGGAAGAGGCTGTCGTGGCGTGCTTGTATGGCGCGGTCGATGAGGTAGCGCAGCGGGGCGCCGATCATCGCGCCGGTGAACACGAGTGCGACGGTCATGATGCGTGGTCCTGTTGGTGGCGCAGGATTTCGACGTCGTCGAGCAGGACGGTGGCCTCGCGCAGGAGTTCGTCGATGTCGGCGAGGAAGGCGCGGATGGGTGGCTCGGTGTCGATGATGATGACGATGATCGGTAGGTCCTCGGCGAGACTGAGGAGCCGGTCGGTGTGGATGAGTGAGGAGCTGCCGTAGCCTTCGCAGCCGCGCAGGACGGTGGCCCCGGCGAGGCCCGCGGCGCGGGCGCGTTCGACGATTTCGTGGTGCAGGGGCTTGTGGTGCCAGGTGTCGTCTTCGCCGACGAGGATCGTCAGCCGCAGGGCGTGACCGCTGACCGCCATGTCAGGCCGCCTTGTTCGGGTCGTGCACGGAGCCGGTCGCCGCTCGGGCGAGCCATACCCCGGCGATGACCGCGAGCATCGCGGCAAGGAGAGTTCCGGCGAGGTAGACGAACGCGAGGGCCACGGTTGCCGGTTGCAGCAGCGCTCGGGTCTCGGCGGTATAGGTGGAGAATGTGGTGAATCCGCCGAGGAACCCGACACCGAGGAACGGCCGGATGAGGCGGTGCACCGACCAGACCTCGGTGATCAGAACCATCAGGACACCGATCACAAAACAACCGATCACGTTGGCCAGGAACGTGGCCCACGGGAACCGGCCTGGTGGGGTGGGCAACAGCTCGAAGAGGCCGTAGCGGGCGAGCCCGCCGAGGCCGCCACCGAGGGCGATGACGAGCAACACCGCGCCGTGGGTCCGGGCGAGTTCACGCCGCTGCGTGGCGAACCGGAGATCGACGTCCGGATCGATGGGTTTGGCGAGGTCAATCTCCCTGCTCATGGGCGCCGCCTCCTACTTGAACGCACAACTGTACGACCCAAGTAGGGACTGTTGGCGGCCAGAGCCGCGGTTGTTCCGTGAGCCGGAGCGGCGAGCCCCACCGCCGCACGTTCCCGAGACTAGCCCGGCCGCGGCCGGGTGTGTCGCGTGGCTGTGCCAAACCTCACCCCGGATCACACACGCGCTCAGCCCACCAGGCCCCGCCCTGCCGCGCACGCACCCGCTCGTGGGGGCAGGGCGTGGGGGTCGTGCAGGGGTTGCAGGCCTAGATTGTCAACGGTCATCGAGAAGTCCGGGAGGGCGGTCAGCTGGGCTCCGGGCTGACGGACATCAACGTTCCGGGCTGATGGACATCAGTTCTCCGGGTGGGTGGTCAGTTCAGGGCGACCACCCCCTTTCCAGCGAGGGCTTCAGCGAGGCGGTGGCTGTCGCCCTTGGTAGTGACCAGGTGGGCGTGGTGCAGTAGCCGGTCCACCGTCGCGGTGGCCAGGGTCTTGGGCATGATCGTGTCGAACCCAACTGGGGCTGGCACTTGTTCGTGATGAGGCATTCCTGCTCTTAGCTGGGCTGATGGTATCCAGCGCGCCTCGCTGATCTTTCAGGTAATCATCCGCTATGTTAGGTGTCACCTTATCCAGTCAGGTGCGAAGAAGGTGTGCGGCGTGGCGGGTGGGTTGCGACTGATCCCGGGTGGTGGTGTGCCCGCCGGGCCGGTGAGCACGGATCCGTGGGAGTTTCAGGCCGAGTGCGTGGAGGCCTTCGTCGCGTCCTGGCGGGCGCGCGGGTTCAGTCCGGTGACGATCGAGAATGACATCGGTCTGTTGGAGCGGGCGCTGGCCGCGCTGGGCCGTCCGGCCTGGGAGGTCACGGCTGAGGACGTCGACCGGGTTGTCGGCGAGCTGGCGGTTGCTGGCCGGAAATCCTCGACCCGGCGGGGATATGTGCAGATCTTCAAGGACTTCCACCGGTTCCTGCAGGTGCGCAAGGCCGCCGAGATCGAGGCCGGGTTCGGGGTTCGGCTGGTGTGCCCGATCGATGAGTTCAACGCCTCCCGCCATGTCGGGGCCGATTCAGCGGAACTGGCGCCGCCACCGACGCCGGAGCGGGTGAACGAGTTTTCGAGTTCCTCAAGTCCCGGATCGCCGGCGCCCGCAAGTACGCGCCCGCCGCTCGGGACTATGCAATGTTCCGCACGCTGTATCACGCCGGGCTGCGCTCGGAGGAAGCGTCGATGTTGGACATGCCGGACCTGCACTTCGACCGGGGGCCGTTTGGCAAGCTGCATGTCCGATTCGGCAAGGGCGCTCACACCTCGGGACCTCGGCCGCGCTGGGTGCCGATGCTCGATGGCCTGGATCTGGTGCTGCACTGGTTCTTGCGCGATGTGCGCGGCAGGTTCCCCGACTCCCCAGTGTTGTTCGCCGACGAGTCCGGCGGTCAGCTGCACCGAGGCACGATCCGCAACCGGTTGCGGCGGCTGATGGAACTCGAAGGCCGCTCGCCGACCGAGTGGTTCAGTCCGCACGGGCTGCGGCGCGCGTGTGCCACCCATAACTATGAACGCGGTGTCGATCTGGTGGCCATCCAGCAGCTTCTCGGTCACTGGACTGTAAGTTCCACTATGCGGTATGTCCGTCCCTCGGCGACGTTCATCGAGGACGCCTACCGACGCGCGGTCACCACGACGTTGTCCGAGCTCGGCGATCCGGGTCAAGTTGGTCTCGCCGGCCCGTCTGACGGAGGTGGCAGGCGGTGAGCGCACCGTTAGAACATCGCCGTTACCCGTGCCAGCAGTGCCCTTGGCGCAGGGACGCCGACCTGGCGGACTTCACCGACGCGGACTTCATCAAGCTGGGCGCGGCGAACGGCCGGCCGGGGGCCGAGGCGTCGTTGGACGGGCCGATGATGTCGTGTCATCTCGATCAACCTGGCACTGCCCACGCGATGCGGTTGTGCGGCGGGTGGCTTGCCACGGTCGGCCACGATCACCTGGCCGTCCGGTTCCACGTTCTGACCGGGAAACTGCCCGCTGACGTGCTGGCCCCGGGCGAGGACTGGCCAGCGTTGTATGCAGACCTGGACGAGATGCTCGCTCACCGACCGACTCACCGACCATGTCGGCGGGCACCGGATGAGCAAACAGAATCCCAGCCGGCGTCCCCACCGGAATGTCGGACATCAGCGGGGGTTCATGACGGCGGGACGAATGTGGAGGAAGGGTGAGGATTCGGTGGCGGCTGCGGATGGCCGCGGCCCAACGTGAGGTGTGGACCGGCACCGAACTGCGCCGGCTGCTGGCCGACAAGGCCGGGTTGGAGCTGTCAGCGGCGTCGGTGTCGGCGCTGTTGACCAAAGAACCGGCCCAGGTGAAGCTCTCGACGTTGATCGCGTTGTGCACGGCGCTGCAATGCACCCCTGACGACCTGTTCGAGGTGGACACCACCCCAGTCGAGAGCCCCGCCGCGCCCCGGCCGGCCGGCGAGCCGAAGGTTGTCAATGAGCATGGCCGGTCGCTGCCGCCGCTGTGACCAGGCGCCCGATCGGACCGGTGATCGGTGATCGGTGATCGGTGATGGGCAAACGTCAGCGTGACTGCGTGGACTGCGGCGCCCCGGTCGGGTTCCTCGGTCGCGAGCACTGCTGCCTGTGCATGCGCCGCATGCGCGAGCAGGCGGCCAAGGCCTCCTGCCCCGACTGCGGCAAGCAGCGGGTGCTGCTCGACTCCACCGGTCGTTGCACGTTGTGCTCACGGCGCTGCACCGAGTGTGACCACCCGGTGCGCAGGGCCGACGCGAGGCTGTGTAAAACCTGTCGCCGCAAGGCCGAGCTGCGCACCCAACGGCAGTTATGCCCCCGCTGCGGCAAGCCCGGCTACCTGCGCGACGCGACCGGCTGGTGCGGCTCGTGCTCCCGCCCTCGCCCAGGCAAGCAACCACCCCGTATCTGCCGCCAGTGCGGGCAGCTGCGCCGACACTCGGGCCTGGGACTGTGCTCGCCGTGCTACCAACGCCAGCCAGCCCGGCTGTTCATCCGAGCCGACAACCTCATCGCTCGCCTCGACGACCCGCCTCGATGGCTGGGCGAGTTCACCGTCCACCTGTCCGCGAGACATAACCCCAGCAGCGCCTGCGAGATGATCACCACACTAGGCCGGCTGCTCACCAGCGAACACCCGAACCACCCGCAGACCATCCTCGAGCGCGCCCGCCGCCCGGGACGCTCCATCGGGCCCCTGGCCCGAGCGCTCGAGGACTTCTTCACCGCCCGAGGTCTGGCGCTGCCCACCGACCAGTCAGAGCGGCTGGCCGCCGGCCGCCGCCAGCGCCGCATCGACGCCGTCCCCTCACCACTGCGACCAGCCGTGGCCGCCTTCGACACCTCCCGCATGCAAGCCCAGCAGCGGGCCCGCCGGGCCGGCACCCGGCCTCGTAGCGATCACACCCTGGAAACAGCGCTGGCGATCCTGCGTGACCTCGCGGTGTTCCTCGTGTCCCAGCGTGGAAAGCAGGACTGGGCGTTGGTCGACGTGCATGACATCGAGGCGTTCCTGACCACCCTGCCGAAGGCACGCAAGCGGCGGCTGACCGTGCTGCGCCAGTTCTTCGCCTCCGCCCGGGCCCAGCGTCGCGTGCTGGTCGATCCGACCCGGGGTCTGACCGCGCGGGAATCGAATGCCTTCCGAGGCCGCACCCTCACCCGCGACCAGCAACGCGAACTGTTCCGGCGCTGGACCACCAACGACCAGGTCCACCCGCACGAAGCCCTGGTCGGGATGCTCGCGCTGCTGCACGGCGCCGCGAGCTGGGAAACAAGGACACTCAAGATCACCGACATCGACCCTCACGCCCAGACGGTCCGCCTCGGGAAGCGACCCCACCCCGTGCCGCTTGACCCGGCCTCCTGGTCCGCGCTGCAGCGTTGCCTGGCCCACCGACAGGCCTGGCCGACCGACAACCCACACGTGCTGGTCACCAAAGGCACCAAGACCGGCCGAGCGGCCGCCTACCTGTCCCACGTCCTGGACGAGTGCGGCTTCCCACCACAAATGGTCCGCTCCACCCGCCTGGTCGACCTGGTCAACACCCTCGATCCGAAACTCGTCGCGGCAGCGTTCGGCATGGACCCCCAAGCACCGTTGATCTACCTCGCCGACCACGTCGACGCTTGCCGGCTGCCGCAACCATGACACCGCGCAGAGCCGGCCCCGGCCGGCGAGCGCTGGCACCCGAACCGCTCGGACCAGACGAGCTGGAGGAACTCGCCGACAGCTCCGCGCGGCCGCCCGAAGGCTCCGCCGCCCCGCAGACAACCTGCTGAACCACTGACGTTTCGGTGCCACCTCGCACATGTTCGCGCGAACATGTGCGCTTTGCTGGGGTGGATGTTGCTGGTCACCGCGATCGAGCGGCGCTCGTAGGCGGCGTCGACGATCCGGTAGAACGCCTCGGCGGCGTCCGCGCCGACGGGCAGCATGTCGACCTATGCAGACTTGGTGACTATGCCGAGTCGGCTTCGTGGTCGGTCTGCTGAGCTGGGGGTTTCCTGGCAGAGGCTCGGCATAGTCGCGTGCGCAGAGAAGCCTCTGGGCTAGGGAGCAGGGCGCTTCCTGGACAGGAGGTGTGCGATGTCGGGGACGCGGAGGAAGCCTGGTCTGCTCGGTCCGCATGTTGAGGGATACCGGGCGTGGTTGATCGGCCAGGGATACACGCCCGGGACGGTCCGGAACATGTTGAAGGACTTCGGCCAGGTTGGCCGATGGCTGGTGATGGAGGGCCTGGACGTCGGGGAGCTGGACGAGCAGCGCATGGCGGCGTTCCTGGATGCACGCTGCGCTCGCGGACAGCGCCGGGTTGGTGGGCCACGCTCAATGAGGCCGGTGCTGAGTTATCTGCGCGAGGCTGGAGTCGTTGCCGAACCGGCTGGGGCGGCGCCGAGCCCGTTGGCCAGCCTGCTTGAGCGGTATCGGTGCTGGATGATCCAGGAGCGCAATCTGGCGCCGGCGACGGTCCTGCGTTACGAGAACACCGCCCGCCGGTTCCTGCGCGAGCAGGCGATGGTCGACGGGGTGTTCACGCCGTCGGTGTTGACCGGCGCCGACGTCAACGCCTTCTTGCTGCGGGAATGTGCTCGGGTGTCAGCTGGATCCGCCAAGGGGCGGGTAGCTGAGCTGCGCTCGGTACTGCGCTTTCTGTATCTGCGGGAAATCACTTCGTTGCGGCTGGGCGCCGCGGTGCCGCCGGTCGGTGGGTGGCGTCTGGCCGGCATCCCCAAAGTCTTCAGCGGTGTGGACACCCAGCTGCTGCTGCATAGCTGCGATCGAGACACCGAGGTCGGTGTCCGGAACTTCGCGATCATCATGCTGGTTGCCCGGCTGGGACTGCGCTCGATCGAGATTGCCCGGCTGGAGCTCGACGACATCGACTGGCGGGCGGGCGAACTGCTCGTGCGGGGCAAAGCACGCCGGCAGGACCGGTTGCCGCTGCCGGTTGACGTGGGTGAGGCCCTGGTGGCCTATCTGTCTCGGGCACACCGTGTTCAGCCGTCGCGCCGGTTGTTCCTGACCTGTCGGGCTCCACGAGCGCCGATCCGAGCGGATCTGGTCGGGGACGTGGTCGAACGAGCCTGCCTGCGCGCCGGTGTCACCCCGGTGGGGCCACACCGGCTGCGACACGCCCTGGCCGGTGGACTACTGCGCCGCGGTGCCAGCCTTGCGGCGATCAGCCGGGTTCTGCGCCATCAGGACCTGGCCACCACGGCCTTGTATGCCAAGGTCGACCTCGGCGCGCTGCGCACCGTCGCACTGCCCTGGCCGGGAGCGACACGATGAGCGCCTTGGAACAGGCCCTGGCGGACTACCTGCGGCTTCGTCGCTCACTCGGACACCAGATGACCGAGGCCGCCTGGCTCCTTCCCGGCTTCGTGACCTACCTCGATGCCCGCGAGATCACCACCGTGACGATCGAGGCGGCGCTGGCCTGGGCGCAACAGGCCAACGCCCCCAGCGGCTCTGGCAGAGCCTCGACCATCGGGCCGCGCCGGTTAACCGCCGCGCGGGGCTTCGCCCGGTATCTGGCTGGGATCGACCCAAGCACCGAGGTGCCACCGCTGGGGCTGATGCCACACCGGCCACGATGGCGCCGCCCGTTCATCTACACACCAGCCGACATCGACACGATCATGAACAACGCCTGGCGGACGTTGTCGCCGCCGCCGAGGGCGGCGACCTACTACACGCTGATCGGGCTCCTAGCCGCCAGCGGCCTGCGGATCGGCGAGGCCATCAAGCTCGACCGCGCCGACATCGACTGGGCACAAGGGGTACTGCTGATCCGCGAGTCCAAGTTCGGCAAGTCGCGGCTGGTTCCGCTGCACCCCAGCACCCGAGAGGCACTCCAGGATTACTCCCAGCTGCGGGATCGTCTCCAGTTGGGCTCGGATCAGCCCAGCTTCTTCACCTCCACCAAGGGAACGCGGCTGCTCTATGCGTGTGTCAGCCTCACCTTCCGGCAACTGGTCAACACCAGCGGCGTCGGCGCCGGCGCGCCCTCGCCGCCACGGTTGCACGACGTGCGCCACACGTTCGCCGTCCGAACCCTCCTGGGCTGGTATCGCGCCCGGGACAACGTGGCGGCCAAGATCCCGTGGCTGTCCACTTACCTCGGTCACCGCGAGCCCAGCCACACCTACACCTACCTTTCGGCCGCCCCCGAACTGCTGGCCATGGCTGCGGCTCGACGAGACACTCCCTGGCGGGAGGCCCAGCGATGACGCTCGTCGCCCCCACCCTGCAGGCCTTCTTCACCGACCGGTTGATCGGCCAACGCCAGGCCAGCCCACGCACCATCGCCGCCTACCGCGACACCATCCGCCTGCTGCTGGCCTACATTCACCGGCACACGGCCAAGCCACCTGCGCAGTTGGATTGGGAGGACCTGAACGCCACCGTCATCTCTGGGTTCCTCCATCACCTCGAGACCATCCGGGGCAACAGCATCCGCACCCGCAACACCCGACTGACCGCGATCCGCTCGCTGTTCTCCTACGCCGCGCTGCGCCACCCCGAGCACGCCCAGCTCATCGCCCACGTCCTGGCCATCCCGCCGAAACGGTTCGACAAACGGGTCATCGATTTCCTCACCGCGCACGAAGTGGACGCGCTGCTCGCCGCGCCGGACCCAGCCCGCTGGGAGGGCCGACGCGACCGGGTCATGATGATGCTCGCCGTCCAGACCGGGCTGCGGGTCTCCGAGCTGACCGGGCTCAACCGCGCCGACATCACCCTCGGCATCGGCGCACACGTGCGCTGCGAAGGCAAGGGCCGCAAACAACGCGCTGTCCCGCTCAGCCAGCCGCTGCAAGCCCTCCTCCACGACTGGATGGCCGAACACGCCGACCGCCCCAACGGCCCGCTGTTTCACACCCGCACTGGCCGGCGCCTCAGCCGTGACGCGATCGCCCTGCGGATCAGCACCCACGCCCGCACCGCCGGCCAACACTGCCCCTCGCTAGCCAGCAAGAAGATCCACCCACACACCCTGCGCCACAGCTGCGCAATGTCATTGCTGCAGGCCGGGGTCGACACCACAGTCATCGCGCTCTGGCTCGGCCACGCCGGAATCCGCTCGACCGACGCCTACGTCCACGCCGACATCAACATGAAGGAGAAAGCCCTCGCGCTCACCACGCCCGCAACCAGCCCACCCGGTCGCTACCGGCCACCGGACAAAATCCTCAGCTTCCTGGAGTCCCTGTGACTATGCCGAGCCTCTGACAGGAAACCCCCAGCTCAGCAGACCGACCACGAAGCCGACTCGGCATAGTCACCAAGTCGGCATAGGTCGATTTATGCGGATATCCGCATAAGTCGACGAGCTTGGCTACCTGCCGCTGCCCGGCGACGGAGCCTCAGCGCTGTTCCAAGTGATCAACCAGAGGTATCTGAAGTCCAGCACAATTCTCACCACAAATGTTGGTATCGCTGACTGGGCAACCGCATTCGGGGATGCCACTGTCGCCGCGGCGATGCTCGACAGATTATTGCATCGCGCCACCGTCGTCGGAATCGATGGGCCATCCTATCGACTCCGTTCCCACCAAGCCACCTCAGACAAACTCCGTAAGGCCGTGAACGCCCATGTCTCCTAACACCACAGAACAAGCGATCACGAAAACCTGCCCCATCTGCTGGGAACCGTTCACCGCCACCGGGCGCACCAGAACGACCAAGGTCTACTGCTCAACCCCGTGCAAACGCACCGCCGCCGCCCGACGCGAAGTCGAACGCACCACCCACCGACCAGGCCCCCAGACCGCCGGCGCACCAGCACCACCGATGCCCCAACCCCAGACCGTCGCCCAGCGAGACTGCCCCCACTGCGGCGGCCCCATCACCATCGTCGCCCTGCTCACCACACCCGAAGCAGCACGACCCACCATGCCCATCGCGGCACCCGACGGCGTGATCCCACTCCGCCGCCAATAACCACGCCGATATGCTGGCCACCGCCTCAGCTGGGGACTTTCGACGAGCACCCCCGGGGACTCTCACCGAGCGCCATCAGCCTTGAGGAACGCCTTCACCAACAACAGCACGCGTTTGTCCTTCACCCGAACACGCACACGGTCCATCAGGGCCGCGTGGTCGATCGAGTCAAAACACGCCTCGATATCCGCGTCCAGCACCCACTGATAGCCGCGGGAACCGAACATGTGGATCTCAGCGATCGCGTCCTGCGCCCGCCGCTTCGGCCGGAACCCATACGAGACCGGCAGAAAGTCGGCCTCGAAAATCGGTTCCAGCACCAGCTTCAACGCCGCCTGGACCACCCGGTCCGCGATGGTCGGGATCCCCAGTTTCCTGAGTTTCCCCGAACCACCGGGCTTCGGGATCCTGCGCTCCCGCACCGGCAACGGCCGGAACGAGCCCTCCTTCACGGAGACACGCAGGTCATCCAGGAACCCCGGAACACCGAGGTGCTGCTCGACGCCGGCGGCGGTGAGACCGTCGACACCGGGCGTGTTCGCGCCCCGGTTACCCGCGACCCGGGCGAACGCCACGATCAGCGTCGCCCGGTCATGCACGAAGTTGAACACATCGTCGAACCCGCGGCCAGGATCGGCCGCCGCCCAACGGTGAAGCTTGGCCTGCATCTCCGATACCCGCTGCCACGGCCCCTTCGGGACCTCGGCCGGAGCACCACCGTTCGGTGGTGCGTCTGTCGGCATTACAGCCACCATCTCCTATCCATCCGCTGCCGCCCTTCCCCATGCACCGGGCTTTCCCCGGCTCGGAGTACTACGGCGACTCCGCCCCGCTCCAGACCGATCGGTCGACGATGAACCCAACCCAACCATCCACAACGGACTTGCGGAGGAAGGCGAGACCCGAAGCGGTTCCCGTGTTCACTGTGGTTCGCTTGATCGAGGAGGAGCCCGACTCTGCCCCTGCGGTCTCGCCACGCCTACGCCGCAGGCCTTCAGCACGGCCTCCCGAGCCGTCGGCTTCACCACCCAGAAGTTCCCCAACCGCCGCTACAGCGGCAGGGACGCACCGCTCCCGGCCCACATCCACCAGATTCGAGCCGGTAAAGCATTGAGGGGCTTTACAACATCGGTTCCTCGCGTGCTCCTCTCGATCCCGCTCGCCGGACCCGTACCATCTGGCAGTACTGGCACGTCCCGGCTTTGTCAGGGCTGCTCCCAGCCTCCCCGGCACCTCCCGGATCAGCCAGCCCTCAGCTCCTGCCAGGCCGCTGCGACGACCCGACGGTGGCGGTCTCTCACCTCCACTCAAACCACAGCGCCTCACGGCGCACGAAGCCCGTGCTCAACGCCTTCGCCATCACCTTCAGCAACCGCTGGCCGGCAGCTGAGAGCTACTAACCGAACCGCCGGAAACACCGATCACGGGATAGACCCAATCGATTCATCTAGAGCTTGGACCACCAGTGGGCGTGTTTGTGTTCGGGTTGCGTGTAGTGGACGGTTTCGACCTTGTCGAGCGCGACGAGTCCTTGGATGTCGAGATCGTCCAGGTGTGGGAGGAACTCGCGGATTCGTTCCTCGCGGTCCGTGACGATGATCAGCACGGGCAGGTCTTCACCGAGCCGGAACAGATGATTGGTATGGATCCGCGAGCTGGCGCCGAAGCCCTCGATGCCCCGAATGACGGTGGCGCCGGCGAGCCCGGCCTTGTGCGCGCGGTGCACGATCTCGGCATACAGCGGTTTGTGATGCCAGTGGTCGCTTTCGCGGACAAAAATCGACAACCGGAGTGCTGGTCCCGTGTTCCGCATGGGCTGAACCTCCTGGTCGCGAGTCATCGTGGCGCACGCTGACCAGGACCTATCAGCCTCTCGGTGAGGCGGTTCGGGCCGAAAGCCCTGGCGAGATCCATCACCACGTTCAGTACAGCCCCGGACACGCTGCGAGTCAAGACACAGCGGTGGACCTGGTGCCTATCGCACACACGTCGACGAAATCAGCGCGCGCCTTGCCCGTCTTCTGGCTGACCCACCGGTCTCGCAACCAGTCCGGCCACGAGTCCAGCACAGCGGTGCAATACAACGACGCCGAGTCACTACCGGGGTGGGCGCGAAGCTCGCAACGCACGGCAAGCTCGGCAGCGCAGTCCTCGGCCGGCCGATCCAGCAACGGCACAGGCGCCAACCCGCCCACCAACCGCCACGCATCAAGCGATCCGACAAGCAGGTCCCGCAATCCGCGGTCACCACCCGCGCCCCGCACCACCTCCACCGCCAACCGCACCGCTCTCGCGGCTGAGCGGCGGCGAGAACGCCTCAACCACCATCCAGCCACCCCACCCCGAGAAACCGTGCGGGCGGCCGCGGACGCCTCAACGCGTAACCGGTCCACCACGCCAGCACCGGCCAAAGGCAGCGCCGCACGGCTCGCGGAAACCGCCACGACCCGCGCGGTCTGCGCGGCGTCGGTCACCGGCACAGAAGCCAACCACGGGGCCAGGGGCATCAGCGCCGGACGCTGCGCATCGCTGGTCGCGTCATTCACCGCGACCACCAGCGCCGCCACAGTGGACGGCACCCCGCCCGGCCGATCGGTCCAATACCCACCCGGCAGCGTGCTCACCAGCTCAAGCAAACAACCACCGCGAGACGGATGCGAATGCCGCCCCGCGGCAAGAGGCCGCACGTGCACCACATCGCCGTGGCCCATACCACAGTTTCTACGACCGAAACCGCTGGGAACGCAAGCCGCGGCGTCGGTGACCGGCCCACGCTCACCACCCCGCCAGGGGTTCGCGACGCCTCTCTATCTGTCACGGTGTCGAGGACCACAGTCGTAGCGACAGCCACGACGACGTGAGCTCGCACAACGACGCGCGGTTCGAGGACTCGCACGACCTGGACGTCACCCACACCTGATCGACCCGCATGTACACGACGGCCGGTCCCCGAGCACACTCGGGGACCGGCCGTTTCGTGTCAGCGGGCGCCGTCGGTGGCGAGCCGGACCCCAGGGCGACCAACACCACACCGGCCAGACCCTCCAGCCAGCGGTGCACCACCGGGCGGCGGTGGTCCGGGGCGGCCCCCGCTGGGTGGAGTCGACCATGCGAAGGATCGGTCGTGAAGCGTCGTAAATTGTCGGACCCGTCTGCGA
>NZ_BAABJP010000033.1:0-3533 GCF_039543365.1 Actinospineispora eucalypti
GCGCTGTCCATTTCAGTGGTCCCGCAAACCCGGCCCGGTCTCTAGCTTCGGACCGCTCGAACAGCTGGGCGCGGCGGGTGGTTGCCACCACACCTGGCGAGCACGTCGGCGCCTACGGAGGCGCCAGACACCGAGGGAACACTTGTTCGGCTACGATGGTCACGCCGACAGATCTGGGGTTTCGCAATCACGCTGCGGCATCATCCCAGGGCAGACGGATGATCTGGATTCGTTCAGGGTGGGCTGGACCTGCGGGCCTGCAGGAATTGCGCGGCGATCAGTACGCGTCGGAACCTGATCAACATGTTCATTGCGGCAGCCACGATGCCATCGTGACCGGAGCCGGAAGGTTCGGCCTGGCCGCGTTCCTCTGGGAGCTGCACGCCGAGTTGACCAAGCCCACCCTGGCCCGGCTGCGTCGGGTGGTTGCGCGGATAAGCCGGGCGCATGATGGAACCCGAAACTGGTCGTCGAGCTGGACCGAACGCTGGTCATCTACACCACCATCGGTGTCAGGCGCGCGGTGATCGCACGCCACGCTTGGCCTATCGGTCAGCTGGCCTGGTTGGACTTGCTGGAGCCGCGATCGCTGGGGCACGCTCAGGTGGTGAGGGCGTGGACGGTGGTGTAGGCGAACAGGGTGGCGCCGAGGCCGGCGATCACGCTGACGGTGATGTTCGTGGTGGCGTAGAAGTAGCTTTTCTGCTCGAGGAGTCGCAGGGTTTCGTAGCTGAAGGTGCTGTAGGTGGTGAGTGCTCCGCAGAATCCGGTGCCGAGTAGGGCGAGCAGTGGGGCGGGCAGCGCCAGGCTGGCGCCGGTGAGGCCGCCGAGGATGAGGCAGCCGGTGATGTTGGCGGTGAGGGTGCCCCAGGGGAAGAGGCTGTCGTGGCGTGCTTGTATGGCGCGGTCGATGAGGTAGCGCAGCGGGGCGCCGATCATCGCGCCGGTGAAGACGAGTGCGATGGTCATGATGCGTGGTCCTGTTGGTGGCGCAGGATTTCGACGTCGTCGAGCAGGACGGTTGCCTCGCGCAGGAGTTCGTCGATGTCGGCGAGGAAGGCGCGGATGGGTGGCTCGGTGTCGATGATGATGACGATGATCGGTAGGTCCTCGGCGAGGCTGAGGAGCCGGTCGGTGTGGATGAGTGAGGAGCTGCCGTATCCTTCGCAGCCGCGCAGGACGGTGGCCCCGGCGAGGCCCGCGGCGCGGGCGCGTTCGACGATTTCGTGGTGCAGGGGCTTGTGGTGCCAGGTGTCGTCTTCGCCGACCAGGATCGTCAGCCGCAGGGCGTGACCGCTGACCGCCATGTCAGGCCGCCTTCTGTGGGTCGCGCACGGAGCCGGTCGCCGCTCGGGTGAGCCATACCCCGGCGATGACCGCGAGCATCGCGGCAAGGAGGGTTCCGGCGAGGTAGACGAACGCGAGGGCCACGGTTGCCGGTTGCAGCAGCGTCCGGGTCTCGGTGGTGTAGGTGGAGAATGTGGTGAATCCGCCGAGGAACCCGACACCGAGGAACGGCCGGATGAGGCGGTGCGCCGACCAGACCTCGGTGATCAGAACCATCAGGACGCCGATCACAAAGCAACCGATCACGTTGGCCAGGAACGTCGCCCACGGGAGTCCCCCTGGTGGGGTGGGCAACAGCTCGGAGAGGCCGTAGCGGGCGAGCCCGCCGAGGCCGCCGCCGAGGGCGATGACGAGCAGCACCGCGCCGTGTGTGCGGGCGAGTTCACGCCGCTGCGTGGCGAACCGGAGATCGACGTCCGGATCGATGGGTTTGGCGAAGTCAATCTCCCTGCTCATGGGCGCCGCCTCCTAC
Source organism: Actinospineispora eucalypti (assembly GCF_039543365.1). NCBI lineage: Bacteria > Bacillati > Actinomycetota > Actinomycetes > Pseudonocardiales > Pseudonocardiaceae > Actinospineispora > Actinospineispora eucalypti. Next base: position 1,820 of record NZ_BAABJP010000033.1, read on the forward strand.
TTGAACGCACAACTGTACGACCCAAGTAGGGACTGTTGGCGGCCAAGCCGCGGTTGTTCCGTGAGCCGGAGCGGCGAGCCCCACCGCCGCACGTTCCCGAGATTAGCCCGGCCGCGGCCGGGTGTGTCGCGTGGCTGTGCCGAAGCTCACCCTGGATCACACACGCGCTCAGCCAGCCAGGCCTCGCCCTGCCGCGCACGCACCCGCCCGTGGGGGCAGGGTGTGGGGGTCGTGTAGGGGGTGCGGGCTTAGAGCTTGGACCACCAGTGGGCGTGTTTGTGTTCGGGTTGCGTGTAGTGGACGGTTTCGACCTTGTCGAGCGCGACGAGTCCTTGGATGTCGAGATCGTCCAGGTGTGGGAGGAACTCGTGGATTCGGTCCTCGCGGTCCGTGACGATGATCAGCACGGGCAGGTCTTCACCGAGCCGGAACAGATGATTGGTATGGATCTGTGAGCTGGCGCCGAAGCCCTCGATGCCCCGAATGACGGTGGCGCCGGCGAGCCCGGCCTTGTGCGCGCGGTGCACGATCTCGGCATACAGCGGTTTGTGATGCCAGTGGTCGCTTTCGCGGACAAAAATCGACAACCGGAGTGCTGGTCCCGTGTTCCGCATGGGCTGAGCCTCCTGGTCGCGAGTCATCGTGGCGCACGCTGACCAGGACCTATCAGCCTCTCGGTGAGGCGGTTCGGGCCGAAAGCCCTGGCGAGATCCATCACCACGTTCAGTACAGCCCCGGACACGCTGCGAGTCAAGACACAGCGGTGGACCTGGTGCCTATCGCGCACACACGTCGACGAAATCAGCGCGCGCCTCGCCCGCTTGCTGGCTGACCCACCGGTGCCGCAACCAGTCCGGCCACGAGTCCAGCACAGCGGTGCAGTACACCGACGCCGAGTCACTACCGGGGTGGGCGCGAAGCTCGCAACGCACGGCAAGCTCGGTAGCGCAGTCCTCGGCCGGCCGATCCAGCAACGGCACAGGCGCCAACCCGCCGGCCAACCGCCACGCATCAAGCGATCCGACAAGCAGGTCCCGCAATCCGCGGTCACCACCCGCGCCCCGCACCACCTCCACCGCCAACCGCACCGCTCTCGCGGCTGAGCGGCGGCGAGAACGCCTCAACCACCATCCAGCCACCCCACCCCGAGAAACCGTGCGGGCGGCCGCGGACGCCTCAACGCGTAACCGGTCCACCACGCCAGCACCGGCCAAAGGCAGCGCCGCACGGCTCGCGGAAACCGCCACGACCCGCGCGGTCTGCGCGGCGTCTGTCACCGGCACAGAAGCCAACCACGGGGCCAAGGGCGTCAGCGCCGGACGCTGCGCATCGCTGGTCGCGTCATTCACCGCGACCACCAGCGCCGCGACAGTGGACGGCACCCCGTCCGGCCGATCGGTCCAATACCCACCCGGCAGCGTGCTCACCAGCTCAAGCAAACAACCACCGCGAGACGGATGCGAATGCCGCCCCGCGCCAAGAGGCCACACGTGCACCACATCGCCGTGCCCCATACCACAGTTTCTACGACCGACACCGCTGGGAACGCAAGCCCCCGCGTCGGTGACCGGCCCACGCTCACCACCCCGCCAGGGGTCAGGCTGGGTACAGGCCCAGCTCTGCCTGGCCCGGCCGCCGCCAGGTCCGGCCGGGTGGAGTCGACCATGCGAAGGATCGGTCGTGAAGCGTCGTAAATTGTCGGACCCGTCTGCGA
>NZ_BAABJP010000034.1:0-1263 GCF_039543365.1 Actinospineispora eucalypti
CCTCCACCACCACAAGATCGAGACCCTACCACGAAAGATCACGAAGTGCGGCTGGAGTACTAGTACTGCAACGGCAGTTGGGTGAGCGGGTGGCCTCGTCGTCGGTAGTGGCTGAGGCGGGCTTGGTGTTGGCGTCGTCGGCGCCAATGTGACCAGGACCAGACGTGCGCGGGTGGCGGGGCGTGTCGCATGATCAGCGCGGTGATCAGGCGTCTGATCTCGGGTAGCGTCAGGTTGATCATGTCCTTCTGGTGGGATGCGAAGCCTGGTCAATGATGTCTGTGGCGGTCTGGGCGGTGGCCTGGACGCGCAGCCCAGTGAGCCAGGCCAGGGCGAGCATGGACAAGGTGATGTGCGCGTACCAGGCCCGGTAGCTGCGGACTTGGTAGTGGTCGAGACCGGCTTCGTTCTTGGCTTGGGCGAAGCATTCCTCGATCCGCCAGCGGGTCCCGGCGGTCCAGGCCAGATCGACGAGGGTCGACCGGCGAGGGCCGTAGCAGACGTAGTAGGCGATCTCGGTGGGGTCGCTGATCGAACGTCGCGCGAGCAGCCAGTGCCCGCGCCCGGCCCGCCAGCCGATCCGGATCGGTACCCGGGCCCAGTCGTAGAGCCGTGGGCCGTGCGCGCCCGCGCCGACCGACAACCTGCGCCAGGCCCGCGGGTTCACCGCGTCGATGAGAACGTCGGCACGCTGTTCGCCACCCAGCAGACCGTCGGCGGTGACGAGGGTGTCGTTGCGTTTGGTGGCCAGCACGTAGGCGGCGTCGTGCTGTTCAAGCCACACCCGCAGGTACTTGACCTGCCCGTAGGCCTCATCGGCGGTGACCCAGGAAAACGGCACCTGCCCTTCTTGATGAACCCGGTGTCGTCGAGGATCAACACCGCGGCCGAGTCGCCGAGCCGGTCCACAACATGATCGCGCACGCCATCGCGCAACCCGTCGACATCCCAGTCCGCCCAACGCAGCAACCGCTGCATCCCGTCCGGCGAGCCCTCGCCGGCGTGTTCAGCCAGCGTCCACCCATTCTTCCGTTCCAACCCCGCAACCAGCCCGGACACGTACTCACGCATCCGCACCCGCGGCTCCGCCCGCCGGAACCGGCCCGCTACCCGCTCATGCAGCCGATCAAGCTCGGCCACCGCAAGATCCACCACCACGAGCCGAGATCATCGCAGAGGCCCTCAACTGCCGTTGCAGTACTAGTACTCCAGCCGCACTTCGTTATGTGAGTTGTAATCGGCGTTGGTAGTGGCTGGTTCGGG
>NZ_BAABJP010000035.1:0-6986 GCF_039543365.1 Actinospineispora eucalypti
GCCCATCTCGCCGGACCTCAGCCCGGCGCGTCGGGCCGGAAACACCGATCTTGGAACAGTCCCCGTTGGCACCCTGACGCGCACACCCGGAGCAGCACGGCCCCTGCATGACCTGCTGAGGAAGCCGGAGATCGAGTGTGACCGGCCTGCCGTTTGCGGTGCGGCTCAGGTGGTCGGGCGTGCGCCGGCGAATACGGCGCCGTTCTTGTCGCCGGCACCGCCGTGTCGCCAGTCGACGGGTGGGAGGAGGGGGGTCTGGTCGGCGAGTGTTCGGATTCCGGGCGGCGCATCACACAGGGCGGGGATCGCGTTGACCGCGCGTGCGGCGGTGGCCATCAGGCCGCCCATGATGGCCAGGTCTTGCGGAGACCGGTGTTTGTTCAGGTGGCCGCCGTAGTAGCCGTTGTCGGTGTGGGTGGCCCACTGGACCTGCATGCTGGGGTCGCCCTTGATGGCCAGTCGGTAGCCGCCGTCGCCGGGTGGTGGTTCCCAGTGGGTGGGGTAGTCCCCGAGCCAATAGCAGCCGCCCTGGGTGACTCGGCATTTGCCGTCGACGTAGCCGTCGAGGTTGAACCGGATGGCGGAGACGGTGCCTGCCTGGAGGGTGAACAGCGGGGCCGTGATGTCGCGGGCGCTCAGGGCGTGTTCCTGGTCCCAGCGGATCTCGTCGAGCTGGACGCCGAGCCAGTGGGCGGTCAGGTGCAGGGCGGGGCCGAACAGGTACTCGAACAGGGGGCGCAGGTCGTGCCGGTGGGCCTCGTCGGGGCCGAGACCGTAGCCGAAGTAGCCGAAGACGGCGGGGTCTTCGTAGGTGGAGAAGTTGTACATCTCGCACAGGTAGGTGGACTCGATGCGCTGGCACATGCTGCCCAGCGCGGCGAGGACGGTCTGGCTGCCGTTGGCGTTGATACCGGTCGGGTAGTAGCTGGTGGCGCCCTCGCGGCAGGCGGCTTCGAGTTCCGCGACGAGGTCGGCGCCGTGCAGGGCCGGGTGGTTCATCGAGGCCTGCACGCCGACGACGTTCTTGCCCGAGCGCAGGATTTGGGCGATGTCGGCGACCAGTTCGGCGGGTTGGCGGCGCAGGTCGGTCGCGGTGTAGACGACGCAGTCGGCGTCGGTGGCCAGCAGCCTGTTGGCGTCGGTGGTGGCGGTGACGCCGATGGAGGGGAGGCCGACGAACTCGCCGGCGTCGAGGCCGGCCTTGTCCGGGTTGTGGACCCAGAGCCCGGCGAGTTCGAGGTCGGGGCGGGTGAGAATGCCTTTCAGGGACATCTTGCCCACCAGTCCGGGTGCCCACTGGATCACGCGATACGGCGCTGGCATGTCGGTTCCTTTGCTTGGTCGAGGCTCGGGTTGGGTGGGGAGGTCAGCTGTAGGAGCCGATGAGGGTGGACAGCTGGCGGGCGAGCTCCGGGTCGTCGGTGAGCGGTAGCGCGATGGCGGCGTGTGCGGCGACGTCGAAGGGCAGGCCTTCGGCGAGCAGTTGGCTGGCGGTGACCACGGTGCGGGTGGAGGCGACCTCGGCCAGCCCGTTGTCGGTGGCCCGCCGCAGGGCGTGGGCCAGGGCGAGCAGGTCGTCGAGGCGTTCCTCGGTGCCGCCCTCGCGCAGGACGATCGCGCGTTCGAGGTCGGCGGGTGGGTAGTCGAGCTCGATGGCCACCATGCGTTGGCGGGTGGACATCTTGAGGTCCTTGAGCACGCTCTGGTAGCCGGGGTTGAAGGAGACCACGAGGGTGAAGCCGTCGGCGGCGGGGATGGTCTGGCCACCGAGGCGTTCGAGGCTGAGTTGGCGTCGGTGGTCGGTCAGGGAGTGGATGGCCACGGTGGCGTCCTGGCGGGCCTCGACGACCTCGTCGAGGTAGCAGATCCCGCCCTCGCGCGCGGCCCTGGTCAGGGGGCCGTCGACCCACTCGGTGTCGCCGCCGGTCAGAACGTAGCGGCCGAGCAGGTCGCCGGCGGTCATGTCCTCGTGGCAGGACACGGTGTACAGCGGCACGCCGAGCCGGTCGGCCATGTGCTCGACCAGGCGGGTCTTGCCGCACCCGGTGGGGCCCTTGAGCATGATCGGCAGGCCGCGCCGGGCGGCGGCGTGGAAGACCTCGATCTCGTTCCCGGTGGGGAGGTAGAACGGTTGCCCGGGGTGGGTGTGTGCACCGTGGTGGCCACGCAGCAGCTCGGCGGTCATGGACGTCCTTCCGGTGGTCGGGTCAGGCCGCGCTGCCGCGGCGGGTGCCGGCACGGCGGCTGGCGGCTGCCTCGGCCAACGCGGCACTGAACAGGGTCCGCACGTGCGTGGTGAGGTCACGGGGATCCTTGACGGCGTGGTGGGTGACGTGGCCCCACACGGTGTCGAGGACCTCGGGTCGGCTGGTTGCGCGCGGGCTCAGGCACAGGCAACCCACGCCGCGCTCGACGGCCTCGGTGAGCGCGTGGCGGGTGTCGTGCTGGGCGTGGGCGTGTTCGTATCCCTCGTCGTAGGGCAAGCCGTCACCGAGCACCACCAGCAGGGTGTTCGTGGTGCCGGCGTGGGTGAGCAGGGTGTGGGTGGCGTGCCGGACGGCGGCCCCGAGGCGGGTGTAGCCGGCCGGTGTGAGTGCGGCCAGCCGTCGTTGCGCGGCGCGGTCGTAGCGCTGGTCGAACCCTTTGACCCGCAGGAACCGGACGTGCTCGCGGCCGAGGGAGTAGAAGGCGTAGGTGGCGACCCGGTCGTCGAGCCCGTCCAGGGCCGCGGTGAGCCGGCCGGCCAGCTCACGTTGGGCCTCGAACACCGGCGCCGGCCCGCTCAGCGTGCCGGTGGAGCCGCTGGCGTCCAGCAGGACCAGCACCCCGAGATCGCGGCGCGTGCGGCGGCGGTTCTCGTAGACGCGAACGTCACCGGTGCGGCCGAGGCGTCGATCGACCGCGAGCTCGGCCAGCAGGGTCGCGTCGAGGGCGTCACCGTCGGGTTGGCGACGGTGACGGGCGTCGGACAGGCCGAGGCGGGCGAGTTGGGCGCGAAGCGGCAGGTCCGGTGGTGCGGCCGGTGTGTAGGGAAGGCCACTGGTGTCGGGAAGCAGCTCGGAGACGGCACACCAGGCGCGCCGGTAGGTGCCGCCGCGATGGCACCACTCGTCGTAGCGCCGTCCTGCGGCGGGGCCCGGCCGCGACCGGACCGCCAGGTCGGCGGGTGCACCGGGGGCTCGTCGCCGGCCTCCGCCGCCGGTGCCCGCGCGGCTCCCGGAGACGCTGAACTCCTGGCCGCCCTGGTCGGAGGCGCCGGTGGTGGTGCCCATGCCGAGCATCCGGGCGAGCTTGGTGGCCAGCGAGTTCGACAACGGAGTGGCCATCAGCTCCAGGACGCGGCTGCGATCGGCACCGTCGTCATCGCCGTCCAGCTCGTCCAGGCCCATTCCGGCGGAGGTGGCGTCGCGCAGGTCGCGGTCGGTGACCTCAGCGCCCAGCACGGGTCGGCGCAGCCGTAGCGGCCGCAGGGCGCCGCACCAGGGCGGGGCGCCGGGCACCCGCATCGAGCGGGCGCGCCGCAGTGACTCCTCGACCGAGCGGCTGACCGGCCCCGGGTGCAGCCCGGCGGCCCGGTCGAGCAGTGTCGTTGGGAGCGCACCGGCCAACACGGTCACCGCCCGCCGGGCCTCGAGGGCCAGGAACCGGTCGGCGCTGCCCCGGCGGCCGGCGAGCAGCCGCACCCCGGTCGGGGCAAGGCTGCCGGCCGCGATGAGGGCCGCCTGCACGATGACCGTGTGCGCCGAGCAGTCGGCGGGTACGTGGATCCCGCGTCCGTCGCTGTAGGCCAGGGCCGAGTCGGTGGGGGTCACCGCGACCGGGCGGCCCGCGACCGCGGCGGCGAGCAGTCTCCAGCGAGCGGCATCCTGTTCGGCCATCTCACCCGCGCCCTTCGGCCGGCTCGGCGGCGAGCGCCCGGTGCGCCTCGGCGGAAAGGCCCGGTCCGCCGGCCAGAGTCGCGCCATCGTCCTGACCGATCGCGCGACGCAGCAGCACGACCATGACCACCGCCCAGGTGGCGAACACGACCATCGGCAGGAAGAACGCGAACACGCCGTTCCAGGCGAACGGGCCGTCCTGGCAGAACGGCACAATGCCGGCCGGGGCGACCAGGAGCGCGACCCACAGGTTGAAGTAGCCCGACCAGCGCGGGAAAACCCCGCTGTGGCGCGCGTCGGTGACGATGACCAGGCCGATGCAGGCGAACTGGACGACCGCTGAGGAGATCACGCCGACGAACATCAGCCAGCCCATGTCGTTGAGCATCCGGATCAGCACCGGCCCGATCTCGGGGCGGTACGCGGCGGTCTGCCAGACCATCAGCGGGATGATGAACTCCAGTGCCAGCAGCCCACCGGAGACCAGCTGCGTCGGCGCCAGCACCGCCCGCGTGCCCTCGATGCGTCGCATCTGCGCGGAGATCACGGCCGCGAACGGCACCAGCAACGCCGAGGCGAACATCGTCAGCATCAGCCCGAGCCGGATGGCCAGGGTGTGCTCGGAGTAGAGCGCGACCAGATCCTCGGGGGTGAGCCGGGGCGACGGGGGCGGGATGAACCCGGCCAGCAGCGCGAAGCTGGCGATCCAGCCGAACACCATGGCCGGCCCGCACCAGACGCACAGCGTCTGCAACCGGCGGTTGGCGTAGCCGTCGCACCCGGGCAACGGTGCCCGTGAGGTGCTTTTCGGCCCGGCGTCTGTCGTGTCCACCGGTCAGCCGCCGCTCGAGAACTGCTTGACGGTCTCGGTCGACGGCGCCGGTACCCCCGGTGGGACCACGACATTCCCGTGGGGGTCGAAATGGGTCGCGTCGCGGCGGGAGAGCGGCATCGACGTCGACGGGCAGGCCTGGTCGGTGTCCGGGCCGCAGATGTAGTTGGTGAAGTAGGAGCGCTCCTGCACCTCGGCCGGCCAGGAGTGCGCCTGCAGGTTGAAGAACTGGTAGGGGATGTTGTAGGTGACCATGTAGATCGCGCTGCCGATCCCGAGCAGGGCCAGGAACCGCATGAACGTCTTCACCCCGGCGCCCGCGCGGATCTCGTCGACCCCGCGCTCGACCAGCGTGTGGCCCTTGTCGTCCTTGTAGTAGCGCAGGCAGGCGAAGCCCAGCCACCACAGCGAGGTCAGCAGGGCCTCGTAGATCGGGAACTGGTACCAGTGCCCGGCGAACAGCGTCAGGCTCGGCACGGTGGCCCAGTAGTTGTAGAAGCCCAGCCGCACCCACGCGCCCTCGCACACCAGATCCAGCACGAAGCCGAACACGAACGCGATCGTCAGCAGCCAGAACGTGCCGATATTGGGGTACCGGGCCTTGGTTCTGCGCATCACCCAAGTGCAGGCCAGCGCGATCGGGAACAGCATGTAGAGGTATGCCGGCAGGATGAAGAACAACGGCTCCTGGAACATCCGCCCCGGCGAGCCCGCGCTGATCGACTGCCAGCCAGGCACGTGCGCGACCCACGACCCGGCGTTGAGGAAGTACGAGTTGTAGGTGAACATCGGCTGGTAGAAGTTGATGAACGGGTCCTGGAACCACAACAGGACGAACGTCAACAACAGCAACCCGTCGGTGCTGAACCGCTTCTCCCGGACCCTCGGCCGCACCACGACCACATAGATGATCGCCACCGTGGCCAGTACCCCGAACGGCAGGTAGATGTCGAACAACGTCGACATCCAGCCCGGCAGTGCCGTCGGCCCCGGCGCCACCCGCGCGGTGTCGTCGCTGAGCACCCAGCTGACGAACAGGTAGGCGTAGAACGCCAGCCACAGCCCCCCGAAGATCGCCCACCCCTTGATGGGCTTCGACGGTGGTCGGGAGTCGACCGCGAGCTGTTCCGCGGTCAGCCTCGGCGCGCTCGTGGGTACAGCCATCGGGAGCTCCTCGCTGGAGGAAGGACTCGGACCACCCAACGGTAAGCAACACTGTTTCTCAAAGTCAAGAAACAGTGTTGCTTACTGATCCGCTGTCTGAGCTCCGCGTGGGGATAGAGTCGAATCATGACCGCCGCGCGCCGCGCTCCCCGCCGCTCGACCGAGCAGGTCAGGCGACTGATCCTGGACACCGCCACCGAGTTGTTCGCCGAACACGGCTACGCCCAGACCTCGATGCGCGACATCGCCACCCGCACCGACATCAGCCTCTCGGTGCTCTACCGGCAGTTCACCAGCAAGGAAGAGCTCTACTCGGCCACCCTGCTCGCCCCGTTCCTGGCCTCGTTCGAGGAGTTCGCCTCCGCCTGGAGAAGCCAGGTGGACTCCCCGTGGGGCGACGAGGAGCTCATCGGCGAGTTCGTCCGCGACCTGTACTCCAGCCTCAGCGGGCACCGCAAACTGCTGGTCACCCTGCTCGCCGCTGGCGACGACGGCAGCGACCTGCTCGAGCGTGCGCGCGAGAGCCTCGCCGCCAGCCTCGCCGACCTACGCCTCATGGCCGAGCATGAGGCCGACCGACGCGAGTGGTTCGCCCGAGACCAGCTCGCGATCAGCAACTCGCTCATGGTCGCCCTCGTCGCCGGCCTCGTCCTGCTTCGGCCACTGCTCGCCGACACCGCCGCCGCCGACCGCGACACCATGGTCAAAGCCGCCGCCCGGCTCGCCCGCTACGGTATGAGCCTTGGCCCGGGTCGGACAGGCTGAAACGACCTTGACGCACACACCGAGCCTGTTGTCCAGGTCGCCGCACCGCTGCGCATGACGGGGTTACGTAAGCGCCGCAACTACGCGTACGCCCTCTGCGAGTGAGCCGTCGACATGTCCTGATAACAGATGGCTGTCCTTCGGCTGAGCTGCGCGTTCGACAATTCCTCATCTCGGACGCTCTCGTCGTCCGCCGTCTTCAGTCCGGGCGCTTCGCTTCGGCCTTGGCTCGCGGCTCGTCGATTACGAGTCGGCCGAGAGCACGAGTTCTGGCACGGGCGCTGGGACTGTTCCAAGATCGGTGTTTCCGGCCCGACGCGCCGGGCTGAGGTCCGGCGAGATGGGCA
>NZ_BAABJP010000036.1:0-135302 GCF_039543365.1 Actinospineispora eucalypti
GCCCATCTCGCCGGACCTCAGCCCGGCGCGTCGGGCCGGAAACACCGATCTTGGAACAGTCCCTAGAACCCGAACCACCGTTCTGAGCACCGGTTTTCGAGGGTTGACCCGCTGGCCTCCCGAGTCGTGGTTGTGCCAGCGCGCCGTTGACCAAATTTCTTTGAAGCGGCTCGCGTCGCGCTGAGAGGAAACGACCGCCGTTCCCTGTTCGTCAGGGAGTTTCGAGATCCGCTTTCCGGGCAGCTCCTACAGGGGCGAGCGCTGGCGGCCAGCCGGTTCAAAGTTGTCCGGACGCAACCACTGTTCGAAGCGGTCCCGCAGCGCCGGCCACTCGGCGTCGAGGATGGAGTACCACGCGGTGTCCCTGTTCCGACCCTTCACCACCGTGGCCTGGCGGAACGTCCCCTCGTAGCGGAACCCGAGGCGCTCGGCGGCGGCGCGGGAGGGGTCGTTCAGTGCGTCGCACTTCCACTCCCACCGCCGGTAACCCAGCTCGTCGAACACGTACCGGCCCACCAGGTACTGGGCCTCGGTGGCCTCCCGGGTGCGTTGCAGCGCCGGTGAGTAGTGCACGTGGCCGACCTCGATGACCCCGAACTCGGGCTGCATCCGCATCAGGCTGAGCACCCCAAGCGGCCGCTCCGCCGCGTCGACGATCGCGTAGAACCGGGGGTCGGCCGGCTCGGCCGCCGCGGCCAGCCATTTCCGGTAGTCGTCCAGGTCCGGGAACGGGCCGTAGGGTAGGTAGGTCCAGCTCTCCCCACGCGTGTCCCGGCGGTCGGCGGCGAACAACCCCTCGGCGTGCCGGTCCGGGTCCAGCCGCTCCAAGCGGCAGTACCGGCCCACCAGCTCGGAAGCGGTGGGCATGGGTCGCGGGGTCCATTCCGGCAGGGGCCGCCCTATCGGCTGGCCAAGCTCGTTGATCGGCACCCGGGCATCGTCACCCGCCGGCGGGCTGTCCCAGAAGGGCCACCTCGGGCGTGAATCGGTAGGCCACCTCGGCGAGCGCCGCCCCGTCCGCACCGATCCCGACCAGTAACCAGCCCGGCCCGGCCAGCCGGTGGCAGGCCCATCGCAGGCCCGGCCGCTCCCCCGAGGCCGGGGTGTCGCCGGCCGGCCCGGTGACCGCGCCGACCCCCAGCACGGTCACCACATGCCGTGCGCCGGATGTGCCACCCGGCCCGGTCAGCGCGGGGTCCGCGCCGTCCAGCACGGTGGTGTGCCGGAGCAGCGGCGCCCCGGCGTGGTCGGCGGTGAGCGCGCCCCGGTAGGCGCCGCCGGCCTGCCCGTACCGGCCCAGTCGTACCTCCTCCCGGACCAGCGCGGCCGCGCCTTCGGCCACGGCCAGGCGGAACTCGGTGTGCAGCCTCGCCCGGTCGCAGACCACCGTCGGCTCCGGCCACCAGCGCAGCCGCGCGCCCTCGGCCAGCTCGGCCGTGACGGTCCAGCGGGCCGGCCCGGCGTCGTCCGAGCGGGACGGCTGGGCCACCGTGGCGCCGGCCGAACCCACGGTCAGCTCGGTTCCTTCGGCCAGCCGCAACCGCAGTTCCAGCTCGTCCCCGCCGAGCGGCCCCCCGGCCGCCTGCACCAGGTGCACCCGTGCCGGGCCGGTGCGGCGCACCACCACCGGCGGCCGGGTGCGCCAGCGGATGCGCTGGCCCGGTTCGACGTCCAGCTCGGCGAGGGCCTTCACGTGGGGAGGGCCTTCACGTAACGAGAGCCCGGCGTTGGCGGATCCAGCCGACCACGTCCGGCGCCTCGGGGTTCTGCCGGAGCGAGGTGAACACGGTCGGCCGGCCCTCCCGCACCCGCTCCGCGTCCGAGCGCATGACCTCGAGGTCGGCCCCGACCAGCGGCGCCAGATCCACCTTGTTGATCACCAGCAGGTCGGAGCGAATGACGCCGGGGCCGCCCTTGCGCGGCACCTTGTCCCCGCCGGCCACGTCCACCACGAAGATCTGCGCGTCGATGAGGCCGTAGCTGAAGGTCGCGGTCAGGTTGTCCCCGCCGCTCTCCACCAGCACCAGATCGGGGTCGTGCGCGGCGACCAGCTCCTCGACGGCGGCCAGGTTGGCGGTGATGTCGTCGCGGATGGCGGTGTGCGGGCAGCAGCCGGTGCGCACCGCGCGGATCCGGTCGTCCGGCAGGACCGCGTGGCGGCGGAGGAACTCGGCGTCCTCCTCGGTGTAGATGTCGTTGGTCACCACGGCCACCGACAGCTCGTCGCGCAGCTGCTTGCACAGCGCCGCGACCAGCGCGGTCTTCCCGCCGCCGACCGGGCCGCCGATCCCGATGCGCAGCTCCCGGCGGGTTCCGGCGGGCAGCGGTGCGTGCTCGTGCTTCGTATGGTCAAGATGCAAAGAGGGTCACCTCCGAGGCGTGGTGCAGTTCGGCCGCGATGTCCGGCAGGGGCGTGGTGTCGGCCGGCAGCAGGTCCGGGTCGTCGGCGGCGACCGAGGCGCGCGCGGCCTCGACCCCCTGGGCAGTGGTCCGGTCGGCCAGCGGCACCAGCCCGGCCTGCACGGCGGCCACCCGCAGCGGATCCAGCCCGAGCAGCCGGACAGCGGCGGTGGCCGCGCCGCCCACCAGGTGGTGCACCGCCAGCGCGGCCGCCTGCTCCGGACCCGCCCCGGCGGCCGCCGATGCGGCACCGAGCACCAGCGGATGGTGGGGCCGGCCCAGCTCGGCCAGCGCGCGCAGGCCCTCGCCCGCCGGCCAGGCCTGGCGGGCGGTGCGCAGCAGCGCCGCCCCCTGCGCCCGGGAGGCCTCGCGCAGCCCGTGCACCGGCGTGCGCACGTCCACCGCGCGGTCCCAGGGCAGCCAGTCGCGCCCGGAGACCAGAGCACCGACCGCCGCGAATGCCGAGGCACACAGGCCGGCGGTGCGGATCCGCGCGTCCAGGAACAGCGCCAGGTCGGACGGATCCCGGATCAACCCCCGGTCGACCTGCGCCTCCACCCCGCCCGAGTGGACGTGCCCGCCGGACGGCAGCCGCGAGTCCGCCAGCAGCAACAACCCCCCGAGCTTCATCGCGAGGAATCTACCCGGGTGAGCCCGGCCGACCGGGGCGCAGGCCGACGGCGGCCAGCAGGGCCATCGACAGCGTGAGCCCGGCGGTCGCCGCGACGGCCAGGTTGTAACTGGCCGACAACGCCTCCGGCGACCCGCCGTGCGCCGGCAGCGCCACGTTCATCACCGCGCTGGCCATGACCGACCCCATGACCGACCCCCGGCTGGCCGGGCAGCCCTACCTGAACGGCCCGCGCGAGCCACCTGGACTCGCTGTTGCCGGTCTCGAAAACCTCGCGCGCAGGTCACGAACCGGCCTCGATACCCGCCCCGGGTTAACGGCATTAGGCCAACCGGCGCTATGCCCACTGCCCTCCCTCGACGGGACCGCGCGAAGCAGAGCGGAAAGATGCCATGCCGTTCTCGTTCAAGGCCGCGCCCGGGGTGCGCATCCGCGCCTCCGGCACGGGCCTGCGCACCAGCATCGACGCGCCGTCTACGGGCGCCCGGTGCCCGAACGCCTCCCGCCAGGCGCTCGCCGAGGCCGAGCAGCACCTGCGGGCCGGCCGGCTCCAGCCGGCCCTCGACCAGCTGCACAACCTGCACCGACGGGATTTTCCGCCGGCCCGGGCGCCGGAGGCGCCACCGCCCCCGGAGGTGAACGCCGCCTCGGTCGTCGTCCGGCACCGGAAGCGGGTGCTGGCCGGGCTCGGGCCGTTCCAGCGCTCCCTTCGCCGGCAGGCCCTCGCCGACGCCCGCACGACGGCCGAGCACGAGATCAGGCAGCTCGAGCGCGAACGGCACCACCTGCACCGGCACCTGCAGCAGCGACTGGACCGGGGCTGGCAGCGACTGCTGCACAACGAACCGTCGGCGGTGCTGAGCGCGCTCACCGAGGCGTTCGACGACCACGAGGCGCCGGCGGCGGCGGTCGGAGTGATCGGGGCGGAGGTGTCCCTGGTCACCACGGTCCCGGGCGTCGGAGCCCTGCGCGGATGCCACCGGGCGACCGCGATCGCGTCGCATGTGCTGCTCACCGTGCGCGAGACGTTCGCGGTCGCCCCCGGACTGCGCTCGGCCCGGGTCGTCGCGCTCCAGCACGCGGGCGGTCCGCCGCGCGTCGCCCCGACACTGGCGGCCCGGCTGGAACGGGCGCGGCTGAGCGGCGTGCCGTGGCATCGGGCGAACGCCCTGGAAATCCTCCGGGAAGCGGCCAGCGAACTGCTCACCGGCACCGCGACGCTCGCGCCGCTGGACCTGGTCGGCGAGCCCCACCTCGCCGCCTTCCTGGCCACCGTGCGGGCCGACTGATGTGTTCGCGCGGGAGTGGCGACGACGAGGTCGCACGCCTGGCCGAGTTGGCCCGGGTCCGGGCCTACCGCGAGCAGGCCGAGATCGACGGCATGGCGGTGTCGGCGGCGCACTGGCTGGAGGAGGAGGCGCGGCTGGCCGCCGTCCCGCCACGCCACCCGGCTTGGAGCACCCTGACCTGCGGCGTCGACTTCTCCTGGCTGCCCGGCCGGCGCGGCTGAACGCCAAAAGGACAAGGGCCGCCGTCGGCACCCCCTTACCCCGTACGGCGGCCCTTGCCTCGCACGCCCGTCCCCCACGGGCTCCGGCCTTACAATTCCTTAACGAAGCACGTGTGACGGAAGTTACGTCTGTTGTTCAACGTAAAACAAAATTAGAAAAGGTGGTACCGCTGGGCCATCGGTAGCTCGGTGGCCGGCGCCTCCTCCACCACCTCGCCGTCCACCCGCACGGTGAAGGTCTCCGGGTCCACCTCGATGCGGGGCAGCGCGTCGTTGTTCGGCAGGTCCGCCTTGCGCACCGCGCGGGTGTCCCGGGTGGGCACCAGGCGCCGGCGCACCGCCAGCCGGTCCGCCAGGTCACCGGACAGCGCCCCCGGCGCGACGAAGTGCACCGACGTGTCCGAAGCGCCCTCGGGGGACGCGCCGAACATCGGCCGAGGCAGCACCGGCTGCGGGGTCGGGATGGACGCGTTGGCGTCGCCCATCGCGGCCCAGGCGATGAAACCGCCCTTCAGCACCACCGACGGCCGCACGCCGAAGAACGCCGGCTGCCAGAGCACCAGGTCGGCCAGCTTGCCGGGTTCCACGGAGCCGATCTCGTGATCCAGGCCGTGCGCCACCGCCGGGCAGATCGTGTACTTGGCCACATACCGGCGGGCGCGCAGGTTGTCCGCCGCGCCGTCCCCCGGCAGCGACCCCCACCGCTTCTTCCCCACGTGCGCGGTCTGCCAGGTACGGATGACCACCTCGCCCACCCGGCCCATCGCCTGGCTGTCCGAGCCGATCATGGAGATCGCGCCGAGGTCGTGCAGCAGGTCCTCGGCGGCGATGGTGGACGGGCGGATCCGGCTCTCCGCGAACGCCAGGTCCTCCGGCACCGACGGCTTCAGGTGGTGGCAGACCATCAGCATGTCAAGGTGCTCGTCCAGCGTGTTGACCGTGTGCGGGCGGGTCGGGTTGGTCGAGCTGGGCAGCACGTTCGGCTCGCCGGCCACGGTGATGATGTCCGGCGCGTGCCCGCCGCCGGCCCCCTCGGTGTGGTAGGCGTGGATGCCCCGGCCGGCGATCGCGGCCAGGGTGTCGGCCACGTAGCCGGCCTCGTTGAGGGTGTCGGTGTGGATGGCCACCTGCACCCCGGTCTCCTCGGCCACCCGCAGGCAGGCGTCGATCGCGGCCGGCGTGGAACCCCAGTCCTCGTGCAGCTTGAACCCGGACGCCCCGGCCGCGACCTGCTCGCGCAGCGCCGGCAACCCCACGGTGTTGCCCTTGCCGAGCAGCGCCACGTTCACCGGCAGCCCGTCCATCGCGCGCAACATCCGGGCCAGGTACCACTCGCCCGGCGTCACCGTGGTCGCCTTGGTGCCCTCGGCCGGCCCGGTGCCCCCGCCGATCAGCGTGGTAACCCCGGAGCCCACCGCCTCCGGGACCTGGGTGGGGCTGATCAGGTGCACGTGGCAGTCCACCGCGCCGGCGGTCAGGATCAGCCCGTTGCCGGCGATGATCTCGGTGCCCGGGCCGATCACCAGCTCGGGCGAGACCCCGTCCATGGTGTCCGGGTTGCCGGCCTTGCCCAGCGCGACGATGCGGCCGTCCCGCACCCCGACGTCGGCCTTCACCACGCCCCAGTGGTCCAGCACCAGCGCACCGGTGATCACCAGGTCCGGCGCTCCCTCGGCGCGGGAGGCCCGCGCCTGGCCCATCGACTCGCGGATCACCTTGCCGCCGCCGAAGACCACCTCGTCCCCGCCGCGCGGACCCCGGCAGCGGTCCTCGGTGACCTCGATGAACAGGTCGGTGTCGGCCAACCGCACCCGGTCACCGGTGGTCGGGCCGTACAGCTCCGCGTAGCGCTCGCGCTCGATGTGCCAGCTCACGAGTCCAGCCCGGGGGATGGTGAGGCGCCGGAGGCGCCGGGGTGGGTCAAACGCAGCCCGGGAACGGTGGCGGTGCCGCCCAGCGGGGTCAGCGCGACCACCCGCTCCAGGCCCGGCTCGAACCGCACGGCGGTGCCCGCCGGCACGGCCAGGCGATGTCCGTGCGCCACTTCCCGGTCGAACTCCAGCGCCGGGTTCGCGGCGGCGAAGTGGTAGTGCGAACCGACCTGGACGGGCCGGTCGCCGGTGTTCACCACGGTCAGCTCGACGATCTCGCCCTCCACCGGCACGGCGGCGCCGGCGAGCACGTACTCCCCCGGGATCACTGGACGGGCCGATGCACGGTGACCAGCTTGGTGCCGTCCGGGAAGGTGGCCTCCACCTGGACGGAAGTGATCATCTCGGGCACGCCGTCCATCACGTCGTCCCGGGTGAGCACGCGCTGCCCGGCGGCCATCAGGTCGGCCACCGAGCGCCCGTCCCTGGCGCCTTCCAGCACGAACGAGCTGATCACCGCGACCGCTTCGGGATAGTTCAGCTTCAACCCCCGGTCGCGGCGCTCCTGGGCCAGCCGCGCGGCCAGGTGAACCAGCAGCCGCTCCTGCTCATGCGGGGACAGCAACACCGCGATCTCCCTTCGTCCGGTGCGGGAGATCGTGTCACCCGGGTGTGTCGCCGGTGTTACCGGTATCAGCCGATGTTGACCATCCAGGGCGTACCGAACCGGTCGGTGCACATGCCGAACTCGTCGCCCCACATCTGCTTCTCCAGGGGAACCGCTATCGAGCCGCCGTCGGCCAGCCGCTCCCAGTAGCCGCGCAGCCGGTCGCCGTCGTCGCCGCTGAGGCTGACCGTGATCGTGTTGCCTGGCTGGAACGGCATGCCCGGCGGGTTGTCCGCGCCCATGATCGTGTAGCCGGCGTCGGTCTCCAGCATGCCGTGCATGATCTTGTCGTTGTCGTCGCCGTGCCCGCCGCCGACCTCGCCGAAGGTGTGCAGCGCGAGCTCGCCGCCGAAGACGTCGCGGTAGAACTCCATCGCCTGCCGGGCGGTGCCGTCGAAGCTCAGGTACGGGTTGAGTCGAGATGCCACGGGATGCTCCTCGGATGGGGCTGGCCAGCGTAGCGACGGTCACATTTCGGCCGCCAGCCAACACTCGGGCGAACCAGTGGGACAGCCGGTAACCGAAAAGTCACGGTCGGGAAACCCGGGGATACCCGCGCCGACTGACGCTGATCGGCATGGCAGATTTGACCACGGCGACCAGGGAGACCCTCGAGGACTACACGCTGCGCTTCGCGCCGCGCAGCTACCGGAAATGGTCCACCGGGGTGGTTGCGATCTCCGCGCTCGGAGGCATCGCGTACCTGGCCGACTTCGCGATCGGCGCGAACATCGGCATCGCGTACGGCACGTTCAACGCGCTCTGGGGCATCGCGGTGTTCGCGGTCGTCATCGCGCTCACCGGCTTCCCGCTGGCCTACTACTCCGCGCGGTACAACCTGGACCTGGACCTGATCACCCGGGGCAGCGGCTTCGGCTACTACGGCTCGGTGGTCACCAACGTCATCTACGCCACCTTCACGTTCATCTTCTTCGCCCTGGAAGGCTCGATCATGGCCCAGGGCTTGAACCTGGGCCTGGGCATCCCGCTCTGGCTGGGCTACGCGCTGTCTACCGTGGTGATCTTCCCGCTGGTGGTCTACGGCATGTCGCTGCTGTCCAAGCTGCAGGTCTGGACCACCCCGCTGTGGCTGGTGCTGATGGTGCTGCCGTTCGGCTACCTGCTGGTCAGCCACCCCGACTCGGTCGGCGCGTTCTTCGCCTACCAGGGCGAGCAGGGCCAGGGCGCACCCAGCCTGGGCGCGGTCATGCTGTGCGCCGGGGTCTGCCTTTCGCTGATCGCCCAGATCGCCGAGCAGATCGACTACCTGCGATTCATGCCGCCCAAGACGCCGGAGAACGCCCGCCGCTGGTGGACCGCGATGGTGCTGGCCGGCCCCGGCTGGGTGATCTTCGGCGCGATCAAGCAGGTGATCGGGCTGTTCCTCGCGGTGTACCTGATCGCCGGCGCGACGGGCGGCGGCGCCTCGATCGCCAACCAGCCGGTGCACCAGTTCCTGGAGATCTACCAGGACATCATGCCGGGCTGGCTGGCCATGGCGCTGGCGGTGATCCTGGTGGTGATCAGCCAGATCAAGATCAACGTCACCAACGCCTACTCCGGCTCGCTGGCCTGGACGAACTCGTTCACCCGGGTCACCAAGCGCTACCCGGGCCGGCTGGTGTTCCTCGGCGTGAACCTGCTCATCGCGCTGGTGCTGATGGAAGCCAACATGTTCGACTTCCTGAACACCATCCTCGGCTTCTACGCCAACTGCGGCATGGCCTGGGTCGTGGTGGTCGCCTCGGACATCGTGTTCAACAAGTACCTGCTGGGCCTTTCCCCGAAGAAACCGGAGTTCCGCCGGGGCATGCTCTACGCGGTGAACCCGGTCGGCTTCGGTTCCATGCTGCTGGCCGCCGGGGTGTCGATCGTGGCCTTCTTCGGCGGGCTCGGCGAGGGCCTGCGGCCGTTCTCCCCGCTGGTCGCCATCGTGCTGGCCACCGTGTTGCCGCCGGTGCTGGCCATCGCCACCAAGGGCCGGTACTACCTGCGCCGCACCGACGACGGCATCACGCTGCCCATGTACGACGAGTACGGCAACCCGTCCGGCGAGACGCTGGCCTGCCACGTGTGTGACCAGGAGTTCGAACGCCCCGACGTGGTCGCCTGCCTGACGCACACGGCGCACGTGTGCTCGCTGTGCCTGAGCACGGACAAGACCGGGGAGCACGTGCTGCCTGGGTAAATCGTGCGGTTCGGTGCAGTGCCGGTTTTAGGGATGGCTTGGACGGCGCGGCTAGGCAGTCTGCCGCGGCTTGAGCCGCGCCCGTTGCGTTTGCGCCGGGCGCCGCAGGACCGCGCTCATGGTCACCATGACACTACGGCCCTCCCAGGGGTCCGAGGGCGACCACCATGTCATGCTGACCATGTAAACGATGATCATCAGGGCACCAGGGTCGCCTCACGGGCCCGAAACGGCCACCCTGCCCTGATGATCATGCAAAGGCAGCGGTGCCGCTTCGATTCGGCGAATGCAACAGGGCCGCGCCAAACCGCAACGGGCCGTACCCAAGCCGCGGCAGAACGCCCAGGCCGCGCCGTCCAAGCCGTCCGTGAACCGGCACCGTGCACATCCGGCGGCTAGCGGACACCAGCCAAAGCCGAAGCCATGACCTCACGCGGCGCGGGCCGGCCGGTGAACTGCTCCACCTGCCCGAACGCCTGATGCAGCAGCATGTCCAAACCCGTAGCCAACCGGCCACCGACCGACTCGACGGCCTTGGCCATCGGCGTGGGCCACGGGTGGTAGACGACGTCCAGCACGAAGGGCGCCCGGGCCGCCGCCGGCGCGCAGGGATCCGCTGCCCCGCCCGGCACCGTGCTCACCACCAGGTCCACCCCGCCCACGCCCGGCAGAGCGGGGTCCCAGGCAACCACCTCAACCTCCAGCCCGAACCGCTTCGCCACCGCGACCAGTCCGGCGGCCCGCGCCGGTTTACGCACCATGACCTGCACGTTCCGCAGCTCCAACTCGGCCAGCCCGGCCACTACCGCCGACGCGGTCGCACCCGCGCCCAGCACCAGGGCCGCCCCCGACCGGGGCCCGGCCCAGCCGGCCGAGATCAGTGCGCCGGTGACCCCGTCGATGTCCGTGCAGTCGGCCTGCCACCGGCCGTCCGGCAGACGGACCAGGGTGTTCGCCGCGTCCACCGCGACCGCCCGCTCGGTGCGCTCGTCGGCCCGGGCCAGCGCGGCGCGCTTGCCGGGCATGGTCACCGACAGGCCCACCCACTCCGGCCCCAAGCCGTCCACCAGACCGGGCAGCGCGGCCTCGTCGCACTCGATCGCGTCATAGCGCCACCCGGAAAGACCCAGCGCGCGGTAGGCGGCGCGGTGCAGCACCGGGGAAAGACTGTGCGCCACCGGCGAGCCGAGCACCGCGGCGCGGCGCGCTTGCGTGCTCAGAACGCCCCCGCCGCGACGGCCGCCGAGACGTTCTTCTGGTGCTCCGGCAGGGTGACCGCGAAGCACGAGTTGCCTTCCTTCTGGCAGCGCACGAAGTACACCCACGGGCCGGGCTCGGGCTGCAGCGCGGCCTGCAACGCGCGCTGCCCGGGGGCGCCGATCGGGGTCGGCGGCAGGCCGTAGTTGAGGTAGGTGTTGTACGGCCCCTGGCGGCTCCGCTCCTCCGCACTGGTGCGCACTTCCTGCAGGTCCAGCGGGTAGTTCACGGTGGAGTCCATGCCCAGCCGGATGCGCTGCTGCAGCCGGTTGTAGATCACCCGGGAGATCTTGCCGAAGTCGGCGGTGATCCCCTCCTTCTCCACCAGGGAGGAGATCACCAGCAGCTGGTAGGCGCTGTAGCGGCTCTGGTCGGCCGCCGCGACCAGGCCGAGCGCCTCGAACTGGGTGGCCGACCGGGTCACCAGGGTGCGCAGCACCTCGGTCGCCGGGCTGCCCGGCCGCACGTCGTAACGGCCGGGGGCGAAGAACCCCTCCAGCCGGCGCCGGGGGTCGGCCTTGCTCACCTCGCCGAGCGCCCAGCCGGGCACTCCCAGCTGCGCCGGCGAGGTGCTGGCCATGGTGGCCCGCAGCTGCTCGGGGCTGATGCAGGTGCTCGAGCCGTTCAGTTCGGCGCAGGTGGCCTTGGAGATCAGGCTCAGCACGCCGGGCACGACCACCCCGTTCGGCCCCCGGGTGTCGTCCAGCTGCACGCCGCCCTTGATCTCCAGCTGGCCGACCCGGGAGTCCGGGTCCAGGATCAGCTTCACCGCCTCGCCGCCGGACATGCGCAGCCGCATCCGGTAGTAACCCGGCTGCACCGACCGGGCCCGCGCGTCGTTCTCGGCCGCCGCCTCGGTGAACGCCCGGGAGCTGCGCACGACGTCCTGGCGGGCCAGCTCCGCGCCGATGGCGCTGATCAGGTCGCCGTCCTTGACCTGAATGACGACGTCGCCGTTGCCCTCGCCCTCGTAGTCGGCGACCTTGATGTTGGTCGCCCAGTACAGGTAGCCGCCACCGACCGCGATGCCGAGGAACAGCAGGAGCACCAGCACCACCGGCGCGCGCCGCCGCTTCCGCCGCCGGGGCGGCTGGGGGTTCTCGCGTGATCGCTGCACTGGCCGCCGACTCCCGGGTGCTCGGTCCGCGCGGACGCGTTGGTCGTCCTGCCTGGCCCGTTCGTGCCAGGAACGCGTGCCCCCGCGCCCGCCGACGATACCCAGCGGTTCGGTGTCCCCGTCCACCCTCGGCGGCCGGCCGCTCACTCGCCTGCCTCGCCGCCGGCGGCGCGGTTCGCATCCAACCAACCCTGCAGGATCGCCGCGGCGGCCGCCTGGTCCACCACGCCGCGCTGCTTGCGGGTGTTCAGCCCCCGCGCGCTCATCGCCCGGCTGACCACCACGGTGGAAAGTCGCTCGTCGGCCAGGTGTACCGGCACGGCCAGCCGCTCGCCCAGCGCCGCCGCGTAGCCACGGGCCGCCTCGGCGGCCGGGCCCTCCCGGTTCGCCAGCGTGCGGGGCAGCCCGACCACGACCTCAACCACCTCGTACTCCTCGACGAGCTCGCCCAGGCGGCGGATGTCCGATCCGTCCCGCTCGTCCCTTCGGAGCGTAACCAGCGGCGTGGCGAGCACCCCGCCCGGGTCGCTGACCGCGACGCCGACCCGGACCGAGCCGACGTCGACGCCCAGCTTCCGCCCGGGCCGGGCCACACTCTCCATCTACCGGGGCTCAGCCGGTCGCGGCCGACCGCACGGCGGACCGCAGCGCGGCCACCGCCGCCGGCACGCCCGCCGGGTTGCTGCCGCCGCCCTGCGCCAGGTCGGGCTTGCCGCCGCCCCGGCCGCCGATCGCCCCGGCGAACGAGGGCACCAGCTTGCCGGCCGCGAAGCCCTGGCTCCGGGCCGCCTCGGTGGTGGCCACCACGAAGGACAGCTTGTCGCCGCTGGCGCTGAACAGCGCCACCACACCGGCCCGGGCGCCGAGCCGGCCGCGCACGTCGCTGGCCAGCGCGCGCAGGTCGTTGCCCGGCACGCCGTCCGGCGCGGCGGCGGCCACCAGGGCGACACCCTCCACGTCCTCGGCGCCGTCGGCCAGCGCGCCGGCCGAGGCCAGCACCGCGTCCGCGCGCACCTTCTCCAGCTCGCGCTCCGCGTCGCGCAGCCGCTCGACCACACCACCGATCCGCTCCGGCAGCTCCTCCGGGCGGGCCTTGAACTGCTCGGACAGCTGGCTGACCAGCACGTGCTCCTTGGCCAGGAAGCGGAACGCGTCCAGCCCGACCAGCGCCTCCACCCGGCGGATGCCGGAGCCGATGGACGACTCGGACAGCAGCTTCACCAGGCCCAGCTGGCCGGACCGGTGCACGTGGGTGCCACCGCACAGCTCGCGCGAGTAGTCACCGATCTCCACCACCCGGACCGAGTCGCCGTACCGCTCGCCGAACAGCGCGATGGCGCCCATCCGCCGGGCCTCGTCCAGCGTGGTGGTGAACGCCCGTACCTCGTGGTCGTCCAGCAGCACCGCGTTGACCTCGTCCTCCACGTCGTGCAGCACCGAGTCGGGCACCGCGCCGGCCGGCGAGGTGAAGTCGAACCGCAGCCGCCCCGGCGCGTTCAGCGAACCGGCCTGCGCGGCCGAGTCGCCCAGCGCCCGGCGCATCCCGGCGTGCACCAGGTGGGTGGCCGAGTGCGCCCGGGAGATGGCCTGCCGGCGGGAGATCTCGACCTCGGCGTGCACCTCGGCGTCCAGCCGGGCCTCGCCCTCGGCGACCACGCCCCGGTGCACGTTCAGCCCGGCCACCGGGGACTGCACGTCCCGCACCTGCACGGCGAACCCGTCGCCTCGCAGCACGCCGGTGTCGGCCTGCTGGCCGCCGCCCTCGGCGTAGAACGGGGTGCGGTCCAGCAGCACCTCCACCTCGGTGCCGGTGCCGGCGGCCGGTACCGCGACACCGTCGGCGAGCAGCCCCACGATGCGCGAGGAGCTGGTCAGGTCGGTGTAGCCGAGGAAGTCGGTGGTGCCGTGCGCGTCCAGCACCGCCCGGTAGGCCGACACGTCGCCGTGCCCGGTCTTGCGGGCGGCGGCGTCCGCCTTGGCCCGCTGCCGCTGCTCCTCCATCAGCCGGCGGAACCCGGGCTCGTCGACGCTCAACCCGGCCTCGCCGGCCATTTCCAGGGTGAGGTCGATCGGGAAGCCGTAGGTGTCGTGCAGCTGGAACGCCTGGTCCCCGGGCAGCTGGTTGCCGCCGGCCTTCTTGACCGCCGTGACGGCGGTGTCGAAGATCCGCGAGCCCGACGTGAGCGTCTGGAGGAAGGCGTCCTCCTCGGCCCGGACCACCGCGGAGATCCGCTCGAAGTCGGTGACCAGCTCCGGGTAGGACGGGGCCATCGCGTCCCGCACCACCTCGGCGAACGAACCCAGCACCGGCTCGTGCACCCCCAGCAGCCGGGCCGAGCGCACGATCCGGCGCAGCAGCCGCCGCAGCACGTAGCCGCGCGCCTCGTTGGACGGGGTCACCCCGTCACCGATGATCATCACACCGGACCGCGCATGGTCCGCGATCACCCGGAACCGCACGTCGTCCACCGGGTCCGCGCCGTAGCGCCGGCCCGACATCTCCTCGGCGCGCGCGATCACCGGCCGGACCAGGTCGGTCTCGTAGACGTTGGCCACGTCCTGCAGCAGGTAGGCGACCCGCTCCACGCCCATGCCGGTGTCGATGTTCTTGTTGGGCAGCTCGCCGATCGGCGGGTGGCCGTACTTGGGGCTCTCGTCCCCACGCACGTCCTGCATGAAGACCAGGTTCCAGATCTCCAGGTACCGGTCCTCGTCGGCGACCGGGCCACCGTCGCGGCCGTGCTCCGGCCCGCGGTCGTAGTAGATCTCCGAGCAGGGGCCGCCGGGACCGGGCACGCCCATGTCCCAGTAGTTGTCCTTGCCGTCCCGGCGCTGGATGCGCTCCTCGGGCAGCCCGGCGATCTTGCGCCAGAGCTCCAGCGCCTCGTCGTCGTCGTTGTAGACGGTGGTCCAGATGCGCTCCGGGTCGAACCCGAACCCGCCGGAGTCCTGGCTGCCGGTGACCAGGTTCCAGGCGTGCTCGATGGCGCCCGCCTTGAAGTAGTCGCCGAAGGAGAAGTTGCCGGCCATCTGGAAGAACGTGTTGTGCCGGGTGGTCTTGCCGACCTCTTCGATGTCCCCGGTGCGCACGCACTTCTGGATGGACGTCGCGCGCGGGTACGGCGGCGGCACCTCACCCAGCAGGTACGGCTTGAACTGGACCATCCCCGCGTTCACGAACAGCAGGGTCGGATCGTCCAGGATCAGCGACGCGCTGGGCACGGAGGTGTGTCCGCCCCGCACGAAATGGTCGGTGAAACGTCGAATGATCTCGTGGGTTTCCACGGTGCTTCCTCAGAGAAGTCTTGCGGGTGGCTGACGGACGAACGGGACGGCGGAAGGGCGGGCTCTTTCTCCCGCACGCGCCGAACTGGGCGCGTGCTCGGTGCTACGAAAAGCCCGGGCCCCCCGCCCCACGCGCTCGCGCGTCGGAACGGGCATCGATGCCGAGGGCGGCGTTGGTGGCGGCGTCGAAACCGGGCAGCGGCTGGCCGGACCGGCGCTCCACCATGTCGGTCAGCTCGTGCTCGCGCTCGGCCATGCCGGCGCGCACCTCGGCGCCGAACGCGCCGATCGACGAGGCCAGCGCGCGCAGCCCGTCACCGACCTGCTCGCCGACCCCCGCCGGGGTGAACTTCTCGGCGGCCTCGGCGGCCTTGCGGGTGGCCACCACGCCGGCCGCAATGCCCAGGCCCAACCAGAACAGCCTCTTGATCATTTCTTGCCCTTGGCCTCCTTGCGCTCCCGGCGAGCCTTGATCGCCTTGGAGACGCCGTAGGAAAAGGCCGCCGTCTTCACCAGCGGTCCGCCCATGGTGGCGGTGAACAGCGAGGTCAACGCGGACACATTGCCACTCACCGCGCGGGCGTTGACGGTGATGCCGTCGACCCGGCGCAGCTGGGTGTTGACGTGCGAGATCGTGGTGTTCGCGCCGTCCAGGATGGGCGCGCTGCCCTCGTGGGTCTTGCGGATCGCGATCGTCGCCTCGTCGAGCGTGCGGCCCAGCTTGATCAGCGGAATCGCCAGCAGCAGCACCAGCAGCACGAAGGCGCCGGCGGCGATGAGTGCGGCGATCTGCCCGGCCGTCATGGCGCGCCTCCCAGGTCTGCGAATTGATCGTGTCCAGGCTACCGCGCGGGGTCCGGGCGGCATTTATCGGCTTGACCTCAACCTGCGTTGAGTTCCTAGCCTATCCAGCATGGACGTCACGCCGGCACTGGATATGTTCAACGAGGCCTACGAGAACGGCAGTCCGCCCTGGGTGATCGGCGAGCCCCAGCCGGTGGTGGTGGAGCTGGAAGAGGCCGGCCAGTTCAACGGGACCATCCTGGACGCCGGCTGCGGCACCGGCGAGCACACCATCTACCTGGCCCGGCTGGGCTACGACGTGATCGGCGTCGACGGGGCGCCGGCCGCCGTGCGGCAGGCCAGGGCGGCGGCGGTGGCCCGCGGAGTGGACGCCCGGTTCGAGGAGGGCGACGCGCTCGAGCTGCCCGCCGACGGGCGCTACGACACGGTGCTGGACACCGGCCTGTTCCACATCTTCGACGACACCGACCGCGCCCGGTACGTGCGCTCGCTGCACGGCGCTCTCCGTCCCGGTGGTGTGTTGCACCTGATCGCGCTGTCCGACACCGAGCCCGGCTTCGGCCCCCGGATCGGCGAGCACGTCATCCGCGATGCGTTCACCACCGGCTGGACGCTCGAGGAACTGCGCCTGTCCCACTTCCGCGGCACCGTCCCGGACAACGAGGACCGCGGCGTCGAACTCAAACCCGGCACCGTAGTCAACGTAGCCGCCTGGCTAACCCGCCTCCGCCGCCCCTAACCCACCCCCTCCGCGAGTCGGGGATCGAGGTACGGCGAGTCGGGGATTCGGGTACGGCGAGTCGGGGATCGGGGTACGGCATGGGTGCATGCCGGGGCCTCTCACCCATCGCGCCGACGTTCCCGAGAGGTGGATTCGGACCGAATCGCCGAACCAGGTCTGCTGTCCAGGCGATCGTCGGCGCGCCACCGCCACCTCCGGCGCACCACTCCGCCCGAGGTCGGCGTACCCGAATCCCCGACTCGGCGTACCCCGATCCCCGACTCGCCGTACCCAGATCCCCGACTCGCCGGGGGTGGGGTTAGCGGGAGGGGAGGAGGGGGTCGGTGGGGCGGTCGCCGGAGAGGCCGACCATGGCGAGGGTTACCAGGAGTGCGTTCTGCGGACCCAAGTGGGCGTCTTTGGGGTCGAACCACTCCTTGTCGGTGAACGAGTGGGTGTTGCCCTCGCCTCCGCCGCCGCCGAGGCGAACCGCCGGGATGCCCAGGTTGATCGGGACGTTGGCATCGGTGCTGGACGGGTCGCCCAGTTTGCCGGTGAGGCCGAGCAGGCCCGGCGCGGCGTAACCGGCCTGCACCAGGGGCACGTTGCGGTCCTGGTTGCCGGCCGGGCGGTCACCGATCAGCTTGTTGGCCACGGTGACTCCCTTGCCGGGTGCGGCGCCCCAGCGCGCGTTCTCCTCGTCGGCGCCCGCCGCCGCGAGCGGGAGCAGCTGGTCCTCCAGCTTCTTCAGCTCGGCGGGGTCGTTGGAGCGCATGTCCACCGCCATCTTCGCCGTACCGGCGATGGCGTTCACCGAGGTGCCGCCGTCCACGGTGCCCACGGTGAACGTGGTCTTGGGCGAGGCCGGCGGCCGCAGCTCGGAGATCTTGGTGATCGCCCGGCCCATGGCGTGGATGGCGCTGGGCCGGCCGAAGTCGCCGAAGCTGTGCCCGCCCGGGCCGGTGAACGCGATCTCGTAGCGGCGGCTGCCGGTGGCCTGGTAGGTCACCTCGTCCGGGGCACCCGGCTCGATCGTGATGAAGCCGTCCACGCCGGCGTTCTCCGCGAAGAACGCCTTCACCCCGCGCAGGTTGCCCAACCCCTCCTCGCCGACCGTGCCGCCGAAGATGATGTCGCCCTTGGTCTGGATGTTGGCGTCCCGCATGGCGCGGGCCATGGCCAGCACGGCGGTCAGCCCGCGCGCGTCGTCGGAGATGCCGGGGCCGTAGTAGCGGCCGTCCCGCTGGCTCACCGTGACGTCGGTGCCCTCGGGGAACACCGTGTCCAGGTGCGCGAAGACCGCCATGGTCGGCCCGCCGCCGGTGCCCCGGCGGAGCCCGTAGACGTTGCCCTCCTTGTCCCGGTGCACGTTCTCCAGGCCGGCCTCGGTCAGCCGGCGCAGGTAGTCGGCCGCGCGCTGGTCCTCCTTGAACGGGGGCGCGGGGATCTGGTTGATCGCAATCTGGTCGGCGACGGTGCGCGGCTCGTCCCGCTGGATTGCGGCCAGCGCGGCGGCGACCGACGGCGCCTCCTTGATCGTGGTCAGGGCCGAGGTCACCGGCGCGGAAACCTGGTACGGCGCCTCGCCTCCGGCACCCGGCGAGGCACCCGGCGAGGCGCCCGACCCGGAGCCCGAACCGGCATTCGGCGCGGCTCCGGGCGGGGCTCCGGCGGCGGGTCCCCCGCCGCCACACCCGGCCGTGAGCAGCGCACCGCTGGCCAACAGGACCACGAGACCCAACCGCACCGTCGACGTCGACATGGTCAACTACCCTGCCATCCGCCGCGCGGGAACTCCATGACTTCTGTATGCAAAACCTGTCCGGCCCGCGCCTCGACGTGCAGCGTCCGGCGTTCGTCCAGCGCACAGCTGGCCCGCACCCCGGGCGCACCGGTCTGGCGGCCGCACTCCAGCCAGGCCACCAGGTCGGCGGCGTACTCCGGCACCAGAACCCGGACCGAAGCCTCACCCGGCCGCCAGGACGAACCGGCCCGAGGGGGCGGCACGGCCAGCCGCCCGGACGGCCGCGAAGGCGCGAACCCGCCGAGCGGCGCCAGCCACGGCCGCACCGAGGCGACCAGCTCGGTCACCGAGCCGCACGCCACCGAGGCACCGGTCGGCCGGCTGACCACCCAGCCCTTCCCCCACGGCCGCACCGTCGGCCCGGTCCCCACCAGCAACGACGTCACCGCCGACCCCAGAGAGGCCCGTGCCGGCAGGCCGGCCACGAACGGGCGCGCCCAGTCGAGCACCGCCCGTTCCCCGCAGGCGCCGCACATCAGGGCATCACGTCGCCGGAGTTGGGACCGAGGGTCTGCCCCACATACAGGTTCCCGCCGGGGTCGCTGGCCAGCAGCACCGCCGTCGGCGCCACCTCCGAGGGACGGCCGAACCGGCCCAGCGGCAGCTCGGCCCGTTTGGCGCGCTTCCAGTCCTCGGTGATGCCGGCGACCATCGCGGTCTCGATCGGCCCCGGGGCGATCGCGTTGACCAGCACCCCGCGCGCCGACACCTCCAGCGCCAGAGACTTGGTCAGCCCGATCACCCCGGCCTTGGCCGCCGCGTAGTGCGCCAGCCCGACGCCGCCCTTGATGCCCAGCTGGGAGGCGATGTTGATGATGCGGCCCCAGCCCCGGTCCAGCATGCCGGGCAGCACCGCCCGGCAGCACAGGAAGACCCCGGTGAGGTCCACCGCCAGGGTCCGGTCCCAGGTCGCGGTGTCCATGTCGACCAGCGGTGACTCGGTGAGGATGCCGGCCGAGTTGACCAGGATGTCCAGCGGTCCGACCCGATCCGCGGCCGCCCGCACCGCCGAGGCCACCGACCCTTCGTCGTCCACCTCGACCGGCACCGCGTCGTCGGTGGCCGACGCCACTGAGCGGTCGGCAACCACCACCGCCGCCCCTTCGTCCCGGTACGCCGAAGCGATCGCCCGGCCGATGCCGCCGGTACCGCCGACCACCAGCGCGGTCCGCCCGCCCAACAACCCCATCAGGCCGGCATGCGGACGGTCAGCCCGCCGTCCGCGACGAGGGCCTGCCCGGTCACGTAGGCGGCGTCGGAACTGGTCAGGAACCGGATCACGGACGCCAGCTCGGCCGGCTCGGCGGCCCGGCCGAGCGGGATGTCCGCGCCCGCGCGGGCCAGGCCGTCCGGGCCGAGCGAGTTGACCGGGTCCAGCGACTGCGGGGTGACCACGTAACCGGGGATCACCGCGTTGCAGCGGATCCCCCGGGGCGCCAGCTCGACCGCGACGCTGCGCACCAGGCCGAGCACGCCGGCCTTGGCCGCGCCGTAGTGCACGTGCTCGCCCCAGCCGTACACCCCGCCGGCGATCGAGGACACCGCCACCATCGCGCCCGGGCCGGCCATCCGGGTGGACGCCGACCGGAACACCCGCAGCACCCCGGTCAGGTCCACCTGCAAGAGGTCGTCCCAGGCGTCGTCGTCCAGTTCCGCGAGCGAGGCCCGGCGCAGCACCCCGGCGTTGGCCACCGCGATGTCCAGCCGGCCCCATTCGTCCAGCGCGCGCTGGGCGAACGCCTCGACCTGGGCGCTGTCCCGCACATCCACCTCGGCGACCACTGCCTCGCCGCCGACACCGACGACCTGGGCCAGCGTCCCGCCCGGGTCGTGCGGGTCGCCGGGAAAGGTGCCGATCACGGTGCGGATGCCCCGCTCCGCGTAGGCCACCGCCAGGGCTCGCCCGATCCCGCTGGCCGCGCCGGAGACGATGGCGACTTCGCCGGCCATCAGCCCTCCAGCGCCTTGGCCGTGCGGGCGGCGAACATCAGCACCCCGGACACGAGGGTGCCCAGCGCACCGACCACCAGCGCGGCGTGGCTCCAGTTCTGCCCGGCGGCCAGCATCGAGGTGACGATGATGCCGGCGAAGATCGCGCCCGGTTGGGAGAGCGCGGTGAGGAACGCCGAGCCGGTGGTGCGGCACTGCGTCTCGTAGCACTCGCCCATGTAGAACAGCAGCGCGGCGTACGGGCCGATCAGGAAGAACATGCCGAACGAGTAGAGCAGCACCACGGCCAGCGTGCCCTGCGCGACCGTGAGCATCAGCGCGAACAGCACGCCCGAGATCACCCAGCCGACCGCGATCACGTTCCGCCGGCCGAACCGGTCCCCCGCCCAGCCGTGGAAGAAGTAGCCCAGCGCGCCGATCGCGTTGATCACGATCAGCATGAGCAGCGAGTTGTCGAAGCTGACGCCCTTGCCCTCGGTGAGCACCGTGGTGCCGAGCACGCTGAACACCTGGATGCCGAACCAGTTGACCAGCCAGGCGAACCCGAGCACCACGGTGTTGCGCAGCGCGGCGCCCTTGAAGATGGCGGCGAACCCGGCCGACGGCTCCTCGGTCACCCCGTAGCTCCGGGCCAGCTCCTCCGCCTCGGCCGTCTTGCCTTCCTTACGCAGCGAACGCAGCCGCACCTCCAGCTCGAACTGCGGGCTCTCCTTCAGCGAACGGCAGGCGATGGCGATGATCACCGCGGGGAAGAAGGCCAGCAGGAAGCAGCCGCGCCAGCCGACCAGCGGCAGGAACACCGCGACGAACGCCGCCGCGATCAGCACCCCGACCGGCCAGCCGCTCTGCACCAGGCTGTACACGAAGCCCCGGCGCTTCTTGATCTTCTCGTCCTCGGTGACCGCGTAGACCTCGTTGAGGTAGGTCGAGTTCACCGCCTGCTCGGACAGCCCCAGGCCGCTCAGCGACCGCACACCGACCAGGAAGGCGATCCCAGGGGTGGCCGCGCTGACCGCCGAGGAGACGGCGGTGCCGGTGACCGTGAGGATCATGCCCTTGCGCCGGCCGATCCGGTCCACCACCGGGCCGATGGCCAGCACGACCACGGCGGTGCCCACGGAGACCAGGGTGGAGACCAGGGAAGCGGTGGCCTGGTCCCAGCCGAAGGTCTTGGCCATCTCCGGCAGCAGCGTGCCGAAAAGGATGTAGTCGTACACGGCGAACGTCCAGGCCAGGAAGGCGAGGACGGAGGCCTTCCGGGTATCGCGGATGCTGAACCTGGGCAACGAGCTGGTGGCGGATTCCAACGACATGGCGGCGCCCTCCGGCGGTTAGGGACGAGGGAAACGAGCGAGGAAGTCGTCGGCGATCTCGTTGAACGTCGACCAGCGCACGCCCTCGTGCGCGTTGATGTGCTCGATCAGCCGCTCGATCATGAGCAGGTTCTGCGGCCGGCCGGAGACGTCCGGGTGCAGGGTGAAGGTGAAGGCCGCGTAGTCCAGTTCCCGGTAGACCCAGTCGAACTGGTCCCGCCACATCTCCTCCAGCGCCCGGGGGCTGACGAAGCCGTGGCTGTTGGCGCTGGCCTTGATGAACATCATCGGCGGCAGGTCGTCCAGATACCAGTTGGCCGGGATCTCCACCAGGCCGGTCTCCTCGCCCCGGACCAGCGGCTTCATCCAGTCCTCGGCCCGGCCGGAGTAGTCGATCTTCGTCCAGCTGTCCCCCACCCGCACGTAGTACGGGGTGAAGTCGTTGTGCATCAGCGAGTGGTCGTACTTGATGCCCCGCTCCAGCAGCAGCTCGTTGGTGATCGGGGAGAACTCCCACCAGGGCGCCACGTAGCCGGTCGGCCGGGTGCCGCTGACCTTCTCGATCAGCTCGATGCTCCGGTCCAGCACCGCGCTCTCCTGCTCGCGGGTCATCGCGATGGGGTTCTCGTGCGAGTAGCCGTGCACGCCGACCTCGTGCCCGGCCTCCACCACCGCCCGGGTCTGGTCCGGGAACGTCTCCACCGAGTGGCCCGGGATGAACCAGGTGGTACGCAGGTCGGCCCGTTCGAACAGCTTCAGTAGCCGGGGCACCCCGACCTCGCCGGCGAACATCCCCCGGGAGATGTCGCACGGCGAGTCCTCCCCGCCGTAGGAACCCAGCCAGCCGGCGACCGCGTCGACGTCTACGCCGAACGCGACCCTGATCTCCTTGGCCATGTCAGTCCGTCCTTTCCTCTGAGGTTTCCCCGACCCGGCGGGCCAGTTCCTCGGCGACCTTCTCGGGCTTGCGGTACGCGGCGAGCAGCGCGGTGAGCAGGATGTGCGCCTGGGAGGCGGGCAGCGTCCCGGTGGGCCGGGCGCCGGCGGCGATCAGGTCCGCCCCGCCGCCCCGGCCGTAGACGCCGACCACCGGCCCGGCGTGTACCCGGGTGCTCAGCGCGACGACCACGCCGGCCCCGGTCAGCCGGGCCACCGAGGCGGCGATCTCCGGCGTCGCGTTGCCCATGCCGGTGCCGACCAGCACGATCCCTTCCGCTCCCGCCTCGGCCGCCGCATCCAGGGCGGCCGGGTTCGCCCCCGGGTAGTGCGCCACCATGTCCACCTTGGTCGCCGCCACGTCCAGCGCGGCCGCTGGCAGCGCCGGGTTCCGGACCGGGCGGGCCACCAGGGCCACCCGCCCCTCCCGGACCCAGCCCAGCGCGCCGCTCTCCGGCGCGCCGAACGCGTCCAGCGCGACGGTGTGCGTCTTGCGGGTGCCGGCGGCGGCGAACACCTGCCCGGCGAAAACGATCAGTGCGCCCTGGTCCCGCGCGCCGGGGTGCGCCGCCACCGCCACCGCGTCGGCCAGGTTGCGCGGGCCGTCCGCGTCGGGCGCGTCGGCCGGCCGCTGCGCGCCGGTGAACACCACCGGGCGGGGATCGGCGTGGGTGAGGTCGGCCAGGTAGGAGGTCTCCTCCATGGTGTCGGTGCCGTGGGTGACCACCACGCCGTGCACCTCGGGGTCGGCCAGCGCCAGGTGCACCTGGCGCACCACGCCGGCCATGTCCGCCGGGGTGAGCAGGTAGCTGCCGCGCAGCCCGACGTCGCGCCCCTCCGCCTCCACGCCGGCCGGCAACGGCGCGCGCTCGAGCAGCGCCCCCACCGGGTCACTGGCCACCGCCACGCCGTGCTCGTCGCGGCGGGACGCGATGGTCCCGCCGGTTGACAACACAACTAGCTTCCGCACACGCACCCTCTGGTTCTGCTCGAACGCTTACCCGAACGATTGCGGCAATCGATTGGGTATCGTGCCTCGGACACCCGTTCCTGTCAACGAAACGGTTGTTACGCTGCGATACCAGTGGTCAGAGTGAGCAAAGGGAGCAGAGCCCCGGTGGAAATCGACAACCCCGCGCCGCCGATTGCCGGGCAGTCACCGGTCACCCTGCGCACACTGGCGGACCGGCTGGGGCTGCACGTCTCGACCGTCTCGCGGGTGCTGCACGCCCCGCCGGACGAACAGCTGCGGGCCGCGTCCAAGGCCACCGTGCAGCGGATCCGCGCGCTCGCCGACGAGCTGGGCTACCGGCCGAACCCGCACGCCACCAGCCTGCGCACCCGGCGGAGCAACCTGGTCGGGGTACTGGTCCCCCGGCTCTCCGACATCGTGCTGGCCACCATCTACGAGGGCATCGAGGAGTCCGCCGCCGAGCACGGGCTGTCCACCTTCGTGACCAACACCCGGGACGTCCCGGACGTGCAGCGGGCGCGCACCGAGATGGTGCTAGACCGCCGGGTGGACGGGATGATCTTCGGCGACGCCTACGTGGACGGCGCCTTCCTGGACCGGGTGGCGGCGCGGAACGTGCCGTTCGTGCTGGTCAGCCGGCGGGCAGGGGCGCACGTGTCGGTCACCTGCGACGACTACGCGGGCGGCCGGCTGGCCGCCGAGCACCTGCTCTCGCTGGGCCACCGTTCGGTGGCGGTGATCGCCGGCGAGCCGTACGCCAGCACCGGCATCGACCGCACCGCCGGCTTCGTGGACACCTTCGCCGAGGCCGGCATCGAGGTGCCGACCGGGCGCATCCGGCACTCCAGGTTCGACGCCCGGGGCGGCCGGGTGGCGGCGGACGACCTGCTCAGCACCGAGCTGGGCGGGGACCGGCCGATCACCGCCCTGTTCGCGGTGAACGACTTCGCCGCCATCGGCGTGCTCGGGGCCGCCCGGGACCGGGGCCTGGCGGTCGGCTCCGACCTGTCCGTGGTCGGCTTCAACGACACCCCGCTGGCCGCCGAGCTGCCCATCCCGCTGACCACGGTGCGCTCCCCCATGCGCCAGATGGGCCGGCGCGGCCTCGAGCTGCTGGTCCGGCGGATGCAGGGCGAGCCGGTGGAGTCCGAACGGCTGGCGCCGGCGCTGATGGTGCGCGCGACCACCGGCGGCGCCCCGGGCCGGAAACCAGGCAACGGCGGCCCCAAGGCGCCCGCGCGCTAGCGCGCTAGCCGGGCCGACCGCCGATGCCGCGCACGGTGCGGCCTGTACGACTTCACCTCGGCGGCGGCTCGGCGGCGGTGCCCGGAAACCACGGCGGTGCCGGGAAGACGGCCGCACCGGGCAGACCACAGCACTTGGGCAGACCATGGCGCCGGCGAGACGGCGGCGCCGGTTTAAGGATCGGCCTGGACGGCGCGGTTGGGCGGTCTGCCGCCGCTTGGGTGTGGCCCGTTGCGTTCCCCATGACCACGCACGGTGACGACTGCTGGGGAGGGGGTGATCGCCGTTGGTGGCGGTTTAGCGTCGAATATCGAGGCTAAACCACCAGAGACGACGATCACCCTCCACTACCCGCCAACGTGCGACCACCGAGGCCCGCCGCTCGACCCACAGCCAACAACGCTCCGTGACCAAACCCCGAAACCCGAACCCCAAACGCAACGGGCCGCACCCACGCGGCGGCAGACCGCCCAAACCGCGCCGTCCAGGCCGATCTTTAAACCGGACCCACGCCTGAACGAACGATCGACATCAGCGGTCGCCCCGGATCACCCGGCGGAGCTTGGGTACGCGGTCGGCCAGCGCTCGTTCGGCGCCGTGGTTGGTCGGTTCGTAGTAGTCGCGGCCGACCAGCTCGTCCGGCGGGTACTGCTGCTCCAGCACGCCCTCCGGGACGTTGTGGGGGTAGCGGTAGCCCAGCGCGTTGCCCAGTTTGGCGGCGCCGGCGTAGTGCCCGTCCCGCAGGTGCGGCGGGACCGCCTGCACGCCACCGGCCCGCACGTCCGCCATCGCCGCATCGATCGCGCTGATCACCGCGTTCGACTTGGGCGCGGTGGCCAGGTGCACGGTGGCCTGGGCCAGCGCCAGCCGGGCCTCCGGCAGGCCGACCAGCTGCGCGACCTGCGCGGCGGCCACCGCCACCGGCAGCGCGGTCGGGTCGGCCATGCCGACGTCCTCGCTGGCGTGCACCATCAGCCGGCGCGCGATGAACCGGGGGTCCTCGCCGGCCACGATCATCCGGGCCAGGTAGTGCAGCGCGGCGTCCACGTCGGAGCCCCGGATGGACTTGATGAACGCGCTGATCACGTCGTAGTGCTGGTCACCGGCCCGGTCGTAGCGGACCGAGGCCTCCTCCACCACGGTCCGCACGATCTCGGCGTCGATCTCCGCGTTGCCGAGCGCCAGCGCCGCGTCGGCGGCCGCCTCCAGCACGGTGAGCACCCGGCGGGCGTCGCCGGCGGCCAGCCGGAGCAGCTGTTCGCGCGCCTCGGGGGCCATGGTGAAGCGGCCGTCCAGGCCGCGCGGGTCGGCCAGCGCGCGGTCCACCAGCACGCCGATGTCGTCGTCGGTGAGCGACTGCAGCTGCAGCACCAGCGAACGGGACAGCAGCGGGCTGACCACCGAGAACGACGGGTTCTCCGTGGTCGCGCCGACCAGCAGCACCAGCCGGTCCTCCACGGCGCCGAGCAGCGCGTCCTGCTGCGTCTTGGAGAACCGGTGCACCTCGTCGATGAAAAGAACGGTGGTCTGCCCGGTGCGGTCCAGCCGCCGCCGCGCGTCGTCGATCACCGCGCGCAGCTCCTTCACCCCGGAGGAGAGCGCGGAAAGCGCCACGAACCGCCGCTCGCCGTGCTGGGACATCAACCGGGCGATGGTGGTCTTGCCGGTGCCCGGCGGGCCGTAGAGCAGCACCGAAGCCGGCGCGGCGCCCTCGACCAGCCGCCGCAGCGGTGCCCCCGGGGCCAGCAGGTGCGCCTGCCCGACCACCTCGTCCAGCGTGCGCGGCCGCATCCGCACCGCCAACGGCGCCGTGGCCGCCAACCCACCCACCGCCGCCGGCGCCTCCGGCTCCTCCAGCTCAAACAGCCCGTCACTCACCCGCCAGACGCTACGCGCCCGGCCGCCCCGCCCCGCTCGCGGTTAAGGTCCTTGGCGTGCGCGAGATACTGGAAGTGCTGGCCCGGGATGGGCAGGCGACCGCCGAGCGGATCGCCACCATGACCGGCATCCCGGAGGAGACGGTGCGGGAGCGCATCGCCGCCTGGGAGGACGCCGGAGTCATCCGCCGGTACAAGGCAGTGGTCGACTGGGACAAGTACAACAGCTCCAACCCGGATGACCTGCCGGAGACGATCACCGCGTTCATCGACGTCTCCATCGCGCCGGCCCGGGGCGTCGGCTTCGACGACGTGGCGGAGCGGATCTCCCGGTTCCCCGAGGTGCGCTCGGTGTACCTGGTCTCCGGCGGGCACGACCTGCGCTGCACCATCACCGGCACCAGCCTGCGCGAGGTGAGCGAGTTCGTCTCGCAGAAGCTGTCCACCATCGACCGGGTGCACTCCACGGCCACGCACTTCGTGCTCAAGGTCTACAAGCGGGACGGCGACGCGTTCCACGAGCCGGAGCCCGACCACCGGCTGCCGGTCATGCCGTGAAACCGCTCAACAGCGTCATCTCCGCCTGCCCTCCTTCCGGGATCCGGCGGTTCTTCGACATCGCCGCACAGCGGGCCGACGTCATCTCGCTGGGCGTCGGCGAGCCGGACTTCGTGACGCCGTGGCGGGTCCGGGAGGCCGGCATCTACGCGCTGGAGCACGGCGCGACCACGTACACCTCCAACGCCGGGCTGCCCCGGCTGCGCGAGCTGATCTGCACCGAGCTGGACACCCGGTACGGCGCGCGCTTCGACCACGAGACCGAGTGCGTGATCACCGCCGGGGTGTCCGAGGGGCTGGACCTGACGCTGCGGGTGCTGCTCGAACCGGGCGAGGAGGTGATCGTCCCCGAGCCCTGCTACGTGGCCTACCAGCCGTGCGTGTCGTTCGCCGGGGGCACGCCGGTGCCGGTGGCCACCCACGCCGAGGACGGCTTCCGGCTGCGCGTCGAGGACCTGGAAGCCGCCGTCACCGAGCGCACCAAGGCCATCCTGATCGGCTCGCCGGCCAACCCGACCGGCGCGGTGCAGACCAGGGAAGACCTTACTGCCCTGGTCGCCCTGGCCGAGCGGCGCGACCTCTACCTGATCTCCGACGAGATCTACGACCGGCTGACCTACACCGGCACGCACACCTGCCTGTCCTCGCTGCCCGGGGCGCGGGAGCGGACCGTGCTGCTCGGCGGCTTCTCCAAGGCGCACGCAATGACCGGCTGGCGGGTGGGCTACCTGTGCGCGCCCCGGCCGATCGCCGAGCTGTGCCTGCGCATGCACCAGTACACGATGCTGTGCGCGCCGCACGTGTCCCAGCTGGCGGCGGTGGAGGCGTTCGCGGCCGACGACGACGTGGCCGAGATGGTGGCCGACTACGACCGCCGGCGCCGCGTGTTCGTCAAGGGCCTGCGGGAGATCGGCCTGGACTGTCCCGAGCCCGGCGGCGCGTTCTACGCGTTCCCGAGCATCCGGTCCAGCGGCCTGGACTCCGAGACCTTCGCCGAGCGCCTGCTGCACTCTCACGGCGTCGCGGTGGTTCCAGGTAATGTATTCGGTGCACCTGGTGAGGGGCACGTGCGCTGCTCCTACGCGACCGCGCTACCACTGCTCGAGGAGGCTCTGGAGCGGATGGCCCGGTTTTTACGCGACTGTTAACTACATACCGATTCGTCCGAACAGGTAGTGACTCACCGCGCGAGACCATAGAGTGGGTCAGAAGATTCACGAGTCAACGGCCGAGAGACCGGACTGCAGGGGGCAATCAGTGGCGTATCCCGACGCCGCTTGGAACCGACCGGAGCCAGCCGAGAAGGGCTACTGGCAACGGATCGGCGCGGCGCTACCCATGCGCACCGCGCTGCTCGCCGTGGCCTCGGTGTGGATCCTGGGCTGTGTCTGGTCCTTCCAGGAACAGAGCGACTTCGCCGCATCCAAGGGATTCATCTTCCCGCACCTGTTGCCCCTGGTGATCGACGGTTTCGCGGTGTCCATGGCCGGCGTGGCCTGGGCCGCCTCACTGGACGCCAGGCCGGCGATCCCGGCCCGGCTGGCCACCCTGGTCGCGGTGGCCACGTCGTCGGCGAGCAACGGCATCTGGGCCTACCTGCGGGCCAACCACGACATGGTCACCGTGGCCATCGGTGTCGCCGTGCCGGTCGCGGCCAACCTGGCGTTCGAGGTTCTGCTGGCCGAGCTCCGCCGCCAGGTGCAGCGCCGCCGGGGCCTGCCGCCGCCGGTCGCGGTGCCCTACCCCCGGATGATCCGGCTGGTGCTCTCCCCGTTCCGCACCTTCTTCGAGTGGCGCCGGCTGGTGCTGGAGCTCACCGCGATGGACCTCCAGGTGAGCCGGGCCGAGTACGAGGAGCGCCGGCCCATCCCGGTCACCGCCGCCGCCTCCGTCGAACCGGTGGAGCGGGACGCGCCGAAGCAGGTGGAGACCACCGCCCCGGACATCCCGGCGATCGCCGGCCCGGCCAGGGCGCCGGACACCGAACGTCCCCAGCCGGCGCGGCCCGCCGCCCCGGCACCGATGCCGCCGAGGACGCCCGCCAGCCGGCCGGCCCAGTCCCAGCCAGCCCAGTCCCGGCCGGTCCAGACCCAGCCGGCCCAGACCCGGCCGGTCCCGACCCAGCCGGCCCGGCCCGCGCCCGCCGCGGCCGCTTCGACCACCCCGGCCTCGGTGGACGGCCACTCCCTGGAGCGCACACCGACCCCGGCCATGCGCCCCACCACCCCGGCCAGCGTGGTCGCCCGCCCCGGGCCGGCCGTCGCCACCAACGGCAACGGAGCCCCGAGCCGTCCCGGCATCCCCGTGCGGACCACCATGAACGGCAACGGCAACGGGCCCCACGAGCCGACGGACCCCGAAGAGGCCCACTCCGACCAGCGGGTGGAACAGCTGGCTCGCATCCTGGCCGAGAAGCCCGAGCTGGAGGACGACCTGACCGGCGAGAAGGTGGTCCAGCTGCTGGGCATCGACGTCGCGCCGCGCACCGGCCGCCGCCTGCTCGGCCAGGCCCGTGAGCTGGCCGAGCAGCGCGCCAGGGCCCGGGCCAAGGCCGACGGGCTGGACCCCGAGCTGAGCGTTATAGGCGGGCGTTAGAGCGTGGCCTGCCGGCGGGCGGCGCGCCGCTGCCACCAGTCCCGCCACGCGATGGAGATGGCGTAGGGCACCAGGTCACTGCTCCGGCGCCACAGCCAGGGCAGACCCTTCAGTAGCAGCCACAGCAGGTGGTGCGCCACGGTGATCTCCCGCCCGCCGGCGGGCGCCATGCTCACCGGGTTGGGCACCGCGAAACCGGCGTCCTCGAGCAGCTGGGCAAACCCTTTCGCCAGCATCCGGTGACCCACCTCGGACGGGTGCAGCCGGTCGACCGCCCAGGCCGCCCGCTGGTATCCGCCGGGCAGGGTGTGCAGGTCGAGGCAGCCGATGCCATGCTTGGCGATCACGCCGTCGATCACCGTGTTCAGCTCGCCGATGCGCTCGCACAGCGCGCGGCGCAGCGGGCCGGGCAGCCAGAACACCTGGCTGTGGTCGTGGAAGCGCACGGTGAGCACGGTGGCGCCGACCGCCCGCAGCGCGGACGCGATGGCGTCGTAGTCGGCGGCCAGCACGTCCGCGTCGAAGTCCGAGCGGAGCGTGTCGTTCATGCCGACGACCAGAACCGCCACATCCGGCCGCATGCGCAGCGCGGAGGCGAGCTGCCGCCGGCGCACGCAGGCCACCCGGGCACCGGGGAAGGCGGGGTTGGCGTAGCGCACCGTCCCCCGCTCGCCCAGGGCATCCAGCAACAACGGGCCGAAGCCACGCCACCCGCCGCCGGACTGGGGGTCACCGATGCCCACCGGCGTGGAGTCACCGAGCACGACCAGGGTCCCGACGGCGCGCGCCGGCTCGCCGGAGGACCCGCCCGGCAGCGGTGTGATGATCTCAGCGGTCACGTTTGCACACGATCACAAGCCCGAACTCACCTGGGGTGAGAACGGGGTGACGCGTCGTGAACCGCTTGCCGAACGATCGGTGCGCCGTCTACCTGCTACGGAACGCCGGGAACAGCGGCAGCTCCCGCTCCTGTTCGCCCAGCCTCGGGCCCAGGGCGGCGACCATCTGGTCGGCCAGCTCGACGGTGGCCGCTCGGTCACCGGCGGCGGCGTCCAGGCCGAGCCGGCGCCAGTAGTGCGCCAGTGCCAGCAGCGCCCGGGGCGAACGGTCCCGGTCCGGCCCGGTCCGCCCGTCCTCGGCGAGCGCCCTCGGCAACAGCTCCCGGGTGCAGAACCACACCCAGAGCAGCTGCGCGTCCAGCATGCGGGTGGCGGCCAGCACCGGGTCGTCCAGCTCCGGCCACACCGCGACCACCTCGGCGCACCAGGCGGCGAGCATCGCGCCGGCCAGCCCGCTGGGCAGCGCGAAGCTGCTCTCACAGGCCGGGAAGGGCACCCGGGTGTACGCCGCGTCCAGCATGACGTCCCGGAAGCAGCCCCACTCGAAGTCCACGAACCGGACGCCCTTGGGGGTCACCAGGTTGTTGTCCGGGCAGCTGTCGGAGGGGCTGAACGCCCGGTAACGGGTGCCGCCGAGCAGCCGGGAGGTGGCCCGGGCGTCCTCGGCGGCGGCGTCGCTCACCCGCACGCCCAGGTGGGCCTCGACCAGCGCCGGAACCTCGGCCAGCGCGCTGCGCGCGTCGTCGGCCATCGGGTCCCGCCAGGACCGCTCGCCGAGGCGGCGCAGCAGCGCCCCGAAGTCCCGCTCCCGCCCGGCGGTGGCCGCGTGCAGCCGGCCCAGCGCCTGTGCCCAGTTGATCAGGCCCTGCTCCGCGCCCACCGGGTCGCTGCCGAACAGCTTGTCCGCCAGGGTGGACGCCCGGCCCAGATCCTCCAGCACCAGCAGCCGGCGCTCCGGGTCGTGCGCGATCAGCTCCGCGCTCGGCCGGCTGGCGCCGGACATGGCGGTGAACAGCTGGCAGCTCGCCGCCTCACGGCGGAACCGGTCCACCCGGCCGAGCGCCGCCCCGTCCGGGTAGTGCTTGATCACCAGGCTGCGCGGCAGGCCGAACGGGTTGGCCGCCACCCGCGCGCGCACCACCACGGAGCGGCCGCCGCCGACCAGGGTCTCGGGGTCGGCCAGGGTGACCGTGGCTCCCTGCCGGCGGGTGAGCAGTCGCTCGGCGATGCCGAGCACCTCACCCGCGACGGCCGGGACAGCGGGGTAAGCGGCCGACCTCGGCGCGGGGGGCGGCCTCGGCACCGGGGCGGCGCCGGTTTTCGGACGCGTCATCGCCGCCGACCCTACCCGCCGGAACCCCGCTTCCGCACTGCTCGATCGCTTCGGGCGGACGGCGAGAACCACAGCACCAGCGCCGCCGCGACCACCACGCCGGCCAGGTTCACCAGCAGCTGCACCGCCGAGGCCAGCGCCCGGTCCCAGCGGCCCTCCAGCGCCGCGACCGCGACGAACGCGGCGGCCGGCACGGTGGTCACCGAGATGAACACGCCGACCAGCGCTCCGGACTTGGCCGAGGTCAGCGACAGCATCCCGGCCGCCCCGGCGAGCAGGGCGATGATCAGCGAGAACGGGCCGACCTTGTAGATGAAGTCCACCTGGGCCAGGTTGTCCAGGGTGGTCCGCTGGAGCAGGCCGGTGGCGTGGAACAGCGCACCCACCACCCCCGTGATCACCATGGCCACCGGGAAGGACACGGCGAGCGCCAGCCCGGCGCGCCGGCACAGGTCACCCCGGCGCAGCACCAGCCCGACGGCCAGCGCGGCCAGCGGCCCGAACTCCGGACCGAGCACCATCGCGCCGACCACGGTGACCGGCGAGTCGGTGATCGCACCGATCGCGGCGAGCAGGCAGGCGATGGTGAGGAAGGCCAGGAAGGAGATCGACAGCCGCGACTCCTCACCGGACCTGGCCACCAGGTCGTCCCAGATCACCGCGTCGGCCGGGTCGCCGGGCACCGCCGCCTCGGCCCGGTCGGCCGCGTCGGAGAGCACCGTGTCCAGGGTCTCCAGGGTGATCACGCCGAGCTGGTCCAGCCGCAGCTCGACCAGCTCGGCCAGCACCCCGTCGGCGCACTCCCGGGTGAGCACCGCCTCGACGACGTCCCCTGGCGGCGCGACGGCCGCCCCGGGGAGCACGGTCAGGTGCGCGGAGCCGGGTTCGGCGGCCAGCAATCCGCGCACCCGGTCCGTGAGCTCGGGCGGGCTCAGCACCCGCAGGTGCAGCACCTGGGTCTACTCGGCCGGCTTGGCCGGGGCCGGCGGGGCGGGTTTGGCGTCCACCCCGGCCTCCTTGCGCTGGTCGGCGGTGATCGGCGAGGGGG
This sequence comes from Actinospineispora eucalypti, assembly GCF_039543365.1. Classification (NCBI taxonomy): domain Bacteria; kingdom Bacillati; phylum Actinomycetota; class Actinomycetes; order Pseudonocardiales; family Pseudonocardiaceae; genus Actinospineispora; species Actinospineispora eucalypti. The sequence goes on from NZ_BAABJP010000036.1 coordinate 32,923, forward strand.
CGCCGGTGAGCGGGTCGTAGCCGCCGCCGGACTTGGGGAACGCGATCACGTCCCGCAGCGAGTCGGCGTGCGCGAGCAGCATGCAGATGCGGTCCCAGCCGAACGCGATGCCGCCGTGCGGTGGCGGCCCGTAGGCGAACGCGTCCAGCAGGAAGCCGAACTTCTGCCGCTGCTCGGCCTCGTCCATGCCGAGCACCCGGAAAACCCGCTCCTGCACGTCGGAGCGGTGGATACGGATGGACCCGCCACCGATCTCGTTGCCGTTGCAGACGATGTCGTAGGCGTGGGCCAGTGCCTCGCCCGGGGACTCCTCGAACCGGTCCACCCAGTCCTCGTTGGGCGAGGTGAACGGGTGGTGCACGGCCGTCCAGCCGATCTCGTTGCCCTTGTCGTCGTACACTCGCTCGAACACCGGGGCGTCCACCACCCAGACGAAGGACCAGGCGTTCTCGTCCACCAGGCCGCACCGGCGGGCGATCTCGTCGCGGGCCGCGCCGAGCAACGCGCGGGCGTCGCCGGCCAGGCCGGCGGCGAAGAAGATGCAGTCCCCCGGGCCGGCGCCGACCGCCTTGGCCAGCCCGTCCCGCTCGGTCTCGGACAGGTTCTTCACCACCGGGCCGCGCTCGTCCACCGAGCCGTCCTCGCCGATCAGCACGTAGGCCAGCCCGCGCGCGCCGCGCTGCTTGGCCCACTCCTGCCAGGCGTCCAGCTGCCGGCGGGCCTGGGACGCCCCGCCGGGCATCACCACGGCGCCCACGTACGGGTTCTGGAACACCCGGAACGAGGTCTCGGCGAAGTACTCGGTGAGGTCGGTCAGCTCCACCGCGTAGCGCAGGTCGGGCTTGTCCGAGCCGTAGCGGGCCATCGCGTCGGCGTAGGTCATGCGCGGGATCGGGCGGGGGACCTGGTGGTCGGCCAGCTCGGCCCAGAGCGCGGCGACCACGGCCTCGCCCAGCTCGATGACGTCGTCCTCGGTGACGAAGCTGGCCTCGATGTCCAGCTGGGTGAACTCGGGCTGCCGGTCGGCGCGGAAGTCCTCGTCCCGGTAGCAGCGGGCGATCTGGTAGTACCGCTCCAGGCCGGCCACCATGAGCAGCTGCTTGAACAGCTGCGGGCTCTGCGGTAGTGCGTACCAGGAGCCGGGCCGCAGGCGGGCCGGCACCAGGAAGTCCCGCGCGCCCTCCGGGGTGGACTGGGTCAGCGTCGGCGTCTCGACCTCGATGAAGTCGCGCTCGTCCAGCACCCGGCGGGCGATCCGGTTGGCGTTGCCGCGCAGCCTCAGCGCGGCCGCCGGGCCGGCGCGGCGCAGGTCCAGGTAGCGGTGCTTGAGCCGGACCTCCTCGCCCACGTCGCTGTGCTCGTCCAGCGGGAACGGCAGCGGAGCGGACTCGGAGAGCACGGTCAGCTCGGTGACGGTGACCTCGATGGCGCCGGTCGGCAGCTCCGGGTTCTCGTTGCCCTCCGGCCGGATCGCCACCTCGCCGGTGATCTTGACGCAGAACTCGGCGCGCAGCCGGTGCGCGCGCTCGGCCATCTCGCCCTCGCGGAACACCGCCTGCGCGACGCCCGAGGCGTCCCGGAGATCGATGAAGATCACCCCGCCGTGATCGCGGCGGCGGGCGACCCAGCCGGCCAGGATTACGGTGTCACCAGCGTGTTCGGCGCGCAGCGCGCCGGCGGAGTGGGAACGAATCACGGGTGCTGAGGTTAGCCGCCCACCCCCGGCCCCCCACCACCAGGTTTCTCACCGCCAGGTTTCTCGCCGCGCAGGTGGCCGATCACCGGGGCGAACGCGTCCTGGTACGGCTGGTGCACGGTGACGTGCGAGAACCCGTAGCGCTCCCGGTGGCCCCGCAGCTGCGCGGCGATCTCCGGCACGGTGCCGACCAGCACGTAGGGCGTCTCCAGCAGCTCGTCCCGGGTCATGGTGCCCTCCAGCCGGTCCAGCAGCCCGGCGGCGGCCGCCACGCGGTCCTCGGTGACCACCACCGCCTGGACCAGCAGGTGCCACTCCACGTCCCGGCCGCCCAGCCGCTGCCGGGTGAACTCCACCCGCTCCGCCGCCTCGGCGGCGGTGGCCAGCCGGAACGTGCCGGGCGGGCGGCCCTTGCGCTGGAGCACCCCGGCCACCCCGACGATGTCCGCGTGCTCGGCGGCCAGCGCCAGCATCCGGTCCCCCGTGCCGCCGAGGAACAACGGCGGGCCGGCGCCGTCGAAGCCCACCCGCTGCACCGGCTTGGGCGCGGTGACGCCCTCGGGCAGCTGCTCGAAGTCGGTGGTGAAGTAGCGGCGCAGCTCCTCGATCAGCCCGCCCAGCCGCTGCGTGCGCTCGCGCAGCGGCCGCCATTCGATGCCGGCCTCGTCGAACTCCCACTTCATGTGGCCGGCCCCGAGGCCGAGGTCCAGCCGTCCCCCGGTGAGCAGGTCGGTGGTGGCGATCTCCCGGGCCAGCAGGGCCGGGTTCCAGAACTCCCCGTTCAGCACCGCGGTGCCCACCCGGAGCCGCTCGGTGGCCGCCGCCACCGCGACCAGCGTGGGAAACGGGGCGGGTATGCCCAGGTGGTCGGCGGCGAACAGGGCGTCGTAGCCCAGCTCCTCGACGCGGCGGCAGCGCGCCAGGAACGCCGGCCCGGATTCGAAGCCGAACACGTTGGTGGAGAAGCGGAACTCGCGCATGCCCCCACCCTGCCCTGCCCCGGGCCGACCCGGGCGATCAGTCCGCTATCGGCGAACCGTCCCGCGCCCCGGCGGACCCGTCTCCCGCACCGGCGGACCCGTCTCCCGCACCACCGAAACCGTCTCCCGCACCAGCGGACCCGTCTCCCGCACCGGCGGAACCGTCTCCCGCACCAGCGGACCCGTCTCCCGCACCGGCGGAACCGTCTCCCGCACCACCGGAACCGTCCCGCGCACCGGCCGAGCCGGCCCGCGCCAGCCGGAACAGCGCGGCGTAGACCGCCGCCGCCACGCCGAACCCGACCAGGCACACCACGTCGCCCAGCCCCGGGAAATGGGCCGCCACCACCCCGGTGAACGCGGTCTGGTTGGAGAACAACGGCACGGACACGGCGATGCCCACCAACATCGCCACCGGACCGGCCCAGTTGCGGTGCCCGGTGTCGTAGAACAGGTGGGCGACCGGTTGGCCCCGGCGCAGCCAGATGTCGGCGAAGGTGACGCCCAGCCACGGCGCGATCCAGTAGGCGATGACCAGCAGGAAGCTCTCGTACTTGTGGCTGGCGCCGGTCAGCCCGGCCCAGGCGAGCAGGAACCCGACCGCGCCGAACCCGATGGCCACCAGCGCCCGGCGGAAGGCCAGGGAGGTGCGGATTCCCAGGGTGAGGAAGGAGATCGCGCCGGAGTAGATGTTCAGCACGTTGGCCGAGACCGCACCCAACATGATCGCCGACAGGGTCAGCGCGGCCAGCCAACCCGGCAGCAGTGCGGTGAACGCCCCGACCGGGTTCTCCGAGGACAGCGCGCCGGCGGTGACCGAAGCGGCGCCGACGATCTCCAGCACGGTGCAGGAGGCGAAGATGCCCAGGCCGGCCGACCAGCCGGTGCGCCGGGGGTCGGTGTCCGCCGGCAGGTAGCGGGTGTAGTCGGCGGCGTACGGGTTCCACCCCGCCGTGTAGCCGAAGGTCGCCGCGACGACCAGCAGGAACCCGCCGGGCACCGGATCGGCCGGGGCGCCCGGTTGCGCCTTGCCCAGCACCACCACGGTGACCGCGAGGAACACCACCGCCAGGAAGATCACCGCGTACCGCTCGAACGCCTGCACCAGGTTGTGCCCGAAGAACGCCACCAGCACCTGGACCAGCACCACGATGACCAGCGCGGCCAGCGCCGGCAGCCCGGTCAGCGCGCTCAGCGCGAACGCACCGCTCACGCTGTTCACCGCGAACCAGCCGATGCCGGCGGCGACCGCGTTCAGCCCGGCCGGCAGCACGTTGCCCCAGTAGCCGAAGCCCACCCGGGACAGCACCATCTGCGGCACCCCGTGTCGCGGCCCGCGCGCGGACAGCAGCCCGTGGGACAGCGCGCCGAGCGCGTTGCCCAGCACCAGCGCGGCCACCGCCTCCCAGAACGGCAGCCGGAACACGCCGACCGCCAGGACGCCCAGGAAGATCGTGGCGAACTCCAGGTTCGGCGACGTCCACGTCCACGCCAGGTGCAGCGGCCGCCCGTGCCGGTCCCCGGCCGGGATGAACTCCACCCCGCCCGGCTCCACCGCGACCACCCGGTCGCCGTAGCTGCCCGGCCGCACCGGCTCACCCGACACCGCGCCCCGGGCATCGACCGTGACCCGCGCCCCCGGCGGCCCGCCCACCTCCGCCGCCTCAGCCAACGGAGATCGCCGCCAGCTTGTCGGCGAGGTAGTCGCTCCAGACCACGGGCGGGTACTGGTTGTGCCCGACCGGCGGCGGCAGCGTCTCGACCACCGCGTCGTGGTCGGCCTCACCGAAATAGATGAGCGAGACCAGCTCCTCCTCCGGCGCATCGCTGCACGGCGCCAGCACCCGGTGCCGGGTGGACCGCCACCGGTCGCCGGTCCACCTGGCCATCAGGTCGCCCAGGTTGATGGTGAACGCCTCCGGGTCGAACGGCGCATCCACCCACCGCCCGTCGGTGGTGAACACCTGCAGGCCGCCCAGACCCGGCTCACGGTCCAGGATCGTCACCGTGCCGAAGTCGGTGTGCGGCCCGATGCGGAACTGGCCCGGTTCGGGTGCCCCGGTGCGGCGCAGCGCCGGGTACCAGTTCAGGTTGAACCCGAAGGTGGGGTGGGTGAAGTAGCGGGCGAAGAAGTCGGCGGGCAGCCCCAGCGCCATGGCACACACCGACATCAGTTCCGCTTGCAGCTCCCCCATCCGGGCCAGGTACTCGGTGAGCGCCGGCCGCAGCTCCGGCACCTCGACCGGCCACACGTTCGGCTGGAACCAGCGCTGGTCGGTACCCGGGTCACCGGTCGGCTCCTCGGCGGCGAAGGAGAACGACTCCTTCAGGTCGGCCGGTGTCTCGGTGCCTTCGGCGTACCCGTTGGCCTCTACGCCGGGCGGCAACCACCCCCGCCCACCGACTCCGACGGCGTATCGGGACTTCACCTCCTCCGGCAGGGCGAAGAACTCGCGCGCCGCCGCCCGCACCCGGTCCCGCAGCGCGCGGTCCACCCGGTGGCCGGTGATGAGCAGGAAGCCGGCTTCGCGCAGCGCCTGGTCGACCTGGTCGGCCACCGCGCGCCGGTCCGCCTCGGTGCCGGCGAACCAGGGGCTCAGGTCGATCCTGGGTACGTAGTCGGCCGCGGTCACGACTGCCCCGACCCGATGCCGCCCCGACCGATGCTGATCCGAACCATGGCTGCCCGCTTCCCGGATGGCGCGGGCCGGTGCCCGCGGGTCCAGCCCAGACTAGGTTCCGCCTTTCGCTCAGACCAGCCTCGATCACCTCCTTCTGGAAATCGGTTACCTGGTGGTCACATGAGTGATAGCTGCTCGCCGGCCACCTCCGTTTCAGCACCCGCTCTCGGCCCGGGCAGGCTGCCCCGGGGCCACCCGGCGCGTTCGTCACCGGCCAACCCCCTGGAGGTGGCCTGGCGAGCCAACCCGTGCCGGCGCAGCAGCGGCCCCACCCGCTGCCCGAGCGCCTCCCGGTAGCGGCGGTCCACGTAGGCGCCCCTGGCGTACAACCGCTGGTAGCGGTCCACCAGCCCGGGATGCTCCCGGGCGAGCCAGGCCATGAACCACTCCCGAGTGCCCGGTCGCAGGTGCAGGGCCAGCACCGTCGCCCCGCTGGCCCCAGCGGCCGCGATCTGGGCCAGCAGCGCGTCGAGCGCCTCCGTCGAGTCCGTGAGCCACGGCAGCACCGGCGCGACCATCACCCCGCAGGACAACCCCGCGTCCGCCAGCCGCCGCACCAGGTCCAGCCGGGCGGCCGGGGTGGGCGTTCCCGGCTCCAGGCTGGCCTGCAGCTGACGGTCGAGCAGCGCGATGGACACCCCGGCCCCGACCGACACGTCGCGCGCGGCATGGGTGAGCAGCGGCAGGTCCCGGGCCAGCAGGGTTCCCTTGGTGAGGATGGAGAACGGCGTGCCCCACCGGGCCAGCGCGGTGATGATCCCCGGCATCAGCCGGTACCGCCCCTCCACGCGCTGGTACGGATCGGTGTTGGTGCCCATCGCCACGTGCTCCCGCCCCCACCGGGGCGCGCGCAGCTCCCGCTCCAGCACCCGCGCCGCGTTGACCTTCACCACCACCTGGCGGTTGAAGTCGTCCCCGGGGTCGAGTTCCAGGTAGGTGTGCGTGTTGCGGGCGAAACAGTTGTGGCTGACGACACCGTTCGCGATGAAGTCCCCGGTGCCGGTGGTCACGTCGTACATCGGCAGCTCGACACCGAGCGGCTCGATAGCGACGACTTCCAACCTGGCATCGTTCTTGATCGCCTCGCCGATCAGTGATCGCTTCCGCGTGATCGCCGGATCCGCGGTGTGGAAGAACCGGATCCGCTCCACCTGACCGCCGAGCAGCCGAACCGCACGTGTCCCGTTGGGCTGGGCGGGCTCCGTACAGCAGCGGAATCCCAGAAGCCCGAAGGCCTCACAGACCCGGCGCAGGATCTCCGCGTCCCCGTTGTGGATACGGATGCTGCCGGCACTGCTGCCCTCCGCATCGAAGACACCCGCGAGGTAGCCCCGAGACCAGTCGAGATCCGGCGTCATCGGCCACTCGATGAGTGCCTCGACCTGTGCGACTCCACCGCGTGACTGGTTCCGAATGGCGGTCATGGGCCGGCCGGTCTCGGCCCTCGACCCGAAAGCGAACTCGTCTGTACGTACCCCGTGGTTCGCCAGATACAGCGCGCTACGACGCAGCGCCTCGAGGTCGGCCAGGGCGAGCCGAAAACGGTGCAGCCGGGAGTTCTCCCTCCCCGGCCGCGCATCCGGGTAGTGACCGACGTGCCCGTCACCCCGGATCATCCCGCAGAGGTAGCCGCGTTCGTAGGACTCGTTGTGCACCGGGCTGTCCGCGAAGCGACCGGTTCCGAGCATCGAGTTCCCAGTGGTGAGATGGGGCCGCCGGCCGTGGCCGCAGGTCTGCCCGACCACGTGTTTCCAGCCACGCTCGGTGAGGAACTGGTGGTCACCGCTGCAAATCAGCTCGGTGCCGTCGGCGAGCGCAACCCGGTACGCCGATTTGACCGTCGACCAGTGCGCGAGCACGGTGGTGCGCACATAGCGCCGGTAGGCGCCCCGACGCTCGGTGCCGTAGATCGCGTCGCCCATCCGAAGCTCCGCGATCGGCCGGGTCCGGCCGTCCGCGAGCAGCACCGGAGTGTCGCCAACTAGGCAGTACGTGCAGGCATGACTGCATCCCCGGTACGGATTGATCGTCCAGCCGAACGGCATGGCGGACCGGCCGGGCACCTTGTTGAGCACCGACCTGGCTTCCACCTCGTGGAACACCATGCCGGCGAACTCGGGCACGCGTACCGTGCGCAGCACACCGTGCATGCCCGGCAGGACCGCGTCACCGCCGACGCCGTCCTCCCCCACTTGCTGTCCCGCCCATCGCATGGGTATATTCGAACATATGTTCCCCTTCGACGCAAGAGCACCACCGGACTTGACCTTGAGTCCGGTTGAGGTTGAAGCATGTCGTCATGCCTACGTGGATCTGCGACGGCTGCGGCCTGGAGCACCCGGACTCGCCCGAACCGCCGCCCGACGGCGGCTGCGTCCTCGACCGGGGTGAGGTCGGCATCGAGGAGCGCGGCGACATCGGGCGACACGGTCAACGCTGGATCACTCACGAGGAGCTGGCCGCCCAGCCGCACCGGACGGTGCACCGGGACCACGGCCTGGGCCTGCACAGCTTCCGCCGCGAGCCGAGGTTCGCCATCGGCCAGTGGTCGTTCCTCGCCCGGACTCCGCACGGCAACCTGCTCTGGGACCCGCCGGCCTACCTCGACGACGAGGTGGTCGATCTGGTCGGCGAGCTCGGCGGGGCGGCCGTGGTGGCCACCAGCCACCCGCACATGTTCGCGGCGCAGGTGAGCTGGAGCCATGCGTTCGGCCGCGTCCCGGTGCTGGTCAACGCCGACGACCTGGAATGGCTGCCGCGTACCGACCCGGTGCTCGAGCCGTGGCGGGACCTCGCCGAGCCGCTACCCGGCATCCGGCTCATCCAGCTCGGTGGACACATGCGGGGCAGCTCGGTGGCACTGACCGGCGACGGCAGCCTGCTCACCGGCGACACGATCAGCGGCGTGCCCACCGGCTATCCCGGGTGGGTGTCGTTCACGCGGAACTACCCGAAGCTGGTGCCGATGTCGCCGGCCGTGGTGCGCCGGATCGTCGACCGGCTCGACGCGTACGAGTACGACCGGCTGTACACGCTGGGCGGCGACGCCGTCGAGCGGGACGCCAAGCGGGTGGTTCACCGTTCCGCCGAGAGCCACATCCGCTGGGCCAGCGGCGAGTTCGACCACCTCACCTGAGCCGAGGCCGCGACGGGCCGGGCTAGCCTCGCTCCGCGGCGGCGAGCTTGGCCGCGGCGGCGAGTTTGGCCTGGGCCAGGGCGAGTGCGCCGACGACCACGCCGACCAGTGCCAACCCGAGCCGAAGCATCGGACCCGCCCCGATGTCGAGGCCGGCAAGCGCGAACAGGGCCACCGCCGTGGCGCCGTTCCCCATCGACACGGCGCGCAACGTGGCCGGCTCGACCCGGCCGGCCAGCACGAGCAGCACCACGCCGGCGAGAACCAGCACACCGGCCACGACCACCATCAAGGAGGCACCCACCCACCCCGGCAGCGCCCAGCCGCCGGACCTCGGCGGGCGGGCGGCGAGCCACAGGCACAACGCCGCCAGCACGAACTCGAAGCAGCCGTCGAATCGCAGCACCGCCCGGGCCACCGGCCGGGCCGGCCGAACAGTCGGAGCCGTCATGTCGCCTCCTCGCTCATCGCGGGTCGCATTGAACGTAGCAGTCGCTACACCAGAATTGAAGCAGTTGCTACAGTGCCGCCGTGGACCGCCGGGCCGCGCTCGCCGAGGGAGCGCTCGACTACGTGCTCAGCCATGGGCTGATCGGGCTCTCCCTGCGCCCGCTGGCCGCCGCCCTGGGCACCAGCGACCGCATGCTGATCTACCACTTCGGCGGCAAGGACGAGCTGATCACCGAGCTGGTCTCGCTGGCCAACGCCCGGCTGGCCGAGGGCATGCCGCCCGCCGAACCCGAACCGGAGACCGTCGCCGACCTGGTCCGATACGCCTGGCGGGCGGTCAACGAGTCGGGCATCGCCGGGGTGGGCCGGCTCTACCTGGAGCTGTGCGCGCTGTCCATGGGAGAACCGGAGCGGTGGCGCCCGGCGCACCGCCGGCTGCGCGAGCCCTGGCTGGTGATGCTGCGCGGCGGGCTCGGCGAGCTGGGAGCACGACCGGACCGCGTCGCCACGCTGGCCGACCTGGTGCTGGACACCATCGACGGCCTGCTGCTGGACCGCATGGTCAGCGGGGACGCCGCCCGAACGGACGCGGCGGCGGAAGCGTTCGTGGACCTCCTGCAAGGATGCCGGCATGGGACGCCACGGTCGCGACCGCGTGCTCAGCCAGAAGCCGCCGGTCGGCCAGAGCCAGAGCCATGACCTCGGGCACGGCCACGGGCACGGCCATGGCCACGGGCACGGCCCGGCGGAGCCCGCGAGCCAGCGGGTCCGGACGCTGCTGTTCGCGCTGTTGGTGCCGTGCATGGTGGCCACGGTGGCCGGTGTGCTGCTGCTCTACCCGTTCGGCGGCGTGCCCAAGGCGCCGAATGCGGCGACCCAGCAGATCGCCGCCGACGTCCGGGCGGTCACCGCGGCGGACTGCGCCCAGGCGGGTTCCGGCCAGGCCGGCCCCGGCGCGAAGGACTGCCTGGCGCTGAGCCTGCTCATGACCGACGGCCCGGTGGCGGGGCGCGGCATCGTCAGCGTGGTGCCCACGGACCCGACCAGCCCCCGGTACACCGTCGGCGACAAGGTGGTGCTCAGCTACGCGGGCGGTGATCCGGGCGACTCCGGCTCGTACATCGTGTCGGACTTCCAGCGCGGTACCTCGCTGTGGGTGCTGGCCCTGTTGTTCGCCGCCTCGGTGCTGCTGCTGGGCCGCTGGCGCGGGCTGGCCGCGCTGGTCGCGCTGGGCGTCAGCTTCCTGGTGCTGATCGGCTTCGTGCTCCCGGCCATCCTGGACGGGCGGAACCCGCTGGCGGTGGCCGTGGTCGGGTCCTGCCTGATCATGTTCGCGGTGCTCTACCTGAGCCACGGGCTCTCCGCGCGCACCTCGACGGCGGTGTTCGGCACGCTGGTCAGCCTGGGCCTGATCGGCGCGCTGGGCACCATCTTCACCGAGGCCGCCCAGCTCACCGGCCTCGGCGCGGAGGACACCCAGGACCTGATCGCCTCGCTGGGCAATGCCGCCCACCTGGACCCGCAGGGCCTGCTGCTGGCCGGGTTCGTGATCGGCGCGCTGGGTGTGCTCGACGACGTCACGGTGACCCAGACCAGTGCGGTCTGGGAGCTGCGCCGGGCGAACCCCGCGCTCTCCGCGGCCGGACTGTTCGCCTCGGCCATGCGGATCGGCCGGGACCACCTGTCCTCGGCGGTGAACACCCTGGTGCTGGCCTACGCCGGCGCCTCGCTGCCGCTGTTGTTGCTGTTCACCGTCTCCGGGCGGGGCGTGGGCCAGACCCTGAGCACCCAGGTGGTGGCCACCGAGGTGGTCCGCACCCTGGTCGGCAGCATCGGGCTGGTCGCCTCGGTGCCGATCACCACCGGGGTCGCGGCGCTGGTGGCCAGCCGCGAGAAAACGGACTAGTCGCACCCTCGTAAGCTGGTCAGGAACGGTTTCACAATTCTTGGAGATCACCTTCATGGCGCAGAACGCCGAACCGCCCTCCGGCACCCGCGACTTCCTGGCCGCCGAACTGCGGCGCCGCGAACGGGCCTTCGCATCGGTGCGCGCGGCGTTCGAGCGGTACGGGTTCGAACCGCTGCAGACGCCCGCCTTCGAACGGCTGGACGTGCTCACCGGTAAGTACGGCGACGAGGGCGACAAGCTGATCTTCAAGATCCTCCGCCGGGGCGAGCACGAGGCCACCGGGGAAGCCGACCTGGCGCTGCGCTACGACCTGACCGTGCCGCTGGCCCGGGTGGTCGCCACCCACGGGAACCGGCTGCCCATGCCGTACCGGCGCTACGCGCTCGGCCCGGTCTGGCGCGCCGACCGGCCGGGCAAGGGCCGGTTCCGCGAGTTCACCCAGTGCGACATCGACATCGTGGGCGCGTCCTCCCCGGTGGCCGACGCGGAGACCCTGCTCGCGGTGAACGACGGCATCGCCGCGCTGGGCATCCCGGAGTTCCGCTTCGAGATCAACTCCCGGCAGGCGCTGCACGGGCTGCTGGACGCCTACCGGGTGCCCGAGGAGCTGGGCGGCCGCGTGCTGATCACGCTGGACAAGCTGGACAAGCTGGCCCCGGACGCGGTCGCCGCGGAACTCGAGACCCGCGGCCTGGCCGGGGACATCGCCGCCGGGCTGGTCGCCGACCTGGCCGCCGAAGACCCGGAACGGGTGCGCAAGCAGCTGGACGGCACCGAGCGCGGCCGCGCTGGCCTGGCCGAGGTGGACCGGCTGCTCGCGCTGACCGCCTCGCTGCCCGCCGGCCGCGTGGCGTTCATCCCGCGCATGGTGCGCGGCCTGGACTACTACACCGGGCCGATCTTCGAGGTCACCGCGCCCGGGTTCACCGGGTCGATCGCCTCCGGCGGGCGCTATGACGGCCTGGTGGCCGCCCTGGGCGGGCCGGACCTGCCGGCCTGCGGCGGTTCCATCGGCATCGAACGGATCCTCTCCCAGCAGACGGACACCGAGGCGGACGCGCCGGCCCTGGACGTAGCAATCACCGTGCTCGCCGAGGAGGCGGAGCCGGCACTGCTCGCGCTGGCCGGCGAGCTGCGCGCGGAAGGCCGCCGGGTGGGCACCTACCTGGGGTCCTCCGGGAAGATCGCCAAGCAGCTGAAGTGGGCGAACGACCAGCGGGCCCGGTTCGTGGTGCTGCTCGGCCCCCGGGAGTACGAGCGGGGCGTGGCGACCCTGCGGGACATGGCCAGCGGCGAGCAGACCGAGGCCCCGCTGGCCGAGGCGGCGGCGCGGCTGCGCGCGCTGCTGGGCGCATCCTGACGGCCCCTCGCGGCGTCGGCGCGCCGCCTCGTTAGGCTCCCGGGCGTGTCGACCAACCAACAGCGCCGTGAGGCCGCCAAGCGGAAGCTAGAACGCCAGCAGGACCGCCGGAAGGTGCGCGCCGAACAGCGCCGGAAGTACTCGATGATCGGCGCCATCGTCCTGGTGGTCCTGGTGGTCGCGGCGGTCATGACGTTCAGCTTGATGAGCAGCGGTGGCTCGGACGAGGCCCAGCCGGCGGTCGACCCGGCACAGAGCAGTGCGCCCCCGGGGCCGAGCAGCGCGGCGCCGACCACGGACCTGAAGATCCCGACGCAGATCGCCGCGCCGCTGCGCCGGCCGAACCAGTTCCCGGCGGCGGTCAACTGCGCCTACCCGCCGGACGGCTCGCCGCCGGCCCGCCCGGCGCAGGCGCCGCCGGCCACCAACATCAGCGCGCGCGGAACCGTGGCGGTGAACATGCCGACCAGCGCCGGCCCGATCGAGCTGACCCTGGACCGGGGCCTCGCCCCGTGCACGGTGAACAGCTTCGTCAGCCTGGCCCGGCAGGGCTACTTCGACGCCACCAGCTGCCACCGGCTGACCACCGATCCCGGCCTGCAGGTGCTGCAGTGCGGCGACCCGGCCGGCACCGGCGGCGGCGGACCCGGCTACTCGTTCGCCGACGAGACCTACCCGCAGCTCAGCTACGGGCGGGGCTACCTGGCGATGGCGAACGCCGGGCCGAACACCAACGGCAGCCAGTTCTTCATGATCTACGGTGACGCCTCGGCACTGAGCCCGGACTACACCGTGTTCGGCTACATCACGCCGGCCGGCCTGGGCACCGTGGACAAGATCGCGCGCGCCGGCCACGACGGCTCGATGGACCCGAGTCCCGGCGGCGGAAAGCCCAACATGAAGGTCACCATCGACAAGGTCAGCGTCGGCTGACGTTGGCGGGATCGGTCGGACGGCGGCTCGGCACGGCGGCGGCGTGGCTCTCCGACGCGCTGGTCGGCTCCGACCCCGGGCTGCTCCGATTACGTAACGGCGCGGTGGCGGCGCTCTCCGTGTCACTGGCTGTGGGGCTGATGGTCGCGCTGGCCGGGCTCGAGGACCAGCCGATCACCGCCGAGCTGCTCGGCATCGTGCTGGCCATGATGTCGTCCACGCTGGTCCGCGACGTGGAGCGGCGGGACCGGATGATCACCAGCGCGCTGCTGCCGGTGGCCGCCGCCGCGACCTCCACCACCGCGGCCCTGCTCTCCCCGCACGCCTGGGCGGCCACGGCGGGGTTCGTGGTCGTGATGTTCCTGGCCGCCTACATCCGGCGGTTCGAGGCCCGGGGCACCGCCGTCGGCATGATCGGTTTCATCGCGTACTTCTACACGCTGTTCCTGCACGCCGGCCCCGCGCAGCTGCCCCGGCTGATCATCGCGGCCACCGCCGGCATCGCGTGCAGCCTTCTGGTTCGGGAGTTCGTCCTGCCCGAGCGGGACAGCACAGTGCTGGCCCGGCTGGTGCCCGCGTTCCGCGCCCGGGTCGGCGCCGTGCTGGACGCGACCCGGGCGGCCGTCGAGGACGGCGAGCTGACCGACCGCGCGGACATGCGGCTGCGGGTCCGGTTGCGCCGGCTGAACGAGACCGCCCAGCTGATCGAGGAACGCATCGAGCGCACCGGCGAGCAGCGGCTGTGGCCCGGCCTCAGCAACGAGGCACTGGCCCTGCGAGTGTTCGACCTGGAGCTGGCAACCGAGGAGGTGGCGCTCACCGCCGCGCGCTGGTTGAAGCGGCCCGGCCCGGCGGACGAGCAGCGCCGGTTGGTCCGGCTGCTCGGCGTGCTGCGCCGTTCGGTGCGGGAGGGGGCCGGGATCAGCGCGGACGCCCTGTCCGCCGCCGACCGGCTGGCCGAGGCCGCCGAGGGCCGCCCGGCCGGCGCGCTGGTGAAGGCCATCCAGATGATGGCGCGGACCATCCCCCGGGTTCGCCCGGACGCCGAGGAGGAGGAACCCGCCCTCGACAGCCCCCACGACGAGGGGGAACCGGACGAGACCCCGGCACAGGAGCCCGAGGAGGCGAACGCCGGGCCGCCGGCCGGCCCGCGCTGGCCGCAACCGAGTCCGACCACCCGACAGGCCATCCAGACCGCAGTGGCCGGCGGGGTGGCCATCGTGGTGGGCAACTGGATCTCCCCGGACCGCTGGTACTGGGCGGCGCTGACCGCGTTCGTGGTGTTCCTGGGCACCTCCTCGCGGGGCGAGACCCTCAGCCGGGGCGGCCAGCGGCTGCTCGGCACGCTGGGCGGGGTGCTGGCCGGTGTGCTGGTTGCCGCGCCGCTCAGCGGGCACCACGCGCTGAGCCTCGCCCTCGTGGTGGTCTGCGTGTTCCTCGCCTTCTACCTGCAGCGGGTGAACCAGGCGTTCCTGGCCCTGTTCATCACCGTGCTGCTGGCCCTGATGTACGGCCTGATCGGGCAGTTCTCCGTCGAGGTGCTGGCCCTGCGGCTGGAGGAGACGGCGATCGGCGCGGTCAGCGGGGTGCTCGCCTCCTACCTGGTGCTGCCGATCAGCACCCGGGGCACCGTCCGGGACAAGCTGGCCGAGTTCGCCGACCAGCTCGGCGCGCTGATCGACCAGGCGGTGGACGTGCTGGCCGGCGAGCGTCCCGGGGACGGCCTGATCACCGCGGCGCGCGACCTGGATGCTGCCACCAGTGCGCTCCGGCTGGCCGCGCGGCCGGTGAGCCACGGTATGGCGGGGGTCAGCGGGCGGCGGATGATGCGCGGCTGGGTGCGCGCCGCGCGGGCCTGTGACCAGTACGGCCGCGAGCTGGCCCAGGTCTGCTACCCACTCGGCTGGATCGCCCCCGTGCCGGCCGCGCTGCGCCCCGGTGAACCGGGTCAGGCGGACTCGGTGGAGGTGCTGCGTGCGGGTTGCGCGCTGGTCGGGGCGCACCTGGAGCTGCTGCCCGCCGCGCTCACCAAGTCAACGGGCCGGCCGACCGGGTCGGCCGTGCCGCTGTTCGACGAGGTGCTCACCCGGGCGCTCACCGACCCCACCAACCGCGCGCTGCGGCACGCCCTGCACTACCTGATCCGGATCGACCAGACGCTGCTCGCCGCCCTGGGCAACCGGGCCAGCGAACGCCTCGACCAGGCCAGGAACTGATGCACTCGACAGACCGCTGAGACTCTTCACCAGATAACACTTTCCACGCTATGGCTCTGCGTGGAAATACGCGACGTCCGGCGTCGTGGGCTCGGTCTCGAAACTCGCTCACTCGGCGAAGGTGCCGGGCGCCGGCGTGAGGGCGTCATGGTCACGTAGCGGGACCATGAAAACCCGGGCTGAGCACGTCCCTCTCGTCACTTCTCTTTCACGAGTGGGGGTTGAAGCAAGATCGAACACGCATGGCGTTCCCCTCGTGCAACCAGAGTGACGAATGTTGCCGCGCCGGCCGGGCGATTCATGGTCAGCATGACCTGGTGGCCGGTTGGGGCGGGTGGAGCGGGTACTGGTGTCATGGTGACCATGTAATCCATGATCATCGGGTACTCAGGGGTGGCCGGCGCTCTTCGGCAACCGCCCCAAAATCGAGGCGCATCCACCACTGACGGTGATCATGACAGACGGTGCCCCCCGCATCGAGCACACACCGGATGTCGCGTATCTCCACGCAGAGCCATAGCGTGTTCGGAGGCAACCGGGAGAGAGCGGGGTGGGAACCGACCGGCTACTTGGCCGAGGTGATGCGGTAGACGTCGTAGACGCCTTCCACGTTGCGCACCACACGCAGCAGGTAACCCAGGTGCTTCGGGTCGCCCATCTCGAAGGTGAACCGGGAGACCGCCACCCGGTCCCGCGAGGTCGTCACCGACGCGGACAGGATGTTCACCTTCTCGTCGGCGAGCACGTTGGTGATGTCGGAGAGCAGCCGGTGCCGGTCCAGCGCCTCCACCTGGATGCTGACCAGGAACATCGCGTTCGACGACGAGGACCACTCGACGTCCACCAGCCGCTCGCTCTGCGCGCGCAGGGAGGCCGAGTTGGTGCAGTCCGCGCGGTGCACACTGACCGCGCCGCCCCGGGTCACGAAGCCCAGGATCTCGTCGCCGGGCACCGGGGTGCAGCAGCGGGCCAGCTTCACCCACAGGTCGGTCATGCCGCCGTCCGAGCCGACCACCGCGATGCCGGAGTCGCCGGAGGCGCGGCGGCGCTGCACGGTGGACGGGGTGGACCGCTCGGCCAGCTCCTCCTCGGCGTCCTCCACCCCGCCGAGCAGCGCCATCAGCCGCGACACCACGTGCTTGGCCGAGATGTGGCTCTCGCCGATCGCCGCGTACAGCCCGGACAGGTCCGGGTAGTGCAGCTCGCGGGCCAGCGCGGCCATCGAGTCGGCGGAGACCAGCCGCTGCAGGGGCATCCCGGTGCGCCGGGCCTCGCGGGTGATCGCCTCCTTGCCGGCCTCGATCGCCTCCTCGCGGCGCTCCTTGGCGAACCACTGGCGGATCTTCGCCTTGGCCCTCGGCGAGGCGACGAAGGACAGCCAGTCCCGGCTGGGACCCGCGCCGCCGGCCTTGGACGTGAAGATCTCCACGACCTCGCCGTTCTCCAGCTTGCGCTCCAGCGCGACCAGCCGGCCGTTCACCCGCGCGCCGATGCAGCGGTGCCCGACCTCGGTGTGCACGGCGTAGGCGAAGTCGACCGGGGTGGACCCGGAGGGCAGCGTCACCACGTCGCCCTTCGGGGTGAAGACGAAGATCTCCCGGGTGGCCAGGTCGTAGCGCAGCGACTCGAGGAACTCACCGGGGTCGGCGGCCTCCCGCTGCCAGTCCAGCAGCTGGCGCATCCAGGCCATCTCGTCGACCTCGACGGCCTGCCCGCTGTGGGTGCCGGTGGTCTCCTTGTAGCGCCAGTGCGCGGCGATGCCGTACTCGGCGGTGCGGTGCATGTCGTGCGTGCGGATCTGCACCTCGAGCGGCTTGCCGTCCGGCCCGATCACCGTGGTGTGCAGCGACTGGTACACGCCGAACCGGGGCTGGGCCACGTAGTCCTTGAACCGGCCCGGCATGGGCTGCCACAGCGCGTGCACCATGCCCATCGCGGCGTAGCAGTCGCGCACCTCGTCGACCAGGATGCGCACCCCGACCAGGTCGTGGATGTCGTCGAAGTCCTTGCCCTTGACGATCATCTTCCGGTAGATCGAGTAGTACTGCTTGGGCCGGCCCTCCACGGTCGCCTGGATCCGGGCGCCGGTCAGCTGGGCGTTCACCTCGTCGATGACCTGGCGCAGGTAGATGTCCCGGGACGGCGCGCGGTCGGCGACCAGCCGGACGATCTCGTCGTACTTCTTCGGGTGCAGCAGCGCGAACGCCAGGTCCTCCAGCTCCCACTTCACGCCGGCCATGCCCAGCCGGTGCGCCAGCGGGGCGAACACCTCCAGCGTCTCGCGGGCTTTGCGGGCCTGCTTCTCCGGCGGCAGGAAACGCATGGTGCGCATGTTGTGCAGCCGGTCGGAAAGCTTGATCACCAGCACCCGGGGGTCCCGGGCCATCGCCACAACCATCTTGCGGATGGTCTCCGCCTCGGCGGCCGCGCCCAGCTTCACCTTGTCCAGCTTGGTGACCCCGTCGACCAGGTGGGCCACCTCGTCGCCGAAGTCGTTGGCCAGCTCGGTCAGCGAGTAGCCGGTGTCCTCCACGGTGTCGTGCAGCAGCGCGGCGACCAGCGTGGTGGTGTCCATGCCGAGCTCGGCCAGGATGGTGGCCACGGCCAGCGGGTGGGTGATGTAGGGGTCCCCGGACTTGCGCTTCTGGCCCTCGTGCCGCTCCTCGGCCACGTCGTAGGCCTGCTGGAGCAGGGCCAGGTCGGCGTTCGGGTGCAGCCGCCGGTGTACCCCGGCCAACGGCTCGAGCACCGGCTTGACCGGGCCGACCCGGGGCGAGGAGATGCGGCGGGCGATCCGGGCGCGCACCCGGCGGGTGGCGGACGGGCGCGCGGGCGCGGCTGGCGCGGGGCTTTCCGCCGCCGCCTCCGATCTGCGCTCCGCTGTGCTCACTCGCCCTCCATCCAACGAGGATACCGGCCGGATGGGCGAGACCCGCGCCGCGCCTAACCGCGCATCAAAACGTGCGGGTCAACGCCGGGCAGCCGGTCCCGCCCGGCCAGCGCGGTGAGCTCCAGCAGCACGCCGGCGCCCACCACCTCGCCGCCGGCGTCGGCGACCAGCTCACAGCTGGCCCGCAGGGTGCCGCCGGTGGCCAGCACGTCGTCCACCAGGTAGGCGCGGGCGCCCGGGTCGATGGCGCCGGCCGGCAACTCCAGGGTGGCCGAGCCGTACTCCAGCTGGTAGTCCCGGCTGGCCGCCACGACCGGCAGCTTGCCGGCCTTGCGCACCGGGACGACCCCGGTGCCGGCGGCCAGCGCCACCGCCGCACCGAGCAGGAAGCCCCGGGCCTCCACCCCGACCACCAGGCCGGCCCCGGCCGCGCGCACCGGCTCGGCCAGCGCCTCGATCACCGCGCGGAACGCCACGGCGTCCGCGAGCAACGGGGTGATGTCCCGGAACAGCACGCCCGGGTTCGGGTAGTCCGGAACGTCCCTGATCAGCCCGAAGGCCCGGTCCAGCGCCGTGCCGGAACTCACCGACGTCGCTTGCCGCTGGGCCGGCCGATCGACTGGGTGCGTTCGGAGCGGGAGCTGGAGTCACGCCTGGTGGTCGACACGTGCCGGGTGGGTACCCCGGTCGCGGCGGTCACCGCCCGCTCCTTGCGCAGCTCGGTGTTCAGCGCGTCGTCGTCGTTCACGTCCAGCTCGTCCTCGTCGGACACCGCGGCGGCCTGCTTGTTCCGCCGGGCGTACACCCGGGCGGCCTGCTGCCGGTAGCGGCGGTCCCGCATCTTGAGGTCCACCAGCACCGGCGTGGCCAGGTAGATGGACGACAACGCGCCGGCGATCATGCCGACCAGCTGCACCAACGCCAGGTCGGCCAGCGTGCCGACGCCCAGCACACCCACGCCGATGAACAACAGCCCGGCCACCGGGAGCAGCGCGAACAACGAGGTGTTGATCGAACGCATGAGCGTCTGGTTCAGCGCCAGGTTGGCGGTCTCCGCGTAGGTCCGCCTGGTGAGGCCCAGGATTCCCCGGCTGTTCTCCTTCACCTTGTCGAACACCACCACGGTGTCGTAAAGGGAGAAACCGAGGATGGTGAGCAGGCCGATCACCGTGGACGGGCTGACCTCGAAGCCGACCATGGAGTACACGCCGGCGGTGACCACCAGGTCGTGCACCAGCGCGACCACCGCCGCGATGGCCATGGATCGCTCGAAGTAGAACGCCAGGAACAGCGAAACCAGCACCAGGAACACGGCCAGCGCGATCATCGCCTGGGTGGTGATCTCGCCACCCCAGCTGGACGACACCGCGCTGACGCTGATCACGTTCTGGCTGGGCCGGCCGTCGGCCGCCTTGGGCTGGTAGGCCTGGAACAGCGTCCGGGCCGCGGCCTGCTGCTTGGCCGCGTCCAGCGTCTCGGTGCGGATCACCACGGTCTGCGCGGCACCGGAGCCGGCGGTCTGCACCGAGGTGACCCGGTCGACCACGCCGCCCAGCACGTCCTTGACCGCCTGCTCGTCGGCGGGGGCGGAGATCCCGGCGGTGGGGAACTGGATCTGGCTGCCGCCCTCGAACTCGATGCTCAGGTTGAAGCCCTTGATCAGCATCGAGCCGACGCAGATCAGCACCAATATGCCGAAGCTCAGGTACCAGCGCTTGCGCTTGCCGACGATGTCGAACGCGCCGGTGCCGGTGTACATCCGGGAAAAGACGCTCTTGGGCCGCGGCGGTGCCGGCACGCCGCTCGACGGGTAGGCCACGTCAGACTCCCTTCGCCGCGGCCGCCGCCGCCCGCCGCCGTGCCGCACCGATCCGGGCCACCGCGCCGAGGCCGGACCAGGTCGGACTGGAGAACAGCTTCGAGTTCGCGGCCAGCGCGACCAGCGGATGGGTCACCAGGAACACCACCACCAGGTCCAGCACCGTGGACATACCCAGGGTAAACGCGAAACCCCGCACCTGACCCACCGCCAACAGATACAACACCGCCGAAGCCAGGAAACTCACCGCGTCGGCCGACAAAATCGTGCGCCGCGCACGGATCCACGCCCGAGGCACCGCCGCCCGGAAACTGCGGCCCTCCCGCACCTCGTCCTTCAGCCGCTCGAAATAGATGACGAACGAGTCGGCGGTGATACCGATCGAGATGATGAAACCCGCCACCCCGGCCAAATCCAGGGTGAACCCGATACTCCGCCCCAGCAGCACCAACACCGCATAGACGATCACCCCGGACAACCCCAGGGACAGGATCGTCAACACACCCAACGCCCGGTAGTAGAACAGGCAGTAGACGAACACCAGCGCCAGACCGATCGCACCGGCGATCAGACCGGCCTGCAGCGAGGCCAGCCCGAGCGTGGCCGACACCGTCTGCGCGTCGGAAGTGGCGAACGAGAGTGGCAGCGAGCCGTACTTCAGCACCCCGGCCAGCTGCGTCGACTCCGCCTGGCCGAACCGGCCGCTGATCTGCGTGTTGCCGCCCAGGATGGGCTCGTTGATCGTCGGCGCCGAGACCACCTGGGTGTCCAGCACGAACGCGGCCCGCTTGCCCACGTTCTTGGTGGTGAAGTCCCCCCACACCTGCGCCCCGGCCGCCTTGAAGGTCAGGTTGACCACGTAGCCGGCACCGCGCTGGTCGTAGTTGGCCGACGCGTTGGCGATCTCGGTGCCCTCGATGATCGACTCGCCCAGCAGGTACTTCTCGGTGCCCTGCTGGTCACAGGTGACCAGTGGCTTCTTCGGGTCGTCGTAGCCCTTCAGCACGTCGTTGGGGCCGCACACCAGTTCCTGCGCCGCGCGCCCCTGTACCTGCGGGTTGGTGCTCTGCCGCTTCGTCTTCTCGACGGCGATCGCCTTGGCCAGCTCCGGGTCCGCCACACCCTGCTGGGCCGCGTCCGCCGGCGGGGCCGGGGGCGGTGGGGTCGGGTTCGGCTGCTTGGGCGCGTGCGGGTGCGGCGTCGGCTTCGGCGGGGCCGCCTGCCCCTGGGCCGACCCGGCGGCCGCGGGCTCTCCGGGCAGTGGCTCCCCGGGCAGGGCGATCGCGTCGCCGTGCGGCCCGGCCGAACCGGGACCCCTCGGCGCCGGCGCCCCGGACCGCCCGCTGGCCGGCGCGCCACCGGACGGCGGCGCCTCCTGCGGCGGCTCCACCTGGAGGGCCTCGATCACCGGGCGCAACCGCAGCTGGGCGGTCTGCGCCAGGTCCTTGGCCTTCTGTCCCTGGTCACCCGGGACCGTGATGGTCAGGTTGCTGCCGTCCTGCACCACCTCGGCGCCGGCCACACCCAGCCCGTTCACCCGGGCGTCGATGATCTGCCTGGCCAGGTTGAGCTGTTCCTTGGTCGGCGGCTGGCCGGTCTCGGTGCGCGCGGTCAGGGTGACCCGCGTGCCGCCTTCCAGGTCGATGCCCAGCTTGGGCTTGGGGTTGCGGTCACCGGTGAAGAAAACCAGCGAGTACAACCCGGCAACGACGACGACGAACAGCGCCAGGTGCCGCCATGGCCGAATGGACCCGGGCGTAGGTGCCACTGCGATCTCTCTCCTACTGTGCTGAACCCGGGCTCAGGAAGTGCGCTTGGCCGCGTCGGCGTCGGTGCCGGTGGTCTGGCTGTCGGTGGGCTGGCCGTCGGTGGCCGGCTTGGCCGGGGCTTCCGGCGTCGGGTCGGCCGGGGTGTCCTCGGCCTCGGCCGGCTCCGGCGCGGCGTTGTCCTCCACGACCTTCTCCCGCACGGCGGCGCGCATCCACGTGGTGACCACGCCGTCGGCGATCTCCAGGTCGATGGTCTGCTCGTAGCTGTCGTCGACCACCGTGCCGCGCAGGCCACTGGTCGTGTAGACCGTGTCGCCGTTGCTCAGCGAGTTCTGGAGCTTCTGCAGCTCCTGCATCTGCCGCTTCTGGCGGCGGCTGGTCATCATCATGACGCCGATCATCAGCGCGGCCAGCACCAACAGCGGCAACATCGAACTGTTCATCGTCTCCGGCTCTTCCTCGAGGTTCGCTGAGTCTGCCAGCCCCCTCGATCACCCGAACAACGTGGGTGGGGGCTCGCTCTGCTCCCCCACCGCGTCGGGCGGTGGTTCCATGTTCAGGTGTCGCCACGCCCCGGCGGTGGCCACCCGGCCGCGCGGGGTGCGGGCCAGCATTCCGGCGCGCACCAAATAAGGCTCACAGACCTCCTCCACGGTAGCGGGTTCTTCCCCGACCGCCACGGCCAGCGTCGATACCCCCACCGGACCGCCGCCGAAAGAGCGCACCAATGCCGTCAGCACGGCCCGGTCCAGCCGGTCCAGGCCGAGCTCGTCCACGTCGTAGACCGCCAGCGCGGCGCGGGCCACCGCACGGGTCACCGCGCCGTCCGCGCGCACCTCGGCGTAGTCCCGTACCCGGCGGAGCAGCCGGTTGGCGATGCGCGGGGTGCCCCGGGACCGGCCGGCGATCTCCTCCGCCCCGTCCGGGCGCAGGTCCACGTTCAGGATCTCGCCGGCCCGGCGCAGCACCAGCTCCAGCTCTTCCGGCTCGTAGAACTCCATGTGCGCGGTGAAGCCGAACCGGTCGCGCAGCGGCCCGGTGAGCACACCGGCCCTGGTGGTGGCGCCGACCAGCGTGAACGGGGCGATGTCCAGCGGGATGCTGGTCGCGCCCGGCCCCTTGCCGACCACCACGTCCACCCGGAAGTCCTCCATGGCCAGGTAGAGCATCTCCTCGGCCGGCCGGGCCACCCGGTGGATCTCGTCGATGAACAGCACGTCGCCGGGCATCAGGTTGGACAGCATGGCGGCCAGGTCGCCGGCCCGTTCCAGGGCCGGCCCCGAGGTCACCCGGATCGCCGCGCCCAGCTCGGTTGCGATAATCATGGCCAGGCTGGTCTTGCCCAGGCCCGGCGGGCCGGAGAGCAGCACGTGGTCCGGTGGGTCTCCCCGGCGCAGTGCGCCCTGCAGCACCAGCTGCAGCTGCTCCCGCACCCGGGGCTGGCCGATGAACTCGCTCAGCCGGCGCGGGCGCAGGCTGGCCTCGCTGTCCAGGTCCTCCGGCTCGGCGTGCGCGGACACCGCGGGATCGGTCACCGCGCCTTACCCAGCCGGTTGAGCGCGGAACGCAGCGCCGCGGCGGTGTCCACCGGGCCGCCGTTGCCGCCCGACTCGGCGAGCACCGCATCCACCGCCTGTTCCGCCTGCTTGGCGGCGAACCCCAGGCCGACCAGCGCCTCCACCACGTGGTCCCGGCCGGTGTGCGGGGCGGCACCTTGAGCGCCTACGGCCGCCGGCACCCTGGCCACGGTGGCCACCTTGTCCCGCAGCTCCAGCACCAGCCGCTCGGCCATCTTCGGCCCGACCCCGGGCACCCGCTTGATCGCGGCGGTGTCCCGGTCGGCCAGCGCCCGGCACAGCGCCTCCGGCTCCAGCACCGCCAGTATTGCCAGGGCCAACCGGGGGCCGACCCCGTTCACCGTCTGCAGCAGGCCGAACAGCTCGCTGGCCTCCGCGTCGGCGAAGCCGTACAGGGTGAGCGAGTCCTCGCGCACCACCAGCGCGGTGGCCAGCCGGGCCTCCTCGCCCCGGCGCAGCGTGGCCAGCGTGCCGGGGGTGGCGTGCACGGCCAGCCCGATGCCGCCCACCTCGACCACCGCGTGGTCCAGACCGATGACCAGTACGGGCCCGCGCACGCTCGATATCACCGTGATCATCTCCTCGCCTTCGCGGCCTCGGCCAGCCGGGCGCGGTGCGCCTTGGCCAGTTCCTTGGCCCGCGCGTTGGCCTCCGCCATGCGCGCCATCATCGGCCCCCGCCAGCAGTGGCAGATGGCCAGCCCGAGCGCGTCGGCCGCGTCCGCCGGGCGGGGCTTCTCGGACAGCTTGAGCAGCTTGGCCACCATCGTGGCCACCTGTTCCTTGCCGGCCCGCCCGGACCCGGTGACGGCGGCCTTCACCTCGCTCGGGGTATGGAACACCACGTCCAACCCGGCGCGCGCGGCGGCCAGTGCCACCACGCCGCTGGCCTGCGCGGTGCCCATCACGGTCTGCACGTTGGTCTGGCTGAACACCCGCTCCACCGCGACCACGTCCGGCCGGTGGGTGGCGATGGCCTCCTGCACGGCGTCCGCCACGGTGAGCAGCCGGCGGGACAGGTCCTGGTCGGCCGGGGTGCGCACCACGCCGTACCAGACGCAGCGCACCTCGCGGCCGCCGCCGCCGTCGACCACGCCGATGCCGCACCGGGTCAACCCCGGGTCGACGCCGAGCACCCGCACGTTGACGCCCCCTTCCGCGAACGAGTGTTCGAGGTCGAAGGCTACCCGGCGCCTCCGCGACCCGTCCGAGCGACACGCACGGCCGGCCCGCGCCACTCCCCTCGGCGACGAGCTCGGGCAAACGCACGTGGTACTGCTTCGGGTATGACGGTCGAGCCGGTCACCCCGTTGACGCCCCGGCCGGTGATGCGGTCGACGTTCGTACAGGAATGGCGGGAGCTGACCTTCCTGCACTGGCCGGTGGACCCGGCGGCGGTGGCCGGGTTGCTGCCCGCCGGCACCCGCCCGGACACGCTGGACGGGGCCAGCTACGTGGGTCTGGTGCCGTTCCGGATGCGCGGCGCGGGGTTGCTGGCCGGGCCGGGGGTGCCGTACCTGGGCACCTTCCTCGAGACCAACGTGCGGCTCTACTCGGTGGACGGCGACGGTCGGCGCGGTGTGGTGTTCCGGTCGCTGGACGCCAGCCGGCTGCTGCCGGTGCTGATCGGCCGGGCGAGCGTCCGGCTGCCGTACCTGTGGTCGAGGATGCGGCTGCGCCGGGACGGGGACGTGGTCCACTACACCTGCCGCCGCCGCTGGCGCCGGCGCGCGGCCAGCCGCGTGGCCGTGCGGGTGGGCCGGCCGCTGGAGGCGCCGGGCGAGCTCGAGCACTTCCTGACCGCCCGGTGGGGCCTGCACGTGACCGGCTACGGTCGCACCTGGTACCTGCCGAACGAGCACCCGGTGTGGCCGCTGCACCACGCCGAACTGCTGGAACTGGACGACGGCCTGGTCACCGCCGCCGGCCTGCCGGAGCCGGCCGGCCCGCCGGTCAGCATCCTCTACTCACCGGGTGTACCGGTCCGGTTCGGCGCGCCTTCGCTGGTGCGCTGAGGGTGCGCCGAGTCAGCCCACCGGCACCAGCACGTCGGCCAGGGGGCGGGTGGCGGCGACGGTGCGGGCGTTGCGCTCGTCGGACCCGAGGGTCCGCTCCCAGGCCTGTTCGGGCGTGCGGCCGTAGAACTCGTGCCGGGCGGCCAGCCGCTCCCGCCGCAGCTCCTCCGGGACGTCGACGTACCAGGTCTCGTCCAGCAGCTCCCGCACCGGCCGCCACGCGCCGTCCAGCAGCAGGTAGTTGCCTTCGGTGATGACCAGCCGCACGTCCCGCGCCACCGGCACGGCGGACTGGATCGCGTCCTCGATCTCCCGGCGGAACTCCGGCGCCCACACCAGCGGCTCGGCCGCGCGCAACCGGCGCAGCAGGGCCACGTAGCCGGCCGCGTCGAAGGTCTCCGGGGCGCCCTTCACCTCGACCAGGCCCAGCTCGGTGAGCGCCCGGTGGGCGATGTGGAAGCCGTCCATGCCGACCAGCGCGGTGGCTATACCCCGCTCGGTGGCCGCCGCCAGCAGGGCCGAGGCCAGCGTGGACTTCCCGGCACCCGGCTGGCCGACGATGCCGAGCAGCGCCCGCCTGCCCTCGGCCAGCGCGCAGGCCCGGTCGACCAGGTCGGCGTCGATCGCCCGGGTCACCGCCGCCACGCTCCAGTCACCACCGCCACGCTCCGGTCACCGCCGCCACGCCCCGGAGGCCAGCCGGCCGACCGAGCCGCCGCGCCGCCCCGGCGACCCACCGCGGGAACCCCCGGCCGGGCGACCCTTCGACCGGGCGGCGAACCTCGCGGCCAGCGCGGTGAGTTCGGGCGTGTCCAGCCAGTCCCGGGAGCCCAGGTGGGCACAGCGCGCCGCGGCCACCTCGGCGGCCAGCCCGGCACAACCGGCGAGCGAACCGCCGCGCGCGACCAGGGCCGCAGCCAGCGCACCGTGGAAGACGTCGCCGGCGCCCAGGGTGTCCACCGCGCGCACCGAAGGCACCGGCACGGTGCCCCGCTGGCCGTCCATGGTGCGCCAGGTGATCGGCCGGGGTCCGTCCGTGACCAGCACGGATGCCACTCCTCGTCGGTGCAGCTCGGTCGCCACGCCCTCGGGGTCGTCCCCGGCGCGGCGCAGCCCCGGCGGTTGGAAGTCGGCCGAGCAGGCGGCCAGCGCCACCCGGGGCAGCAGCTCGGCCACCTCGTCCTTCCAGCTGCCCGCGTCCAGCAGCACCGGCACCCTGGCCCGCGCGGCCAGCGCCGCGACCTCGGCGGCCAGCGCCGGGTGGTGGCCGTCCAGCAGCACCAGGCCGACCCCATCCAGCAGGCCGTCCAGCGCGCGCCCGCCGGCCGAGACGCCGCCCGCGCCGAGCGCGCCGGGCGAGACCACCGTGCGTTCGCCGGTGGCCGGGTCGACCAGGGCGCTGGCCACCGGCAGCGGCCAGTCCGGCGGCGCCAGGTCGACCACCCGGACCGAATGAGCGGCCAGGTCGGCGCGCACCGGGCCGGCGGCCGGACCGGTGCCGATGGCGGTCAGCAGCCGCACCCCGGGGAGCAGCCGCGCGGACGTGACCGCCGCGTTGGCCGCCGGGCCGCCGGCCACCAGCTCGCCGCCCAGGGTCCGTTCCTTGCGGCCCCACCGGGGCGGCCCGCTGACGTGGTGCACCACGTCCAGCGTGGTCAGGCCCACGCACAGCAGCCCGGTCGGCCGGCTCACCCGGCGGACCGGTTGTTGTTCAGCTCGGCCGTCTGGTCCACCAGGCTGCCGTCCTCGGCCAGCCGCAGTGCACCGGTCATCAGCGACACCACCTCGTTCATCGCGTGGTCGGCGGGCTGCACCACGGCCACCCGCCGGCCCAGCCGGTGCACGTGGATGCGGTCCGCGATCTCGAACACCTGGGGCATGTTGTGGCTGATCAGCACCACCGGCAGCCCGTTGTCCCGGATGCGCCGGATCAGGTCCAGCACCATCCCCGACTCGCGCACGCCCAGCGCGGCGGTCGGCTCGTCCATGATCACCAGTTTGCGGGCGAACATGGCCGCCCTGGCCACCGCGACCGCCTGCCGCTGCCCGCCGGACAGCGTCTCCACCAGCTGGCCGATGTTCTGCACGGTGGCCACGCCCAGCGCGTCCAGCTGGCGCTGCGCCTCGGCCCGCATGCCCTTGTGGTCCAGGGTGCGGAACACCGTGCCGAGCAGGCCCGGCCTGCGCCGCTCCCGGCCCAGGAACAGGTTGCCCGCGATGTCCATCGCCGGCGCCACCGCCAGGGTCTGGTAGACGGTCTCGATGCCCGCGTTGCGCGCGTCCAGCGGCGAGTGGAAGCGCACCGGCTGGCCGTCCAGCCAGATGCTGCCCTCGTCCGGGATGAGCGCCCCGCACAGCGCCTTGATCAGGCTGGACTTGCCGGCACCGTTGTCGCCGATCACCGCGAGCACCTCGCCGGCCCGCAGGTCGAAGTCGGCGCCGTTGATCGCGGTGACGCTGCCGTACCGCTTGACCAGGCCTTCCGCCTTGAGCACCACTTCCCCGGTCATCGCGACCTCCGCCGGGCCAGCCGGTCCAACGCCACCGCCACGATCACCAGGATGCCGGTGGCCACGTCCTGGTACAGGCTGTCGATGCCCACCAGGGTCAGCCCGTTGCGCAACACGCCGACCAGCAGCGCCCCGATCAGCGTGCCGAACACCCCGCCCCGGCCGCCGAACAGCGACGTCCCGCCGATCACCACGGCGGTGATGCTGTCCAGGTTGCCCAGCTGGTAGGCGTTCGGGTCGGCGTTGGGGATGCGGCCGACGGCCTGCCACGCGGCGATCCCGTAGATCACCCCGGCCAGCAGGTACACGCTGAACAGCGTGCGGTTCACGTGGATGCCGGTGAGCCGGGCCGCCTCCGGGTCGTTGCCCAGCGCGTACACGTGCCGGCCCCAGGCGGTGCGGGTCAGCAGGTACCAGACGGCCACGAACATGAGCAGCGCCAACACCATGCCGACGGTGAACTCGACCTGCCCGAACAGGTAGAACCGGGTACCCAGCGCGGACAGCAGCCCGTCGGTGACCGGGTAGCTCTGCCCGGCCGCGTAGATCCGCCCTGATGCGGTGACCACGGTGAGCATGCCCAGCGTGACGATGAACGGCGGCAGCCCGAGCCCGGTGACCAGCCCGCCGGAGACCGCGCCGAAGAACGCGCACAGCAGCACCCCGCACACCAGGGCCAGCAACCCGGCCCCGTCCGCCGCGAACTTGGCCATCAGCAACGTGCCGAACACCATGATCGCCGCGTTGCCCAGGTCGATCCCGGCGGTCAGGATGACCAGGGTCTGGCCCAGGGCCAGCGTGCCCACCACCAGTGACTGGGCCAGCACCAGGCTCAGGTTGTCCACGGCCAGGAACCGGTCGTTGGCGACGGCGAACACCACGCCGGCCAGCAGCAGGGCGCAGCCCGGGCCCAGCGCCGGGTAGCGCAGGGCCAGCTCGGCCAGGCCGGGCCTGGATTCGCTGGCCCGCTTGGCCATCGTTGTGGTCGGTGCGACCACCTCAGCTACCCCAGCAGTTCTGCAGGCCCCAGGCGGTGTCCTTGGCCGGCAGCCCGCCGAGCGGCTTGTCGGTGATCAGCTCCGAGGCGGTGTCGTGGAAGCCGGACGGCCGGGTGCCGGTCTTGGCGAACTCCACCACGGCGTTCACCCCGAGCTCGGCCATCTTTTTCGGGAACTGCATCACGGTGGCCGCGTACTTGCCGTCCCGCACGTCCTGAACGCCCTGGCAGCCGCCGTCGATGGAGCCGACGACCACCTTTCCGGTCAGGCCCTTCGCGGCCAGCGCGGCGTGTGCGCCCCGGCCGTTCGGCTCGTTCAGCGTGTAGACCGCGTTCACGTCGGTGGACCGCTGCAGCAGGTTCTCCATGGCCTGCTGCGCCTTGTTCTGGTCACCCTGGGTCGGCGCCTTGCCGAGGATCTCCGGCGAGGAGTCGGTCAGCCCGATGCCCCTGAGGAAGCCGGAGTGGCGCTGCTCGTCCACCGCGCTGCCCGGGGTGCCGTCCAACATGATCACCTTCGGCGCGGAGCCGTTCAGCGCGGCCTTCACGTAGGCGCCCTGCTTTTCGCCGGCCTGGGTGTTGTCGGTGGCCCAGGTGGCGTCCACCGCGTCCTTCGGGTCGGTCTCGGTGTCCAGCGCGATCACCGTGATGCCCCGGTCCTTGGCCTGCTTGAGCGCGCCCAGGATGCCGGTGGAGTTGCTCGGCGTGATCAGGATGCCCTTCACGCCCTGCTGGGTGAGGTTCTCGATGGCCGCGACCTGGCCCTCGTTGTCCCCGTCGAACTTGCCGGCCAACGCGATCAGCTCGACGCCCTGCTTGGCCGCGGCCGCCTTGGCCGCATCGCGCAGGGTGACGAAGTACGGGTTGGTGTCGGTCTTGGTGATCAGGCCGACCTTCACCGCGCCGCCCCCTCCCGCTCCACCGGCCTCGGGCGTGCGCTGCGCGGTACACGCGGCCGTCCCCACCGTGCACACCACCGCGGCGGCCACCGCAACCACCTTGAACAGAATTCCGGAACGCGACATGTCCCCTCCTCGGACCGCTTCGTCCAACTCGGCGCAAGATTAAGAGCAAGTCACGGCGCGCGATACTCCATAGGCGCTCGTGTTGCCGGAATTCCTGAGCGTGAACGGGGCGTGACTAGTCGCCGACCTGGGCCAGGACCTCGTCGCTGACGTCGAAGTTGGCGTACACGTTCTGCACCTCGTCACTGTCTTCCAGCGCCTCGATCAGCTTGAACACCTTCCTCGCCGACTCGGCGTCCAGCGGCACCGAGACCGAGGGCAGGAAGGTGGCGTCGGCCGAGTCGTAGTCGATGCCGGCATCGACCAGCGCGGTGCGCACGGCGACCATGTCGGTCGCCTCGGACACCACCTCGAAGCTCTCGCCCAGGTCGTTGACCTCTTCGGCGCCGGCGTCCAGCACGGCCATCAGGATCGAGTCCTCGTTGCTCGAGCCGGCCGTCTTCGGCACGATCACCACGCCCTTGCGGGTGAACAGGTACGCCACCGAGCCCGGGTCGGCCATGGTGCCGCCGTTGCGGGTCATCGCGGTGCGCACCTCGGAGGCGGCCCGGTTGCGGTTGTCGGTGAGGCACTCGACCAGCACCGCGACCCCGTTCGGGCCGTAGCCCTCGTAGGTGATGTTCTGGTAGTCCGCGCCGCCGCCGTCCGCGCCGGAGCCGCGCTTCATCGCCCGGTCGATGTTGTCGTTCGGCACCGAGCTCTTCTTGGCCTTCTGGATGGCGTCGTAGAGCGTCGGGTTGCCGGCCGGGTCGCCGCCGCCGTTACGCGCGGCAACCTCGATGTTCTTGATCAGCTTGGCGAACATCTTGCCGCGCTTGGCGTCGAGGGCGGCCTTCTTGTGCTTGGTCGTCGCCCATTTACTGTGGCCGCTCATCGTGTCCTCTCGCCGTGGTGCGTCCGGGCGCTAGCCAGCCACGCGGTATGGCGGCTCCGCTCCCCGGACCAGGTCGCAGAACAGGCGGTGCACCCGCCCGTCGCCGGTCAGCTCGGGATGGAACGCGGTAGCCAGCACCATCCCCTGCCGAACCGCAACGATCCTACCCTCGGCCGCTCCGGCGCCCGGTTGGCGCGGCACGGTGGCCAACACCCGCACGCCGCCGCCGGCGCTCTCCACCCAAGGCGCGCGGATGAACACGGCGTGCACCGGGTCGTCCAGGCCGGTGAACGGCAGGTCGGTCTCGAACGAGTCCACCTGCCGGCCGAACGCGTTGCGCCGCACCACGATGTCCAGCGCGCCCAGCTGCTGCTGGTCCGGGCGACCGTCCAGCACGTCCTTGGCCAGCAGGATCATCCCGGCGCACGAACCGTAGGCGGGCATGCCGCCGGCCAGCCGCGCGCGCAACGGCTCGAGCAGCTCGAACGTCTCCAGCAGCCGGCTCATCGTGGTCGACTCGCCACCCGGCAGCACCAGCGCGTCCACCGCGTCCAGCTCGCTCTTGCGGCGCACCGCCACGGCCCGCACCCCACAGCCGGTGAGCACCGCGAGGTGCTCACGCACGTCGCCCTGCAGGGCCAGCACACCCACCGTCGTCATGCTTCCCAGGTTACGTGGACCGGGTGCAATGCATGCATTTTGCATGACTCTACAGCTATTATGCTTGCATGGAGTCGCTCATCCAGATCCGCAACGTGCCTGAACAGACCCGACGCAGGCTGAAGGCGCGAGCGGCCGATGCGGGCCAGTCACTCAACAGCTACCTGCTGGAGCTGCTCAGCCGGGAGGTCGCCAGGGCCACTGTCGCCGAGGTGCTGAAACGTGCCAACGAGCGAGCCGAGCGGGCTCAGGCCTCCGCCGTCGACGCGGTACGCGTCGGCCGCGAAGAACGGGACGGGTCCGCACGTTGATGGTGGTGGACTGCTCCGCGCTGATTGACGCGCTCAGCGGCCTCGACGGTACCGACGAACTCCGGGAACTTCTGATGGCGGCCGAACTGCACGCCCCAACCCTGCTGGACGTCGAGGTGGTCTCCACGCTGCGGAGGTTCACCCTGGCCGGCCAGCTCAGCGTCGGCCGGGCACAAGACCTGCTCACCGACTACGAAGACCTTCCGCTGCGGCGGTGGGCCTTCGACGACGGGTTCCGGCGGCGGGCCTTCTCGCTGCGGCACGCCATATCGGCCTACGACGCCGCGTACGTGGCGCTCGCCGAGGCCCTCGACTGTCCGCTGGTGACCCGGGACACACGGCTGGCTCATTCCGACGGCCACAACGCGGACATCATCCTGCGCTGACTTTCGGTCCGGGGAAATCCCCGCCGCCGGTGTCGATGGCGGCGCTCCCCGTTCGTATAGGCGGTGTAGGAACCACCGAAGGAGGAGACGATGACGCGGTACCTGGTGAGCATCTACCAGCCGGACGGCCCGCCCCCGCCGCCCGAGGTCCTGGAGCCGATCATGGCGGACGTGGAGGCGGTGAACACCGAGCTGCGGAACTCGGGCAAGTGGTTGTTCGCGGCCGGCCTGTGCGAGCCGAGCACGGCGACCACGCTGCACGCCAAGGACGGCGAGGTGCTGCTCACCGACGGCCCGTTCACCGAGGGCAAGGAGCATCTCGGCGGGTTCAGCGTGATCGAGGCCGCCGACCTGGATGAGGCGCTGCGCTGGGGGCGCCGGATCGCCGGGGCGCTGCGCTCCCTCTCTGTCGAGGTGCGGCCGATGATCGACGAGTCGGAACGCGCCTGCGGCCCCGGCCCGGGTGCCTGAATCCGTCCCGGAGGTGCCCGAGCCGGCCCGGGAATTGCCTGAGTCGACCCCGGAGGTGCCTGAGTCGGCCCGGGAAGTGCCCGAGCCGGCCCGGGAAGTGTCTGCGTCCGCCCGGGAACGGATCGCGCGGATGTTCCGTGAGGAGCACGGGCGTGCGGTGTCCGTGCTGGTGGGCTCGTTCGGGGACATCGACCTCGCCGAGGAATCCGTCCAGGAGGCGTTCGCCGAAGCGGTGCGGCGGTGGCCGGTGGAAGGGCCACCGCCGCGCCCGGCCGGCTGGATCATCACCACCGCCCGCAACCGGGCCATCGACCGGCTGCGCCGGGAGTCGTCCCGCGAGGACCGGCAGGCGCAGGCCGCGCGGCTGCACGCCGCGCCAGGTGAGGGAGAAGAGGAGCACGCGGTGCCCGACGACCGGCTGCGGCTCATCTTCACCTGCTGCCACCCCGCGCTGGCTCCGGCCAGTCAGGTGGCGCTGACCCTGCGCCTGCTCGGCGGGCTGAGCACGGCGGAGATCGCGCGCGCCTTCCTGGTCGCCGAGCCGGCCATGGCACAGCGGCTGGTCCGGGCCAAGGGCAAGATCAAGCGCGCGCGGATCCCCTACCGGGTGCCCACCGACTCCGACCTGCCGGACCGCCTGCGCACCGTGCTGGCCGTGATCTACCTGATCTTCAACGAGGGGTACACAGCCAGCTCGGGTGAGGAACTTGTGCGGGCGGAGCTGTGTGCGGAGGCGATCCGGCTGGGCCGCCTGCTGGCCGCACTGATGCCGGACGAGCCGGAGGCCGTCGGACTGCTGGCGTTGATGCTGCTCATCGAGGCCCGCCGGCCCGCCCGCACCGGTCCGGGCGGCGAGCTGGTCCGGCTGGCCGACCAGGACCGCGGCCGGTGGGACCCGAGGCTGGTGGACGAGGGGCGGGAGCTGGTGCGGCGCTGCCTGCGCCGGGGCCGGCCGGGGCCGTACCAGATCCAGGCGGCGATCAACGCGGTGCACACGGACGCGCCGGAGGCCGGGCCGACCGACTGGGCGCAGATCCTGGCGCTCTACGACCAGCTCCTGACCGTCGCACCCAGCCCGGTGGCGGCGCTGAACCGGGCGGTGGCGGTGGCCGAGGTGCACGGCCCGGCCGCCGCGCTGCCGCTGGTGGACGCGCTGGACCTGGAGGGCTACCACCTGCGTCACGCCATCCGGGCCGACCTGCTGCGCCGGCTGGGCCGCCATGAAGAGGCGGCCGAAGCCTACGACGAAGCCATCGCCCGCACCGGCAACGCCGCCGAGCGGGCCTTCCTGCGGCGCGCCCGCGACGACGGGTGAGCGCTTTTATCACAATCAGCCACTGTCGTGCCCTTGTACACATCACCCATCAGGTGTGGGATCGGACACACAACGAGGAGGGGTAGCCGAAAGGTAGACGGAGGTGGTTTCTCATGGCAGTCAGAGCTGACGCCGGCCAGGGATCCGGGGCGATCGTGGCGGACAGTCCGACCGCGATCCGGAACGTGGTCCTGGTCGGCCCGTCCGGGTCCGGGAAGACCACCCTGGTCGAAGCCCTCCTCACCTCCGCCGGCGTGATCCCCCGGGCCGGCACGATCGGCGACGGGAGCACGGTCTGCGACCACGACCCGGCCGCCGTCCGCCAGCAGCGCTCGGTCGCCCTCTCCGTCGCCCCGCTGAAACACGGGAACGTGAAGATCAACCTCATCGATACCCCCGGCTACGGCGACTTCGTCGGCGAGGTGCGGGCCGGACTGCGCGCGGCCGACGCGGCGCTGTTCGTGGTCTGCGCCTCGGAAGGGGTGGACGCGGCCACCGTCGGCCTGTGGGCGGAGTGCGCGGCCGTCGGCATGCCGCGCGCCGTGGTGGTGGCCCGCTGCGACCACCAGCGCGCGGACCTGGAGGGCGAGATCGGCGGCTGTCAGGACGCCTTCGGCGCCGGGGTGCTGCCGCTCTACTTACCCGTGCGCGACGGCGGCGCGCTGACCGGGCTGTACGGCCTGCTGTCCCGCACCGTTGGGGGCCAGACAGCCGACCCGCCGGAGGGCGCCGACCAGGCGCGCAACGACCTCATCGAGGGGATCATCGCGGAGAGCGAGGACGAGTCGCTCATGGAGCGCTACCTCGAGGGTGAGGAGATCGACACCGGAACACTGGTCACCGACCTGGAGAAGGCCGTCGCCCGGGGCAGCTTCCATCCCGTGGTACCGGTGTGTGCCTCCTCCGGAACCGGCCTGCCCGAGCTGCTCGAACTGGTCGTCGGCGGCTTCCCGTCCCCGGTCGAGCACCTGCTGCCCACGGTCAGCGGGGTGGACGGCGCGGCCCATGAGCCACTCACCGCCGACCCGGACGGCCCGCTGGCCGCCGAGGTGGTGCGCACCTCCGCCGACGCCTACGTCGGCCGGGTATCCCTGGTCCGGGTGTTCTCCGGAACGCTGCGCCCGGAACGCAGTGTGCACATCTCCGGCCACGGCTGGGGCGAGAACGGGAGCCGGGCCGAGGCCGACGAGGAACACGTGCACGACGGCGACGAACGCCTGGCGCACATCTACTCCCCGCTCGGCGCCAACCTGCGCGAGGTGTCCAGCTGTGTCGCCGGGGACATCTGCGCGCTGACCAAGCTGGGCACCGCCGAGACCGGGGACACCGTCTCGGCCACCGACCATCCGCTGCTGCTCGCCCCGTGGCGGCTACCCGAACCGCTGTTGCCCGTCGCCGTGGTCGCGCACAGCCGGGGTGACGAGGACGCGCTGGTCAAGACGTTGGCGCGGTTGGTCGCCTCGGACCCGACGCTGCGCCTGGAACGCAACCAGGAGACCCACCAGATGGTGCTCTGGTGCATGGGCGAGGCCCACGCCGACGTGATCCTCTCCCGGCTGCGAGCCGGCGGCGCCGAGGTGGACACCGAGCCGGTGCGGGTGGCCATGCGGGAGACGCTGGCCAAGGCGGGCAAGGCCACCGGGCGGCACGTGAAGCAGTCCGGCGGGCACGGCCAGTTCGCCGTGGTGCACGTGGAGGTGGAGCCGCTGCCCCGCGGCTCCGGCTTCGAGTTCGTGTCCAAGGTCGTCGGCGGCTCGGTGCCGACCAACTACATCCCCAGCGTGGAGAAGGGCGTGCGCGCCCAGATGGAGCGCGGCCTCACCGAGGGCTGCCCTGTGGTGGACGTCCGGTTCACCCTGGTGGACGGCAAGGCGCACAGCGTGGACTCCTCCGACGCGGCGTTCCAGACGGCCGGCGCGCTGGCCCTGCGCGAGGCGGCGGCGTCCTGCGGCACGCTGCTGCTGGAACCGGTGGACGAGGTGAGCGTGCGCATCCCGGACGAGCACCTGGGCACGGTGCTCGGCGACCTCTCGTCCCGGCGCGGCCGGGTGCTGGGCACTGACGTGGACGAGAGCATCCCGGGCGCCACCGGGCGAACCCTGGTACGCGCCGAGGTGCCGGCGGCGGAACTGCTGCGCTACGCGGTGGACCTGCGCGCGATGACCTCCGGCACGGCCACCTTCACCCGCCGGTTCGCCCGCTACGACCCGGCGCCGCAGCACGTCCGGAGCTGAGGCTCTGGGCCCGTGAGTGATTTGTGTGGCTATAGCCACACAAATCACTCACGGGTTGCGGGTGCGCAGCACGCGCAACATGAATACGTAGCACGGCGCGACAATCACCAACCCGGTGAGCAGGATGGCCAGCACCGGGCCGGCGATCACCGGTGGCGCCGCCGACTCGGCCAGCGCGACCTGGCCGGGCAGCACCCAGGGGTGCATGGCCAGCGCCCAGCCGCCGAGCAGGCCGGCCGGCGCGGCGGCCGCCGCCACGCGCGCCAGCGAGTGATGCCGCCGCCAGAGCAGCAGCAGGCCGACGATGCCTCCGGTGGCGGACACCGCGACCGCCGGCAGCCCGACCCCACGCAGCTCACCGGCCATGCCCGCCGGGAGCAGCGGAAGCGCGGCGAGCGCCAGCCCGCCGGCCACCACACCGGTGACCAGCGCCCGCCGCCGGAACCGGGCCACCAACCCGGCCGATCCGATCCGCTCCGCGTCCCGGCTGAGGTAGACGGCCGCCAGGTAGCCGCAGCAGGCCACCGCGAGCAGCCCGGCGACCAGCGGCAGCGGCCGTAGGTAGGGCACGAGCAGGCCGGCCGAGCCGTCGACCCGCAGCTCGCCACCGGTCAGCGCACCGGCGGCCGCGCCCAACGCGAACGGGGTGACCAGCGAGGACGCCGCGAACACCCGGCCCCACAGCGCGGTGCCGCGCACCGGCGCGCCGCCGTACGGCGCCCCGTACTGGCGGAACACGAAAGCCGCCCCGCGCAGCACGATGCCCAGCAACGCCAGCGACACCGGCCCCACCAGCACCCGGGACAGCACCCCGAAGGCACCGGGGAACGCGGTGAACAGGGTGATCACCACGAAGATCAGCCACACGTGGTTGGCCTCCCAGACCGGGGCCATCGCCCGGGCCACCAGGTCGCGCTGCGCCCGGTTCCGGCTCAGGTCCCACAGGCCGGCGCCGAAGTCCGCACCGCCGAGCACCGCGTACGCGGTGAGCCCGAGCAGGACCAGCGCGCCGAGCCCGTCGATGGCGGTCATGCCGGCACCTCCTCGGCGCGCGCCGGCGCGGGGTCGGCCGGGGTCGGCCCCCGGGCGATCCGGCGCAGGATGGCCACCAGCCCGACGGACAGCGCCAGGTAGACCGCGATGGTCGCGTAGAGATAGGTGGCCAGGCCGGTCTGCGTGGTCAGCGCCTCGGGGGTGCGCATCACCCGGTAGACGATCCACGGCTGGCGGCCCACCTCGGTCACGATCCAGCCGGCCAGCAGGGCGACGAACGGGGCCGGCCCGGCCAGCGCCATGGCCAGCAGGAAGCCCCGCCGCGTCCCCGGGTGCGCCGCGCCCCGGCGGTAGTGCCGCCAGTACAGCCACGCCGCCCACGCGGCGAGCGCCAGCAGCGCGGTGCCGATGCCGACCATGACCTGGAAGGACAGGTGGGTGATCGCGGCCGGCGGGCGGTCCGGTGGCGGGATGGCGTCCATGCCGACCACGCGGGCGTTCGGGTCGAAGTACAGCAGCACCGACAGCAGCCGGGGGATCTCGAACGGCCCGGCGTGGAAGGGCGCGCCGTCCTGGGTCCGGGTGACGCCCTCCATCGCGGCGAACTTGGCCGGCTGGTACTCGGCGACCGCCCGGGTCGCCCAGTCCCCCACCAGCACCTGCAACGGCGCGGTGACCAGGCCCAGGGTCGCGCCGGCGGCCAGTCCCCGGCGGTGGTAGCCGTCCCGTTTGGCCGGGTCGCGCAGCATCGCCACGGCGTACACGGCGGCCACCGCGAGGCCGGTGCAGAGCAGCGCGGCCAGCCCCATGTGCGCCAGCTGCGGAGCCGCGGTCGAGGCCAGGAACGGCCCGAGCGGCTCGGTGGCGACCAGCCGGCCGTCCGGCCCGGTGATCAGGCCGACCGGACCGTTCATCCAGGCGTTCGCGGTGGTCACGAACAGGGCGGACGCCATCCCGCCCAGCGCCACCGGCACCGCGCAGAGCAGGTGCACGGTCGGGGACAGGCGCTCCCAGCCGTAGAGGTAGAGCGCCAGGAAGATCGCCTCGATGAAGAACGCGAAGGACTCCAGCGTGAAGGACAGCCCGATCGCCGCGCCGAACCGCTCCATGAACGTCGGCCAGAGCAGCCCGAACTCGATCGAGAGCACCGTGCCGGATACCGCGCCGACCGCGAACAGCACCGCCACGGCCTTCGACCAGCGCCGGGCCAGCGCGGTCCAGCGCGCGTCGCCGGTGCGCAGCCCGCGCCACTCGGCGGCCAGCATCAGCCAGGGCATGCCCACGCCGAGCACCGCGAACACGATGTGGAAGCTGAGGGACAGGGCCATCTGTTCCCGGGCGGCGGTCAGGTCGTCGATCACGCTTCCGACCTTACTTCTACGCTTTGTAGAACTTCTACTTCTTGTAGAATGACGCCGATCACCCCGGGCGGTAAGGAGAGGGAACAGTGGCGCTGGGCGAGCTGGAACGCGCGGTCATGGAGGTGCTCTGGGCCGCGCCGGCGGCGCGCACCGCGCGCGACGTGCAGGACGCGCTGGCCGAGCGCGACCTGGCCACGACCACCGTGCTCACCGTGCTCGGCCGGCTGGAACGCAAGGGCCTGGTGGCCCGCGAACGGGACGGCCGGGCGCACCGCTACCACGCCGCCGGCACCCGGGAGGACCACATCGCGGCGCTGATGCGCGACGCACTGGACGGCGCGCCCGACCGGGGCGCGGTGCTGGCCAGGTTCCTCGGCGCCATGCCGCCGGACGAGCAGGCCGCGCTGCGCGACCTGCTGCGGTGACCGCTCTCGCCGCCACCCTGCTCGTACTCGGCGTGCTGCTCGCCGAGCCGGTGAGCCGGGCACTGGCCGCCGCCCGCTGGCCGGCGCGGGACCCGATCGGGGCGCTGCTGCTCTGGCAGGCGGTCGGCCTGGCCGGCGGCCTGGCGCTGCTCGGCGCGGGCCTGACGTTCGGGCTCGCCCCGCTCGGCGGGTCACTGCCCGCCGCCGCGTTCCGCATGCTGGACGACCCCCGCTGGCCGGCCGACCTGGGCCTGGCGCACTGGTTCGCCCTAATCCTGACCGCCGCGCTGGCCGCGCGCCTGCTCGGCGTGCTCACCCTGGCCTTCTGGCGCACCACCCGCGCCCGCCGCCGCCACCGCGACCTGCTGGACGTGCTGACCACGCCGTGGCCGTCCATGGCCGGCGCCCGCGTGCTCGCCCATCCCCTGCCGGTGGCCTACTGCCTGCCCGGCCCCCGGTCCCGGCTGGTGGTCAGCGAGGGCGCACTGGCCGCCCTGACCCCGGCCGAACTGGACGCCGTGCTCACCCACGAGCGCGCGCACCTGCGGGAACGGCACGACCTGGTGGTGCTGCCGTTCGTCGCGTGGGGCGCCACGGCACCCTGGGTGCCGGGCATGGCCCGCGCACAGGCGGCGGTGGCCGCGCTGGTGGAGATGCGCGCGGACGACGTCGCCCGGGCCACCCTGGGCCGGGCACCGCTGGCCGGCGCGCTGTGCCGGCTCGGCGGCAGCGCCGACCGGAGTGCCACGCTCACCTCGTTCTCCGCCGCGACCGCCGCCCGCCTGCGCCGGCTGGCCGCGCATCCGACGCCGCCCTCGATGGCGGCCCGGGCCCTGCCCCGGCTGGCCGCACTGGCCCTGATCGCGGTACCGACGGCGATGTTGCTGGCGGGGTGAACCAAATGCCACGTCGCGTCACGGCCGGTGATCATGCCCGGTCAGGAAGCGGCAGCCGGACCGAGGGTGGACATTTCGCAAATAGTTGAGCTGATGCTCAACAAGGTGTGGACCACCGGCCTGTGACGTCGTAGCCTGGGCAAAGAAGTTGCATCCGCACGAACCACCTGAACCGAGGGGGCGCAGGTGGCTCGGGCGCCTGCTCGGCGACCCTCGCTCCCCCGACGGTGCAGTTGGACCGGAGACCCCGTGCTCACCATCGATGCTGTCGCACGCCCGGAAAAGTCGGATTTCCGCCGTCAAATTCAGGCGCTGCTGTACGAGTCCTTTCGACAGGCGCAGGGCGACCAGGCCCTCCAGGTGCATTTCATCGAGTGTTATGCCCGGCAACTCCGGGAACGTGGCGTATCGATCGATCCGGCCATCCGCGCCGAACTCACCGAACGCATCCGGACGCGCCGCCTCCCGCGCGGACACATACCGATCCCCAACGTCGAACAGGTCAGGTCCCAGTTCGAGTTCTGGTGGCTGAACACCTGGGACATATTGCTTTCCGTGTACACCGGAGACGCCACGCGGCTGCCGGCGGCCGATCAGCTCACCGCCCGCATGGTCTCGGTGGGCGGAACACCCGAGATGTCCAGCTACACCCCCGACGAGATGCGCCGGCTGAACGACGGCTTCGCGCCCTACCGAGACGGGGCGGACCCGGCGAGGAGCACCCGGGAAATCATTCACGAGCGCTTCCTACCGAGCCTGGTCAGGGTGGAGTCCTATTTCCAGGGGAACGGCCCGCGCTACGCCGCACGACCCCGCACGGACGGCGGTGACATACACGAGTCCAGGATGCTGGGACATTGCCGGCGCGCCCATTTCCAGGCCGGTCGCGGGACGGCGGAAATCATCGACCACATCTATCTCGAGGTGTCCCACCGATTGTCCTGGCTGGCGGCGCACCGACCTTCGGACGACTCCTACGTCGCCTATACGGAACTGGTCCGGGCATACAACCGCAACCATCCCGGAACCCCCCGCGCCGACCTGCATTCGGACACCCCTCAGGACACGCCTCAGGACACGCTTTAGGGCACGCCCAGGGCGCGCAGGCCGGCGGTGACGCCGGCGGCGATGACGATCACCACCACCAGCGGGGCCTTGCACCAGGCGGCGATGGCGGCCAGCAGCACGCCGGCCGGGCGGGCCCAGCCGGCGAACACCTCACCCTCGAACACCGTGATGCTCGCGGTCAGCGCGGCGATCAGCACCAACGCGGAGAGGTCGAACAGCCGGGAGAACCGGTCGAGCACCCGCAACCGCTCGCGCAGCACCAACCCGGAGAGCCTGATCAGGTAGGTCCCGCCGGCCAGCGCGCCGACCACCCAGCCGGTCACGCCCCGGCCCTCGCCGGGCGCCCGGCCACGGCCAGCCCGAACAGCGCGATCAGCACCGGCAGCCCGGGCGGCAACCACGGCGTGGCCAGCAGCGCGAGCACCGAACCGAGCAGCGCCACCCGGCGGGCGTCGCCGGCGGCGCGCAGCGCGGGCAGGATCATGGCCAGCAGGGCGGCCGGGAAGGCCGCGTCCACGCCCAGCCGGTCCGGATCCGGGACCGCGCCGCCGGCCACCGCGCCGAGCAGCGTGCCCACGTTCCACAGGACGAACAGGGTGCCGCCGACCAGCCAGTACGCCCGCCGGGCCCGCTTCGGGTCGGTGCGCGAGGTCGCCGTGGCCACGGCCTGGTCCACCATCAGGTGGGTGCCGAGCAGCCGCCGGGGCCAGGACCTCCCGACCGCGTCGCCGACGGCCAGCCCGTAGGGCAGGTGGCGGGCGTTCACCAGCAGCCCGCCGAGCACCGCCGCGATCGGCGCGCCGCCCGCCGCCATCACGCCGACCGCGAGAAACTGCGCGCTCCCGGCGAACACCAGCAACGACATCGCCATGATCAGCAGAAGCGAGACGCCCTTGGCCTCCGCCACCGCCCCGAACGAGGCGCCCACCACCGCCATCGCCACCCCGATGGCCGCCGCCTCGCGGACATCCTCAGCCACCTCTGTTCGCCACACCGAACGCATGACTTCTATACTGAACACCCACGCGCCCGTTCGTCAAGCCGAACAGAAGGTCCAGTGAATCGAACAGATCCCGTGCAGCAGATCTCCCGGGCGCTCCGCCGGGAGCGCGAACGGGCCGGACTCTCGCTGTCCGAATTGGCCAAGCAGGCCGGCATCGCCAAGTCCACGCTGTCTCAGCTGGAGGCCGGCAACGGCAATCCCAGCGTGGAGACGCTGTGGTCACTGGCGGTCGCGCTGGGCGTGCCGTTCAGCCGGGTGGTCGACCCGCAGCCCCGGCCGGTGCGGGTCATCCGCTCCGGTTCCGGCCCGACGTTCGGCTCCGACCATGCCAGCTTCACCAGCACCATGCTGTCCGTGTGCCCACCCGGTGCGCGGCGCGACCTGCACCTCATCACGGTGGAGCCCGGCCCCGCACGCATCGCCGAACCGCACATCCCGGGCACCGTCGAACACTTGATTGTGACCAACGGTCGCATGCTCGCCGGGCCGGTGCGCGAGCAGGTGGAGCTGGCCGCCGGGGACTACGCGTGCTTCCCCGGCGACCTCGAGCACAGCTACACCGCGCTGCTTCCGGGCAGCTCGGGCGTACTGGTCATGGAGTACGGCTGACGTCAGGCCGGCGGGCCCCAGCTC
This sequence comes from Actinospineispora eucalypti, assembly GCF_039543365.1. NCBI lineage: Bacteria > Bacillati > Actinomycetota > Actinomycetes > Pseudonocardiales > Pseudonocardiaceae > Actinospineispora > Actinospineispora eucalypti. The sequence goes on from NZ_BAABJP010000036.1 coordinate 75,515, forward strand.
TGCGCGCATTTACGCAACGGCGGCTAATTCACATTCACTTATCGTGCCTGTCGGGGCAGGTGGCGAGGCTTCGATCAACGCGGCTGGGCGGTCTGCCGCCGCTCGGGTGCGGCCCTGCACTGGATCCGGGCGCCGGCGACCTTTCGCTACGCACCGTGACGACAGAGACGGTTTCCGAACGAGTCCGCGCCGCCCTTACTCGCCGAGTGCACGCTGAGTCCGGTTTGATCATGCTGCGGACCGGACTCAGCGTGCACTCGATGAAGCCGGCCGCCCGCAGCCCGACCACGGTCCGTAACCAGGGCATGAAACCTGGGGCGGCGCAACGCGAGGCGCCGCACCGAGCCGCGGGAGGCCACCCAGCCGCGCCGTCCAAGCAATCTTGAAACCGATACCCCGCCCGGCCGAAGGTCGCTCGCCTGCGTGTACGGCGATTTCCTCGTTCGGCAGCCGCTCAGGCCGGCGGGGGCTGAGCCGGAGTGCCGCAGGCGATGTTGCTCAGCGCGCGGCCGCCGATGAGCTTGTTCTCACAGGTCACCAGGTTCCGGGTCGGGTTGTTGGCGATGTTGATCCCCAGGCCGGCGCCGGCCAGGCTGGCCGCGTTGTTCTGGAAGCGGTTGCCGGCGCCCCAGCCGGGCACCACCTCGTGCACCTGGTACCCGTCCCACCGCGAGTTGGTCCCGGAGTTGTCGGCGATCGTCCAGTTGTTGCCCTTGACGTCCACCCAGGAGTCGGCGAACCCGCCCATCAGCGAACCGCCGTCGAACGAGTTGCCGCGCAGCGTCCCACCCGTGGTGCCCTCCTTGATGTCCACCGACTCGGCCGTGGTGGAGCTGACCGTGTTGCGCTCGATCAGGTTGCGGTCGCTGCGGTCCGGGCCACCACCGCCGAACTCGGCCCAGTTCTTCTGCGCGCTGCCCACGTAGATGCCCTCGCCGAGATCGGCCGTCTCCAGCCCGGTGCGGCGGACCTCGTTGCCGCGCACCACGTTGTCGGTGCTGGCCGAGCGCAGGTGCAGGCCCTCCTGGCCGGTCTGCTCGATGAGCAGGCCCTCGATCACGTTGGCCCGGCCCCGGTCCACCATCAGGCCCTTCTGGCCACCCCGGATGGTGAAGCCCCGCAGCTGCCAGTTCGACGCGCCGTCCAGGTGCAGCGGGTAGCCGCCGGCCAGGCCGAGCACCGCGTTGCGGCTGCCGCACAGGGTGATCGGCTGGCCCGGGTTGCCCTGCGCCTTGGCGGTGAAGTTGCCCCGGTACTGGCCGTCGGCGAGCTGGATCACGTCACCCGGCTTGGCGGCGGCCAGGGCCTGGGTCAGCTCCGGTGAGCTGTGCACCTGCCGGGTCGCCCCCGGGCACCCGGCGGCCGGCACCCGTGCGGGCGCGGCGACCGGGGCGTTCGGTACCGCCGGCGCGTTTTGCGCGGCCGGTGCGTTCGGGACGGCCGGCTGGTTCGCGGCGGCCGGTGGCGCCGGCTGGTTCGCGGCCGGTGGTGCCGGTTCGGCCCTCGGCGCGGGCGCCGGCTCACGCTCCCCGGGACGCCCGACCGTCGGCACCCCGGGAATGCCGCGCGCCGGAACCTGCGCGGCCGATCCGACATCCCCGCTGCTCGGCGCGGCCGACGGCATCGCCGGCCCGGCGTTCGGCACCGATCCGGACGGCCCGGTGCTGTCGGCCGAGGGCGCCCCGGGCGACGGAGAATTGGTCGGGGTGGCGGGCATGGCGTTCGGCCGGGGCTGCGTCAGCTGACCGGTGTGCGCCCTCGGCACGACCTGGGGCGCAACCGGCTGCCCCTGCGGCACCGACTGGCCGGGCGAGCTCTGCTGCCGAGGCTGGCTCGGCGGCGACTGACCGGGTTGACCCGGCTGCACCTGGCCCGGCTGCACCTGCTGGCCGTACGGGCTTTGCGGCACCGCCTGCCCCGGCACGACCTGCTGACGCGGCTGAGCTTGCGACACCTGGCCCGCCTGAGTCTGCGGCACCACCTGCTGACCCGGCTGAGCCTGCTGACCCGGCTGAGCCTGCTGACCTGGCTGAGCCTGCGGCACCTGACCAGGCACCGTCTGCTGGCCCGGCGCCGTCTGCTGACCCGGCAGCGTCGGCTGGCCCGCCTGAGTCTGCGGGACCGTCTGGCCCGGCGGCGTCTGCTGGCCTGCTTGGGTTTGCGGAACCGTCTGGCCGGGGACTGTCTGCTGACGGGGCTGGGCCTGCGGCACCTGGCCCGGCACGGTCCGCTGACCTGGCTGGGTCTGCGGGACCGCCTGCTGACCTGGCACGACCTGCTGGCCCGGCAACGTTTGCTGACGCGTCTGAGCCTGCGGCACCTGACCCGGCACGGCCTGCTGACCCGGCACGGCCTGCTGACCCGCCGGAGCCTGCGGCGCCGTCTGTTGACCCGGCACCACCTGCTGACGCGTCTGAGCCTGCGGCACCGTCCGGCCCGGAACCGTCTGCTGGCCCGGCTGGGCCTGCGGCATCGTCTGACCCGGCAGCGACTGCTGACCCGCCTGAGTCCGCGGCACCGTCTGACCCGGCAGCGTCTGCTGGCCCGGCTGGGTCTGGGGTGCCAGCTGACCGGGCTGAGTCGGCTGGCCGTAGGGATTGGTCTGGCCGTAGGGGTTGGTCTGGTCCGACTCGTTGACCCGGCCCGGTTGACCGGGCTGGCCCGGCTCGCCGCCATTGCGCCCCGGCTGGCCGGGCTGGCCCGGCTGCACGACCACCTGGCTGGTCTGCCCGGGCACGGTCGGCGAGGCCGACGGCAACGACTCGGGCAGCGCCGACCGGGTCGACGGCACCGAAGGCAGGGACGGAGCGGCCGGCAACGGCGGCAGCGCCGACGGCGTGGACTGCGGCACCGATCCGGGTAAGCCGTCCGCGGTGGGCGCGGACGACGTCGAAGCTGCCTGCGCCGACCCGAGAGGCGTCGGCGGCAGCAGTGACGGCGGGCTGGCCAGTGGCTTCTCCGCACCCTGGCTGGCCAGCGTGATATCCACGGTGCTCGGGCCGGCGAGCTGGGTGCCGACCACACTCGTCACCAGCAGCCCCAGCGCCCCCAGCGCCGGGTACATCCGCCAACCTGGCGATCGCGCGTTTTGTCCTCGCATTCGATGTCTCCCCCGACCGGACCCGGGCAGGCGCGGCACAGGCCGCACACGACCGGACCCCTAGCGTTCCCGACCGTCACGGACGGCGGTCGCTCCATGGAGCAACGACCATCCAGGCGTCACGAACACCATCGGCCACTTCAGCCACAAAGATCATCGAGAGACCTACTCTCGGTAATCTCATCAGCCGAAATCACCTCGATGCGCGACGGTGACCCTTACTAACGATCACGCAGAGTACGGCGGGCGGAACGCGGGACAGCCGACGACACGCGGGCACGGACGAGCGGTCCGCCCCATCGTGTGGGGGAGACGAACAGCGACGAACCGACTACCAGCCGCGCTGGGCGTACCGCTGTTCGTCGGGGAGCTCGGTGAGGTTGATGCCGACCATCGCTTCGCCGAGGCCCCGGGACACCTTGGCGATTACGTCCGGGTCGTCGTGGAAGGTGGTGGCCTTGACGATCGCCTCGGCCCGCCGGGCCGGATCGCCGGACTTGAAGATCCCGGAACCCACGAAGACGCCCTCGGCGCCCAGCTGCATCATCATCGCCGCGTCGGCCGGGGTGGCGATGCCGCCGGCGGTGAACAGCACGACCGGCAGCTTGCCGGCCGCCGCGACCTCGGCGACCAGCTCCACCGGCGCGCGCAGCTCCTTGGCCGCCGCGTACAGCTCGGTGTTGTCCAGGCCGCCCAGCCGGCGGATCTCGGCGCGGATGGACCGCATGTGCCGGGTCGCCTCGACCACGTTGCCGGTGCCCGCCTCACCCTTGGACCGGATCATCGCCGCACCCTCGGAGATCCGCCGCAGCGCCTCGCCCAGGTTGGTCGCGCCGCACACGAACGGCACGGTGAACGCCCACTTGTCGATGTGGTTGGCCTCGTCGGCCGGGGTGAGCACCTCGGACTCGTCGACGTAGTCCACGCCCAGCGACTGCAGGACCTGCGCCTCGACGAAGTGGCCGATCCGCGCCTTGGCCATCACCGGGATGGAGACCGCCTCGACGATGCCCTGAATCATGTCCGGGTCGCTCATCCGGGCAACCCCGCCCTGCGCCCGGATGTCCGCCGGCACCCGCTCCAGCGCCATCACGGCCACCGCACCGGCGTCCTCGGCGATCTTGGCCTGCTCCGGGGTGACCACGTCCATGATCACGCCGCCCTTGAGCATCTCCGCCATGCCGCGCTTCACGCGGGCGGTGCCGAACTGGGGGGTCTCAGGGCTGTTTTCGGCGGACACGTTATGGTCCTCTCTAATCGGGCTAGACACACCGGGTTCGGCTGCACCTAAAGTGTAAGTCCCGATACCCCGCCCCTAGCAAACGATTCGCGTCACTCCGTCCCAGGCGGCCGGGTCCAGCGAGCCCAACAGGTCCCCGAGCTCCCTCGGATAGACCACCGCACCGGTGCCCCGCAGTTCCTCGGCGGTCCACCAGCGGTGACCGAGCACGGTGCCCCGCTCCAGGTCGGTGAACCCCGAGGTGTCCACCCGGTCCAGGTCGGCGGCGAGCAGGAAGAACTCCTCGTCGGCGGCCAGGTTCCCGCCGTCGAAGCTGAACACGGCGTGCCGCCGCCACACCGGCCCGACCAGACGGTCCAGCGGCACCCGCAGCCCGGTCTCCTCGGCCAGCTCCCGGCCGGCCGCCGCCCGGCCGTCCTCGCCCGGCAGCGCGCCGCCGCCCGGGGTGAACCAGAACGGCTCCCCCGGCCGCGCCGGGTCCACCCCCTCGAAGAGCAGCACCCGCCGCGCCGAGTCCAGCAGCACCACCCGGCCGGCCCGCCGCGACCGGGGCGGCGGCTCGGCCGGGCCGTCCGCCGGGGCGTCCACCTCGGCGATCTCGAAGTAGCCGGGCACCGGCGCCGTGCCGGCCAGCCGCAACCAGCGCACCAGCCGCCGCGACCGCAGCGCCAGGGTGTCCCGGACCGCGTCGTTGTGCACCCGCCGGGCCAGCATCACCCGCTGCTCGGCGTCGGTCAGCTCGGCCCGCAGCGGCTCGGGCAGCGACCGCGCGGGCAGGTCGCCGAGCAGCTTGCCGAGGTCGTTCTCGGCCGCCTCGCGCTCGGTCGCCGGGACCGTCTCGGTGCGCGCCGCCGTGGCCAGCAGCGTCTGGTCGTCCAACAGCACCGCCGCCGCCCTGGCCACCACCGCCCGCCGCTCCAGCGCGGCGAACAGGGCCGCCCGGGCCGCGTCGGTGCGCACGTGCAGCCGGTCCAACCGGTTCGCCCGCAGCAGGCAGCTGCCCACCAGCAACAACACCAGCACGGTGAACGCGCCGCAGAGCAGCACGCCCAGCGGGTCCATCACAGCGCCTCGCCGACCCGGAACGATCCCTCGGGGTGCCGGGCCACCAGCCGGCGCGGGTCGGCGGCGATCGCCGCGTGATAGACCCGCAGCACCGATTCGGCCACCACCGGCCAGTCGTAGCCGGCGGCCCGCGCCCGGCCGGCGGCGGCCAGCTCGGCCCGGCGCCGGTCGTCGCCCAGCAACGCCCGCAGTTGTTCACCCAGCGCGGCCGGGTCACCGGTGGGTACCAGCAACCCGGCCCGGCCGTCGTCGGTCACCCGGCGGAACGCGTCCAGGTCGCTGGCCAGCACCGGAGCGCCGGCGGCCATAGCCTCGGTGACCACCATGCCGAAGCTCTCCCCGCCGGTGTTCGGCGCGCAGTACACGTCCATGGACCGCAGCGCCGCCGCTTTGGTCCCGTCGTCCACCGGGCCGAGCAGGTCGATCCGGGCGGCCAGCTCGGGGCCGGCGCGGCGCAGCAGCCCGGCCTCGTCACCCCGGCCGACCACCAGCAGCCGGGGCTCCGGATAGGTGCGCAGAGCCTCCAGCAGCACATCCATGCCCTTGCGCGGCTCGTCGTAGCGGCCGAGAAAACCCACCGTGCGGGCGCCCGGCACCGGGTACCCCGGCAGCGGCCGGGCGCGCTCGAAGAACGCCACGTCCACCCCGTTGGGGATCTCCACCGCGTCCCCGCCGAGGTGCTCCACCTGCACCCGGCGGGCCAGCGGGGACACCGCGATCCGGGCGGTGATCTTCTCCAGCAGAGGCCGGAGCACCCCCTGGAAAGTGGCCAGCGCCCGCGACCGCACGGTCGCGGTGTGGAAGGTGGCCACGATCGGCCCGTCCGCCACCCCCAACGCGATCATGGACAGGCTGGGCGCGATCGGTTCGTGCAGGTGCAGCACGTCGAAGTCGTGGTCGGCCAGCCAGCGGCGCACCCTGGCGTAGGCCACCGGGCCGAAGGTCAGCCGGGCCACCGAGCCGTTGTAGCGGACGCCCATCGCCCGGCCGGCCGGGGTGACGAACTCCGGCAGCTCGCCACCCGCCTCCGCCGGCGCCAGCACTCCCACCTCGTGGCCGAGCGCGCGCAACGCCCGGGCCAGGTCCAGCACGTGGTTCTGCACACCACCCGGCACGTCGAACGAGTACGGGCACACGATCCCCACCCGCAAGGCGTTCACCCGGCCACCGCCGGGGCGGCCCGACGGTCCCGGTCGGCGGACCAGATGGGTTGCAGCATGTGCCAGTCCGCCGGGTGCGCGGCCAGGTCGGCGGCGAACACCTCGGCCAGCGCCTGGGTGGCGACCCGCACGACCGGACCGGTCGGGCCGTCCGGCACCTCGATCGGCGGGTGGAAGCGCAGGCCCCAGCCGTCCTCGGTGAACCAGCCGGCGAACGGCAGCAGCGCCGCACCGGTCCGCTTGGCCAGCTGCGCCGGACCGCCGGGGAACCGGGCCGGCTCGCCGCAGAAGTCGACCTCCACGCCGCCGTTGCCCATCTCCCGGTCCGCGACCAGGCAGACCACCTGGTTCTCCCGCAGCCGGGCGGCCAGGGTGGCCACCATCCGTGCACCGCCGTCGGCCGGCAGCACCTCGAAGCCCAGCGACTCCCGGTAGGCCACGAACCGGTCGAACAGCGAGGCCGGCCGCAGCCGCTCGGCCACGGTGACCAGCTTCGCCGGCCGGCCCAGCCGGCGCAGCGCCTGCACCAGCCACACCCCGGCCACGTCCCAGTTGCCGCTGTGGGTCAGCGCGGCCACCACGCCCTGCCCCCGGTCCAGCGCGCGGTGCAGGTGCTCCACGCCGGCCGCGGCCGGGTCCACCCGGTCGTGCAGCGCCACCGGGTCCAGCGCGGGCAGCCGGAACGCCTCGCACCAGTATCGGGCGTAGGAGCGCAGGCCCTCGGCGGTGAGCCGGTCCAGCTCGGCCTCGGTCGGCTCGGCACCCGCGTGCCGCAGCACCCGGGCCAGGTTCGCGCGCAGCTGGCGGGGACCGTCGCCACCTCGGCTCACGGCCAGGTCCGCGCCGGCCCGGAACAACCGGTGCGCCAGGCCGGCCGGCATGGCCCGCACCGCGCGCCAGCCCAGCGCGTAGCCGGCGTCGGCCAGCTGTTCGTTCATGGCGGCCAATCCGCGCCCGATCGCCGGTCCGGTCTCATTCACCGGCGGCCAGCCCCTCGTCCGGCGGTGCCGACTGTGCCGCCTCGGCCTCTGCCGACCGCTCAGCGCCGGCCGCCGAGCGGTGCACCGCGACCAGCCGCTGCCCGAGGGTGATCACGGAACCCACCGCGAGCAGCCACAGCGCGACACCCAGCGCCCCGGGCACCCCCAGCCCTTCCAGCGCGGTCCCCAGCAGGGCCAGGATCAGCCGCTCGGCCCGCTCGACCAGCCCGCCCTGGGCGGACAGCCCGCTGGCCTCCGCGCGCGCCTTCAGGTAGGACACGACCTGCCCGGCGACCAGCGAGATCATCGCCGCCACCGCCGTGTGCGGCTGGTCGCCGATCTGCAGGCACCACCACACCAGCCCGGCGAACAGTGCGCCGTCGGCGATCCGGTCGCAGGTGGAGTCCAGCACGGCGCCGAACGGGGTGGGGTTCCCCGCCGCCCGGGCCATCGCCCCGTCCACCAGGTCGAACAGCACGAAAGCGGTCATCACGCAGGCGCCCGCGAACAGCTGCCCCTTGGGCATGAACCACGCCGCGGCGGCCACTGTGCCGACGGTGCCGACCACGGTGACCAGGTCCGGCGGGATCCCCCACCGGACCAGTGCGCGGCCCAGCGGATCGGTCACCCGGCCGACCGAGGCGCGGGCGACGATGTTGTCCAGCATTTACCCCTACCGGCGTGCGACCTCTGTGACTGGTGGACTGGTTGGTGAACCCAGCCTATGCCGAGCCCGCCGCTGGATCATCGCGGACCACCCCGACGGCCAACCCACATACCAGCTCCCCCCTGATTCAGTCACTTCAGCACACTGATTCAGTCACCTGGGCACACTGATTCAGTGACTTCAGCACGGTGGTTCAGTTACTTCAGCATGGTGGTTCAGTCACTTCGGCCACTGCTGGGGTTCCGGGAAGTCGCGCACGTCGAGTGACGGCTCAGTCGCCTTTCGATCATGGATCTCCGAGCCGGAAGATGACCATCGCCACGCCGCCAAATCCAGGCCTGCTGAAGTGACTGAACCACCGTGCCGAAGTGACTGAATCACCGTGCTCAGGTGACTGAATCAGTGTGCTCAGGTGACTGAATCAGTGTGCTGAAGTCACTGAATCAGGCTGGAGGGGGATCGGGGGTCAGGCTGGCCAGGCGGTGGCTAGGAGGTCGCGGGTTTCGGCGAGGAGTTGGGGGATGACCTTGGTCTGGCCGATCACCGCGATGAAGTTGGCGTCCCCGCCCCACCGGGGCACCACGTGCTGGTGCAAGTGGTCGGCCAGCGACCCGCCGGCCACCGTGCCCAGGTTCAGCCCCACGTTGAACGCGTGCGGCGCGGCCACCTGTTTCATCGCCCGCACCGCCCGCTGGGTGAAGTCCATCAGCTCGTCGGACTCCTCGCGGGTCAGCTCCTCCAGCTCGGCCACGTGCCGGTAGGGCACCACCATGAGGTGGCCCGGGTTGTACGGGTGCAGGTTCAGCACCGCGTACACCGCGTCGCCCCGGGCGACCACGAGACCGTCGGAGTCGGCGAGCTCCGGGATGCGGCAGAACGGGCAGCCCTCCTCGGCGCTGCTCGCCGCCGCCTCCTTGATGTAGGCCAGCCGGTGCGGGGTCCACAGCCGGCGGAACCCATCGGCCACCGCGGCGCCGTCCTGGCCGATCAGCTCGGCCGGACCGGTGCCGGGGGCGTCGCGGGCGGGTTCCGCCGACTCGGTCACGATCCGCCTACGGTGAAGGTTGCCTCGGAAGGCGACGCGTTCTCCCGGCGGCCGATCCAGGACACGACGGCCTCCACGGCGGCCGGCCACGGCACCCCGTTGAGCTGCGAGCCGTCCCGGAACCGGAAGCTCACCGCGTCCGCCTCAGCGTCCCGGCCGCCGACCAGCAGCATGAACGGCACCTTCTGCAGGGTGTGCGTGCGGATCTTCTTCTGCATCCGGTCGTCCCCGGCGTCCACCTCGACGCGCACGCCGTGCGAGCGCAGCTGCTTGGCGATCCGCTCGACGTAGTCGACCTGGTCGGCGCTCACCGGGATGCCCACCACCTGCACCGGCGCCAGCCACACCGGGAACGCCCCGGCGTAGTGCTCGGTGAGGATCCCGAAGAACCGCTCCATGGAGCCGAACAGCGCGCGGTGGATCATCACCGGCCGCTTGCGGGAGCCGTCCGGCGCGGTGTACTCCAGCTCGAACCGGTCCGGCAGCATCAGGTCCACCTGGATGGTGGACAGCTGCCAGGTGCGGCCGATGGCGTCCTTGGCCTGCACGCTGATCTTCGGCGCGTAGAAGGCCGCGCCGCCCGGGTCCAGCACCAGCTCCAGGCCGGTGGCCTCGGCGGCCTTGCGCAGTTCCTCGGTGGCCCGCTCCCACTCGGCGTCGGCGCCGATCGACTTGTCCGGGTTGCGGGTGGACAGCTCCAGGTAGAACTCGTCCAGGCCGTAGTCGCGCAGCAGGTCCAGCACGAACTGGAGCAGCGAGCGGATCTCGTCCTGCATCTGCTCTTCGGTGCAGTAGATGTGCGCGTCGTCCTGGGTGAAGCCGCGCGCCCGGGTCAGCCCGTGGACCACGCCGGACTTCTCGTACCGGTAGACCGTGCCGAACTCGAACAGCCGCAGCGGCAGCTCCCGGTAGGACCGCCCCCGGGACCGGAAGATCAGGTTGTGCATCGGGCAGTTCATCGGCTTCAGGTAGTAGTCCTGCCCGGCCTTGCGCAGGGTGCCGTCCGCCGCGCGCTCCTCGTCCAGGTGCATGCCCGGGTACATGCCCTCCTGGTACCACCCCAGGTGCCCGGAGACCTCGAACAGCTGCGCCTTGGTGATGTGCGGGGTGTTCACGAACTCGTAGCCGGCTTCCTCGTGCCGCTTGCGGGAGTAGTCCTCCAGCTCGCGGCGGATGATTCCGCCCTTCGGGTGGAACACCGGCAGCCCGGAGCCGATCTCGTCCGGGAAGGAGAACAGGTCCAGCTCGGACCCCAGCCGCCGGTGGTCGCGGCGCTCCGCCTCGGCCAGCCGGTCCAGGTGCGCCTGCAGCGCCTCCTGACTCTCCCACGCGGTGCCGTAGATGCGCTGCAGCTGCGGGTTCTTCTCGCTACCCCGCCAGTACGCGGCGGCGCTGCGCATCAGCTTGAACGCGGGGATGAACTTGGTGGTCGGCAGGTGCGGACCCCGGCAGAGGTCGGACCAGACCACCTCGCCGGTGTGCGCGTGCACGTTGTCGTAGCTGGTCAGCTCGCCGGAGGCGTCCACCTCCATGACCTCGTCGTCCGCCTCGGTACCGGCGCCCTTGAGCTCGATCAGCTCGAGCTTGTACGGCTCGTCGGCCAGCTCCTTGCGCGCCTCGTCCAGCGAGTCGAACCGCCGCCGGGAGAACCGCTGGCCGGCCTTGATGATCTTCTTCATGGCCGACTCGAGCTTGCTCAGGTCGTCCGGGGTGAACGGCTCCGCGACGTCGAAGTCGTAGTAGAAGCCGTCGGTGATCGGCGGGCCGATACCCAGCTTGGCCTGGGGGTTCAGCTGCTGCACGGCCTGCGCCAGCACGTGCGCGGCCGAGTGCCGGATGACCGCGCGGCCGTCCTCGGTGTCGGCGCCGACCGGTTCCACCTCGACGTCGGCCTCCGGCGCCCAGGCCAGGTCCCGCAGCGCACCGTCCGGGTCGCGGACGACCACCACGGCGGACGGCCCGGCAGTGGGCAGGCCCGCCTCCCGTACCGCGGCCGCGGCGGTCGTGCCGGCCGGCACCCGGACGGGGGCAGACACGGGACGAGCTACGGGACCGGACACGACGGGCTCCTAGGTGAGACAAGAACGGAAAATGATGCTCGGCCGAACATCTTTCCCGATGCTATCTACCCGGCGGCGCCGGCCTCCGCCCGGTTTCGGCCGCTCTTCCCGGCCGCCCGGGCGCTGGTACCGGCCAGGTAGCCCCGGTGCACGTGGCTGAGGAACCGGTGCACGGCGTCCGCCAGGTACGCGGTGCGCGCGGTGGCCACGAAGTCGAACCCGTGCTGCGCGTGCGGCAGCTCCGCGTAGCCGACCGGTGACGGCGAGTCGGCGCGCAGCGCGGCCACCAGCTTGCGCGACTGGCGGACCGGCACCACCGCGTCCGTGGTGCCGTGCACCACCAGGAACGGCGGGGTGTCCGCGTCCACCCGGGTGATCGGGGAGGCCCGCAGCCAGGTGCGCTCGTCGTCGGCGAACCGGGTGCCGATCACCGTGTTCTCCAGCAGGTCGGTCAGGCCCTCCCTGGCGTCGACGGTGAAGTCGTGCACGCCGTAGAGCGGCACCGACGCGGCCACCCGGGTGTCCCGGTCGGTGAAGCCCGGCTGGTAGTCCGGGTCGTTGGCGCTCAGCGCGGCCAGCGCGGCCAGGTGGCCGCCCGCCGATCCGCCGGTGATCGCGATGAAGTCCGGGTCACCGCCGTACTGGGCGATGTTCTCCCTGGTCCAGGCGATGGCGCGCTTGACGTCCACGATCATCGCCGGCCACCGGGCCTCCGGCGCGAGCCGGTAGTTCACCGTGACGCAGACCCAGCCCCGCTCGGCCAGGTAACCCATCAGCGGCTCCGCCTGGCCCCGCTTGTCCATCCGCTCCCAGGCACCGCCGTGCACCTGCACCAGCACCGGGGCCTTCCCGTCCACCGGGAGCCCGGGCCGGTGCCAGACGTCCAGCGTGCCGAAGCCGCCCAGCTCGGCGTGGAACGCCACGTCGGCGTGCCGCAGGTAGCGGCTCCGGGCCAGCGGGCCGGGCAGCACGCCGCGCGGGCGGCGGGCCGGCACCCCGTCGGTGGGCACGCCGAGCTCGCCGAGCGCGTCGTGCAGCGCCCGCGCCGAACGGCCGGCGTCACCGGCCAGGCCGGCCAACCCGGCCAGCGCGGCCCCGTTCAGCGCCACCCCGGCCACCCGCGAAAGACCCCGGGAACGCAGCGCGCCGACCGTCGCGGCCGCGTGCACACCCAGCAGCACCCCCGGGAACTCGGAGGCGAACGCACTGCTCAGGGCGTTGACCAGGGACCAGGGCCAGCGGGTGAGCCACGGCCGGTAGGCACCCACGACAGCCAGCGCTCCGACGGCCCCTACCATCAAGGGGACCGAGCGGGGTTTACCCGACCGAGAAGTGGATACCGACACGGTTAACCCCGATCTGACCTGTCACGATGATCGTGGCAAGGCTAACGCGATGGAGGCTCCCCGGCATCTCACGGTCAGGCTTGGAAACGTACGGAAGTGACGGGTTTGCGCCGCCGAACGAGTGAGATTTTGGGTCGACCGCATCAACAGCACGATGCGCGCCGTTGATTTGGCGGAATTCATGCCACGGCCGGAACCCAGCGGCTGGTCGCTGACCCTGTCGACGAACAACGGGTGGGAGGCCCTCGGTTGACTGGACCGCGCACCGGGCCACCCGGCCCGGAACGGCCCGACCGGCGGCATGCCCCGGACAATCCGGACACGCCGTCCGATGGGGAGCGCACGCCGAAGTCCGGCCGCCGGATCTCCCCGCTGTCCTCGTCCCAGCCGATGGACACCGTGAACACCCATCCCCGGCTGCCCGCGGTGGACCCGCCGACCCACCGGACCGGGCACAACCCGCCCGCCCGCCCGGTCGGCGGCACTCCGCCGCCGCCCGGCTTCGGCCGCCGGCCCGCCCCGCCGAACGGCCGCCCCGATGCGCCGCCCCCGAGCGGGCCGCTGCCCATCCAGAAGACCGGCGCCGCCCGCTCGATCCGCCCGCCCGAGGCCACCGGCGCCCGGCGCCCGATCGGAGCCCCGCCGCCCGGCGGCGCCGGACAGCCCGGGCAGGTCGGCGCTCCACCGCCCGGCGGCGCGCGTCCGGCCGGCCCTCCGCCCAACGGGACCAGGCAACCGGGCCGGATGCCCGAGGCCACCGCGGCCGGCCAGCCCGTCCGGTCACCCGAAGCGACCAGCGGCACCCGTCAGCCCGGCCGCGGCCCCGAGGTGACCAACGCCACACATCAGCCCGCCCACGCGCCCGAAGGCACCTCCGGCGTCCGACCGCCGGGGCGCGCACCCGAGGGGACCACCGGCGTCCGTCAACCGGCCCACGCGCCCGAAGGCACCTCCGGCGTCCGCCCGCCCACCAGGGCGCCCGAGAGAACCACCGGCGTCCGTCCGGAGCCGCCGCGCGGCCCGGGGCAGCCCGCCCGCACCCCGGAGGCGAGCGGCACGGTCCGGGTCCCGGCACAGGCCGCCGGTGAGCGGCCGGTCCCGGAGAACCCGCTGGACACGCCGGCCAACGCCACCGCCGCGCGGCTCATCGCCGAGGGCCGCGCCCGGATGGCCGGCCGCGACGAGGAGACCGACAGCGCCGCCAAGCGCCGCCGGGACCGCCGTGACCGGCCCCGGTTCGACCCGGCCAGCCTGGCCAGCCTGCCGGAGGTCTTCCAGGAGCGTTTCGAGGGTTATCGCCACCGCCGCCGCGCCAAGCTGGCCGGCTACTCACCGACCCAGCTGCGCTGGCACCGGATCCGGCTGTTCGGCGGCGGGGCGCTCGGGATCTTCGTGGTGCTGCCGATCCTGATGTTCTTCTTCGGCTACCTGTTCTTCTCCATCCCGACCCCGGACGACGCGGTCAACAAGCAGATCGCCACGATCAGCTACTCGGACGGCACCGACATGGCCCGGATCGTCCCCGCCGAGGGGAACCGGATCAAGGTCACCATCGACCAGATACCGCCGCACGTGCGCTACGCGGTGCTCTCCGCCGAGGACCGCAGCTTCTTCTCCAACCCGGGGTTCGACCCGATCGGCCTGGCCAGGGCGGCCTGGAAGCAGCTCACCGGTGGCGCGGGCGGCGGTTCCACGATCACCCAGCAGTTCGTGAAGAAGACGCTGGTCGGCGACGAGCACTCGCTCTGGCGCAAGTACAAAGAAATGATCATCGCGGTGAAGATCTCCCAGCAGAGCAGCAAGGAGGAGATCCTCGCCAGCTACCTGAACGCGATCTACTACGGCCGGGGCGCCTACGGCATCCAGTCGGCCAGCCAGGCCTACTTCGGCAAGAACGTCTGGGAGCTCAACGTGGCCCAGGCGGCCGTGCTGGCCAGCGTCATCCAGTCACCGTCCCGCTGGGATCCGGCGATCAACCCGCAGCGCGCCCAGGAGCGGTGGAACTTCGTGCTCAACGGCATGGTCGCCCAGGGGTGGCTGACCGCCGAGCAGCGGGCCCAGGCCCGTTTCCCCATGACCCAGGCTCAGCGCAAGGTCTCCGGCGGCATCCCGGGCGACTCCCGGGGGGTGATCCTGAGCGCCATCAAGGACGAGCTGGAGCGGCGGGGCATCAGCGAGCAGCAGTTCAGCCAGGACGGCCTGCACATCACCACCACGATCGACCCGGAGGCCCAGCAGCACGCCGTGGACGCGGTCAAGGAGGGGCTGTCCGGGCAGCCGGAAAACCTGCGCACCGCGTTGGTGTCCATCGACCCGAAGACCGGCGGGGTCCTGGCCTACTACGGCGGCGACAACGGCGTGGGGCTGGACTACGCACGGGTCTCCAAGCAGCCCGGCTCCACATTCAAGCCGTTCGTGCTGCTGGCCGCGCTGCAACAGCCGGAACCGATCGGCCTCGGCACCCAGTTCAAGGGCGAGGCACTACCCTGGCTGCGCAACTCGGACGGCGCCTCCTGCACGCTGTGTGACCTCAAGCAGGCGATGACCATCTCCAACAACGTGATCTTCCACGAGTTGGCCGGCAGGGTGGGGCCGCAGCGGGTCGCCGACGCCGCCCGCGCCGCCGGCATCACCAGCCCGCTGAACAACGCCGACGCCGGCATCGCGCTGGGCAACAAGGAGGTCACCACGGTCGAGCTGGCCTCGGCGTACGCCACGCTGGCCGCCCAGGGCGTGTACCGGCCGCCGCACCTGGTGAGCAAGGTGACCACGTCGGACGACCGGGTCATCTACGAGGCCGTGCACCAGGACCAGCAGCGGTTCGACGGCAAGGTGGCGCGCAACGTGGTGGAAGCCATGCTGGGCGTGCCCACCTACGACAAGCTCGGTCTGGGCGGCGGCCGTGCGGTCGCGGCCAAGACGGGCACCGTGCAGTCCCGCGTCGAGGGCCAGAACAACGACGCCTGGATCGGCGGGTTCACCCCCGGCGTAGCCACCGTGGTGTGGATCGGCACCGACCAGAACACCCCGATCAAGACCGCCAAGGGCAATCCGATCACCGGGGCGACGATGCCCGGAAGCATCTGGAAGTCGTTCATGACGGACGCGGTGAAGTCCACCTCGGCGGAGTCGTTCGGCCAGTTCAAGGCGATCGGCACGCCGCCGGCGGTGACCGGCCCGTACGACGGCTACGCGGCGCAGAGCCCGCAGGCCGCCCCGCCGACCCTGTCCACCCTGCCCTCCTCCGCGCCGGTGCCGTTCGAGGAGGGCACCTCGCCCGACGCCGCCCCGCCGGAGCGCGAGGAGGCGCCCCGGGACTGCGAGGGCGACGACTGCGACAACGAACGCCGCTCCCGCGACCGGGCCCAGCCGGAAGAGGAAGGCACCGGCGAGTCCCGCTGACGCGGTAACGAGATCACCCCGCTGATCCGGGGTTTTTGCGCCGGTTGGCGTTGAAACGGGCCTTCTTCTGACGATTCCCGCAGGTGTTCATGTCACACCATCGGCGGGTGCGGCTCTGGCTGGTGTCGAAGAAGGCGGCCCGGCAGGTCGGTGATGCACAGAGGGCCAGCTTTCCGTCCCGTTCGCCCGCGATGATGCTGATCGCGTCGGCGGCGATCACGCTGAGGGCGTCTTCCACGCGGGAAGCCGAGCCGAGCCGCCATTGCCGCTCCCCTTCGGGCGTCAGGATCGCCGCCGCCCGACCCTGGGCGCTGCGGTCATTGATGACCTGGACAGCAGCGGCGGGCAGGGCGTCCTGGATCGCGGCCGCCGTCGCGGCGGCGTGAATCGACTCCCTCAGCTCCCGGGCGAGTTCGAGCTGGGCAGTGGTGCAGGAGTCCACGGCCAGGCCGTACTCCGCCAGCCAGTCGATGAGCCGTTGCGGCGTGGGAATGCGCTCCACCGGGTTGCCACGCCGCTCCGACAGCGTCCCGGTGAAGCTGGTCGCCAGCACGCTACCGAGGCGGAAGTCGGGGAACCCAGTACGCATGGAACCACCTTAGCCGGTTGCCCGGCGAGCCGGCGTCATGTTAGAACCGTCTTAGCCGGTTCAACTATGGCCAGGAGGTCCCATGTCCCGTCCGACCAGCGACGTGCAAGCATTTGAAGCCCACGCGACCGACGCCGACCTCGCTGATCTGCGCGCGCGGCTGGCCGCGGCGCGGCTACCGGAGGCCGAGACGGTCCACCGCGCCGCGCCCGGCCCTCGCCGGTGGGAACAGGGCGTTCCGCTCGCCGACCTCGTCGACGTCGTGGACTACTGGCGCACCGGGTACGACTGGCGGTCGTTCGAGGAGCGCCTCAACCGCATCGGCCAGTTCCGCACGACCATCGACGATCTGGGAATCCACTTCCTGCACCGCCGGTCCGCGTGCGCGGATGCCACTCCGCTGATCCTGACCCACGGCTGGCCGGGCAGCATTGCCGAGTTCGTCGACGTGGTGGACGAGCTGGCGGATCCGGAAGATGCCGACGCGCCGGCGTTCCACGTCGTGGTCCCGTCGCTGCCGGGCTTCGGTTACAGCGACAAGCCGGCCACCACCGGGTGGGGAATCGAAAAGATCGCGGCCGCGTGGGTGGAGCTGATGGGCCGGCTCGGCTACGGCAGGTTCGCCGCCCACGGCGGCGACTGGGGAGGTGTGATCACCACGGTCCTCGGCGGCCGGTTCCCGGAGCATGTTCTGGGCATCCACACATTGACCCCGCAGGCACCGCCCGGGTTGTCCACGGACGGGCTGACGGCGGCCGAACGCCGGTGGACCGAGGAAACCCGCCAGTTCTGGGGCGGCCGGCGCGCGGCGTACGCGAAGCAGCAGGCGGCCCGGCCGCAGACCATCGGCTACTCGCTCGTCGACTCACCGGTCGGGCTTCTCGCCTGGATCCTCGACAAGTTCGCCGAGTGGTCGGACACCGAGGACAGCCCGTTCGAGACGATCTCCCGAGACCGCGTCCTCGACGACGTCACCCTGTACTGGCTGACCCGGACCGGCGCATCGGCGGCGCGCATCTACTACGAGAGCCACAACTCGCTCGACCCCGAACTCCGGGTCGACGTCCCGTCGGCGATCAGCGTGTATCCCCGCGACATCGAGAAGTGTCCGCACCCCTGGGCCCAGGAGCGGTTCCGGCAGATCGTCCGCTGGAGGACGCCCGAGACCGGGGGACATTTCCCGTCGCTGGAGGTTCCCGGGTACTTCGTCAAGGACCTGCGGGAAGGCATCGGGGCAGTGCTGGCCGCCAGCCGGTGAACGCGGCCGGCTGCCGGGACTCGGGCGCGGCTTGCTCCTAGACGCCGGTGGGGTGCCAGACGGTCTTGGCCTCCTGGAAGGCGCGCAGGCGGCGGATGTCCGGCTCGGCGCGCCAGTCGTCCGGGCCGGCCGGGAGCACGCGCTTCACCGTGCCGGCGGCGGCGCGCTCCAGGTCGGTGCGCTGGGCGGGGTCGGCGCCGGTCAGGTCCAGGGCGTCCACGTCGCCGTGGGAGGCCAGCCACGGGGCCAGCTCGGCCGGGTCGCCGGTGAGGATGTTGGCCACGCCGGCGGGCAGGTCCGAAGTGGCGAACACCTCGGCCAGGGCGATCGCGGGCAGCGGGCGGTCCCGGGAGGCGACCAGGACGGCGGTGTTGCCGCCGGCCAGCACCGGCGCGAGCACGCTGGTCAGGCCGAGCAGGCTGTCCCCGGCGGGGGCCAGCACGCCCACCACCCCGGTCGGTTCCGGCACGGTGAAGCTGAAGTAGGGACCGGCCACCGGGTTGGCCGCGCCGAGCACGGTGGCGATCTTGTCGGTCCAGCCGGCGAACCAGACCCAGCGGTCGATGGCGGCGTCCACCAGCGAAGACGCGGCCCGCGCGGAGAGTCCCTCGGCGGCGGACACCTCGGCGGCCAGCTGGTCGCGGCGGCCCTCCGCCATCTCGGCGACCCGGTACAGCACCTGGCCGCGGTTGTAGGCCGTGGCGCCGGACCAGCCGGGGAACGCCTTGCGCGCCGCGACCACCGCGTCCCGCAGATCCTTGCGGGACGCCTTCGCCGCGTTGGCCAGGAACTTCCCCTTCTTGTCGGCCACCCGGTAGGTCCGCCCGGACTCGGAGCGGGGAAACGCCCCGCCGGAGTAGAGCTTGTAGGTCTTGGCCACGGTCACCCGCTTTTGATCAGGCACTGAGGTAGGCCTCCAAACCGGTCCGGCCGCCTTCCCGGCCGAAGCCCGACTCGCGGTAGCCGCCGAACGGAGCCGCCGGGTCGAACCGGTTGAACGTATTTGCCCACACCACCCCGGCGCGCATGCGCTGGGCCAGCCACAGGGTTCGCGAACCCTGAGTCGTCCAGATCCCGGCGGACAGCCCGTACGGGGTGTTGTTGGCCTTGGCCACGGCCTCCTCCGGGGTGCGGAAGGTGAGCACGGAAAGCACCGGCCCGAAGATCTCCTCCCGGGCGATGCGCATCGCCTGGGTCACCCCGTCGAACACCGTCGGCGGGAAGAAGAAGCCCCGGTCGGGCAGCGGGCACGAGCTGCTCCACCGGTGCGCGCCCTCCGCCTCGCCGGCCTCGGTGAGCTCGCGGATCCGGCTCAGCTGGGCGGCCGAGTTGATCGCCCCGACGTCGGTGTTCTTGTCCAGTGGGTCGCCTACGCGCAGGGTTTCCACCCGGGCCCGCAGCCGGTCGAGCACCTCCGTGGCCACCGACTCCTGCACCAGCAGCCGCGAGCCGGCGCAGCACACGTGACCCTGGTTGAAGAAGATCCCGTTGACGATGCCCTCAATTGCCTCATCCAGCGGCGCGTCCTCGAAGACCAGGTTGGCCGCCTTGCCGCCCAGCTCCAGGGTCAGCCGCCGGCCGGTGCCGGCCAGCGAGGCCTGGATCCGCTTGCCGACCTCGGTGGAGCCGGTGAACGCCACCTTGTCCACGCCGGGGTGGTTCACCAGCGCCTCCCCGACGTCGCCGGCGCCGGGCAGGATGTTCACCACGCCGGGCGGGAGCTCGGCCTGCTGGATGATCTCGGCGAGCACCAGCGCGGTGAGCGGGGTGGTCTCCGCCGGCTTGAGCACCACGGTGTTCCCGCAGGCCAGCGCGGGCGCGATCTTCCAGGCGGCCATCAGCAGCGGGAAGTTCCACGGGATGACCTGGCCGGCCACACCGAGTGGCCTGGGCGCCGGGCCGAGGCCCGCGTAGCCCAGCTTGTCCGCCCAGCCGGCGTGGTAGAACAGGTGCGCCGAGGCGGTCGGGACGTCCACGTCCCGGGACTCGCGGATCGGCTTGCCGTTGTCCAGCGTCTCCAGTACGGCCAGCTCGCGGGACCGCTCGGCCACCATGCGGGCGATCCGGAACAGGTACTTCGCCCGCTCGGCCCCGGGCATCGGCCCCCACACGCCCTCGTAGGCCCGGCGGGCCGCGGCCACCGCCGCGTCCACGTCGGCGGCGGAGGCCGTACTCACCTCGGCGAGGGTCTCCTCGGTGGCCGGGTTGACCGACTTCAACGGCTCGCCGGCGCCGTCGGTGAACTCCCCGTCCACGAACATCCGGTAGCTCGGCTTCAGGTTGGCGATCTCCCGGCTCTCCGGCGCCGGGGCGTAATCCCAGGTCATCAATCCACCGTCACATACGAGGGGCCGCTGTAGTGGCCTTCGGTTTGGGTGCGGCGCTGCATGAGCAGGTCGTTGAGCAGCCCGGACGCGCCGAACCGGAACAGCTCCGGGGCCAACCAGCGCTCGCCCGCCACCTCGCGCACCGCGACCAGGTAACGGATCGCGTCCTTGGTGGTGCGGATGCCGCCGGCCGCCTTCACCCCGCGCGCCTCGCCGGTCCGCTCGTGCCAGTCCCGGACCGCGCGCAGCATCACGTGGGTGACCGGCAACGTGGCCGCCGGGCTCACCTTGCCGGTGGACGTCTTGATGAAGTCCCCGCCCCCCAGCAGGGCCAGCCAGGACGCCCGCCGCACGTTGTCGTAGGTGGCCAGCTCGCCGGTCTCCAGGATCACCTTCAGGTGCGCCGCTCCGCAGGCCTCCTTCACCGCCACGATCTCCTCGAACACCAGGCCGTAGCGGCCGGAGAGGAACGCGCCCCGGTCGATCACCATGTCGATCTCGGTCGCCCCGGCGGCCACGGCGGCGCGCACGTCGGCCAGCTTCACCTCCAGCGGCGCCCGCCCCGAGGGGAACGCGGTGGCCACGCTGGCCACTCCCACCCCGGTACCGGACAGTTCCTTCACGGCCGTTGCCACTAGGTCGGGGTAGACGCAGACGGCGGCCACCGGGGGCACCTCGGGGTGCTCGGGGTCGGGCCGGCGGGCCTTGGCGGCCAGGGTCCGCACCTTGCCCTCGGTGTCCGCGCCCTCAAGCGTGGTCAGGTCGACCATGCCGATCGCGGTGTCGATCGCGTGTAGCTTGCTGTCCTTCTTGATGCTGCGGGTGGCCAGCGTGGCCGCCCGCTGCTCCAGCCCGACGGCGTCCACCCCGGGCAGCCCGTGCAGGAACCGGCGCAGCGTCGTCTCGTCCCTGGTCAGCTCCTCGGCCAGGCTCATACCCCCGCCTCCTTCGCCATGAACGCCCGCAGCGCCTCGGCGTCCCAGCTCAGCGCGCCGGACCGCAGGTCGGCCAGCAGCTCGCGTACCCAGTCCAGCTCGGCGGCCAACATGCGCAACTGGTACTCCCCCTCCACCAGGAACAGCCTCGGCGGCAGCCCGGGGCCGGCGAGCTGGGCGCCCTTCCCGTGCACCGCCCCGGCCAGCTCCCGCTCCCGCTCGGCCAACCGGTCGATGACGTCGGCCTGGGACAGCAGCGGCAGGAAGGCCAGCGCGGCGGGGAACGCCGGAAACTCCCGCGCCGGCGTGGCCAGCCGGTCACGCAGCCAGGCCAGCACCGCTTCCTCGCCCGCCTCGGTGATCTCGTAGACCGTCCGCTCGGGGCGGGCGCCCTCCCGCTCGGTGTCCCGCACAGTGATCAACTCCGCCCGGCGGAGCCGGTCGATGGCCTGGTAGACGCTGTTGCGCTGGGCCACGTTGACCACTTCGTCCTTGTGCCGCTCCTTGATCAGCTGCTGGATCCGGTACGCGTGGGCCGGTGCCTCCAGCAACAACGCGAGGACCACCATCCCCAACGGCGACATGCACCCAGCCTAGAGCACTGGCCGCGAATAGCCATCACATGTATAGTCATGAAATGACTAATCACGCGTTGATCATTGGCGGCGGGATCGCCGGGACGGTGACGGCGATCGCGCTGCGCGACGCGGGCATGGACGCCACGGTGTTCGAGGCCTACGACCGCACCGCCGACGGCGTCGGCGCGTACCTGTCCCTGGCGGTCAACGGCATCGCCGCGCTGCGCGCCCTGGACCTGCACAAACTGGTCCGGGAACACGGGTTCGCCACGCCCCGGATCGCCTTCGTCAACGGCACCGGCCGGCGCCTCGGGGAGATCCCCCAGGGCGGCGAGCTGGCCGACGGCACGGTCTGCCAGACGCTGCGCCGGGGCGACCTCTACCGGTCACTGCGCGAAGAGGCGCTGCGCCGGGGCGTGCGGGTGGAGTACGGCAAGCGGCTGGCCGGCGCGGAACGAACGGCGCACGGCGTGCGGGCCGAGTTCGCCGACGGCTCGGCGGCCGAGGGGGACCTGCTGATCGGCGCCGACGGGCTGCACTCGCGCACCCGGACGGTCATCGACCCGCGAGCACCGGAGCCGCGCTACCTGGGGCTGCTCAACACCGGCGGCTACGCGCACGGCCTGCCCGAGCTGGCCCCGCCGGGGAGCTGCACGATGATGTTCGGCAAGCGCTGCTTCTTCGCCCATTTCCAGCACCCGAACGGGCAGGTCTGGTGGTTCGCCAACCCGCCGGCCGCCGAGGAGCCCGGCCGGGCCGAGCTGGCCGCGATCACCCCGGAGCGGTGGAAGGCCCGGCTGATCGCGCTGTTCGCCGAGGACGCCGGGCCGGCGGTGGACATCATCAAGGCCACCCCCGAGGTGATCCCGCCGTGGCCGACCCACGACCTGCCGTCGGTGCCCACCTGGCACACCGACCGCATGGTCATCATCGGCGACGCGGCGCACGCCGCCTCGCCCTCGTCCGGCCAGGGCGCCTCGATGGCCTGCGAGGACGCGGTCACGCTGGGCAAGTGCCTGCACGACCTGCCCGACGTCCCGGCGGCGTTCGCCGAGTTCGAACGGCTGCGGCGGGACCGGGTGGAGCGGGTGGTCGCGCAGGGCAAGCGCAACGGCGACCAGAAGGCGGTCGGCCCGGTCGGCCGGGTGCTGCGCGACCTGGCGCTGCCGCTGGTGCTGCACCGGATGGACCGGGCGACCAACCGGCCGGACGCGTGGATCCACCAGCACCGCATCGACTGGGCGACCCCGGTCACCGCTCCGGCGGCTCCCGGGACACCAGTGCCTGGGACATGAGGGCGACGAACAGGTCGGTGCAGTGGTCGACCAGCGGCTCCGGGTCCAGCTCCAGGTGCCCGTGCAGCCACGCGGTGAGCGCCTGGGCCAGCCCGCCCACCGCGAACTGGGTGGCCAGGTCCAGCCGGCCGTCCCCGACCACGCCGAAGAACGCCTTGGTGTGGCCGGCCAGCAGCCCGCAGAACAGCTGCCCGGACTCCAGCCGGCGGCGGGCCAGCGGGGCGCTCAGGAAGGCGGTGGAGAACAGCAGCCGGCCGCGCCGGGGGTCGTCCACGATGACCCGGACGATGTTGGCCAGGCCGGCCCGGGTGCGGGCCCGGGCGTCGCGCGGGCCGGCGGCGACCGCGGCCGCGGTGGTGGTGGCGATCTCCCCGACCACGTGGTCGTACACCGCCAGCGCCAGCTCGGTCCGGTCGCCGAAGCTCTCGTAGAAGTACCGGGCGGCCAGGCCGGACCGGGCACACACGCTGCGCACGGTCAGCGCCGCCTCGCCCTGCTCCGAGCTGAGCAGGTCCAGGCCGGCCTCGATCAGCCTCTCCCGCCGGCGGGCTCGCCGCTCGTCGCCGTCCACCCCGCCGTACGCCCTGGTCTGGCCGCTCACCCCGCCATCTTGACATCTGCGCCGCCAAGAGCTTCCATATCAGCTAACAGGTGTGAGCAGATTGGAGCGGGGCCATGACCACGTCCACCACGCCGGAGCTGGATCTGCGGGAGATCGCCATCGGCGCCGGGCTCATGGCCGGCGCGGCCAACGTGATCATGCAGCTGGGCCGGCCCGGGGTGGGCTACGGCGTGGTGGAGAGCAAGGTCGAGTCGGGCAACGTGTTCAAACACCCGATCAAGCGCGCCCGCACCACCCTCACCTACCTGGCGGTGGCCACGCTGGGCAGCGACGATGAGCGCAAGGCCTACCGGCGGGCGGTGAACCGCTCGCACGCGCAGGTCCGGTCGGACCAGAACAGCCCGGTCGCCTACAACGCGTTCGACCCGGACCTGCAGCTGTGGGTGGCCGCCTGCCTGTACCGGGGGTTCGAGGACAACTGCCGGCTGATGCGGATCCGGCTCACCCCCGGGCAGTGGGCGGAGATCTACCGCCGGTCCGCCGTGTTCGGCACCACCCTGCAGGTGCCCGCCGACCGCTGGCCGGCCGACCTCGACGCGTTCGAGCGCTACTGGAAGGAAAGCCTGGACCGGATCGACATCGACGACACCGTGCGCGGCTATCTCACCCAACTGGTGGACCTGCGCAACATGCCGGTGGTGGTGCAGCTGGCCTTCCGCCGGTTCCACCGGTTCGTCACCACCGGCTACCTGCCGCCCCGGTTCCGCGAGCAGATGCACCTGGACTGGGACGACCGCCGGCAGCGGGTGTTCGAGTCGATGATGGCGGCGCTGGGCGTGCTGGTCCGGCTGTCGCCGCCGGTGCTGCGCGCCTTCCCGTTCAACGCCCTGCTGGTGGACCTGCGCTGGCGGATCCGCACCGGCCGCGCGCTGGTCTGAGCTGTCGGGGCCGGCCGCTAGCCGCGGTTTCGCGGATTTTCCTTGATCGACATCATCACCAGTGCCGTTACTGGCGGGTAGAACGTACGTGGTGATGATGTCGATCAAAATCGCTAGCCTCAGGCCGCGATGGGTGACTTCAAGGATGAGCAGATCGCTGCGCTGGCCAGGTCCGGATGGGCGGGGTGCGCGTCGATTGTTGAACTGGTGGCCCGGGTGGGTCTGCCCGCGCCAACCAGGGAGTACCTGCGCGACGCGTTCTCCGAGGCTCACTGGGCGGACGCGGAGCGCGCGGTGGCCGCGCTGCGCGCGCACTTCGCCGGCGCGCGGTTCGCCGAGGAGGTGCGCTGGGGCGTGCTGCTGGTCCCGGACCCGGCCCGGTTGGACACCCGGGGCCCGCTGCCCGGGGCGGCCCGGCGCGACCAGCTCGGCGAGCCGAACGAGGACGTGTTGGCCGAAGCGCTGCCCGCCGGTACCGCCGGGGTGCCAAGTGGGGCGCCGTGGACCATGGTGGCCACGGTGACCGGCGCCTACGGCCCGGCGCTGGGCAGCCACCGGCGGGTGGTGAAGGCGCCGGCGGAGGAGTTCACCGTGCTCGGCACCGACACCCGGCGCTGGATGCTCCGCCAGCTGTGGGGCGCGCGGGTGCTGCAGTGCGGCGCCACCCCGCCGGACTGCGAGCGGAACGAACGCTGGACGTTCACCCTGTTCCCCGGCGAACCGCCGGTCGGCGGGCAGGCGCAGAACGGCACCGTGCTGAAGGGCCGGGTGCGGTTCCGGCTGGGCAAACCCGACCGAGGCATCGGCTCGGCCCGGGTCGCGCCCGCGCTGCCGGTTCCCCCCGACGGGTGACACCGGGAACCCGCCCGCTCGGCCGCCCGACTCCGTAACCGGCAGGGGTTCCAGTCGGCGGGAGTGAGCACGTGGCCAGGTGGTTGTGCGGGTCGCTGGCCCTCGCGCTGCTGCTCGGCACCCTGGTCGGCCCGGTCGGCGAGTACTCCGAGCGGCTGTTCTGGGTGCACATGGTGCGCCACCTGGCCCTGATCATGCTGGTGCCGGTGCTCCTGGTCTGGGCGCGCCCGCCGCTGCCGCACCGGTCGCCGGGCGGGCCGGTCGTGGCCCTGGCCGGCTACACCGCCACGGTGGTACTCACCCACCTCACCGGGTTCCAGCAGGCGTCACTGGCCAGCGGCTGGGTGCGCGCCGGCGAGCTGGCGTTGTACCTGGTGGTGGGCTGGTGGTACTTCCGGCCGCTGGTGGACCTGCGCCCCGGGTTGCCCCACCTGCTGCGGTTCCTGCTGCTCGCCGCCGGCATGGGCGCGGACACGCTCACCGGGCTGGTGCTGATGCTCAGCCGCACCCCGCTCGCCCCGGGTTACGGCGGCGCCGACGTGCTGGCCGACCAGCAGGCCGCCGGCGCGATCATGTGGTTCGGCGGCGACCTGCTGATGATGCTGCTCATGATCGTCGTCGGCGTCCGGTGGAGCCGGGCCGCGCCGGACGACCAGGGCCTCGGCCGCTGGCTCGAGTCCGCCCGGCGGGACGCCCTGCTCGGCCCCGGCGGCGCGGCCGAGCACGGCGTCGACCAGGACGTCGACCAGGACGTCGACCAGGACGAGGCCGCGCTGGCCGCCTACAACGCCCGGCTGGCCGCGCTGGCCGGCCAGGCCCCCGCACCGCTCCCCGGAAAGTTCCCCGAAAGGCGAAGGTGACCCCGCTGAGCACCATCACCCCAATCCCGACGCGCCGGTTCGAGATCGCCGTCGGCGGCATGACCTGCGCCGCCTGCGCGGCCCGGGTGGAACGCCGGCTGAACAAGCTCGACGGCGTGCGCGCCGAGGTCAACTACGCCACCGAACGGGCCGAGGTGAGCTGTCCGGCGGACACCGACCCGCGCGAGCTGATCGAGGCGGTGCACCGGGCCGGCTACCGCGCCCGCCGGGTGGACGACCTGGACGACGACGCCCCCGGCACCGACGAGGGCGAGCAGCACCGCCGGGTCACCGACCTGCGGCGCCGGCTGGCCGTGGCGGCGGTGCTGGCGGTGCCGCTGTGCGACCTCTCGCTGGCCCTGTCCCTGTTCCCCGAACTGCGCTTCCCCGGCTGGCAGTGGGTGTGCCTGCTGCTGGCCGCGCCGGTGATGGGGTGGAGCGCGCTGCCGTTCCACCGGGCGGCGCTGGCCGGGGCGCGGCACGGCCGGACGTCCATGGACACGCTGGTGTCCGGCGGCGTGCTGGCCTCCTCGACCTGGTCGCTGTGGGTGATCGCGGACAGCCTGTTCCGGGCGGCGCCGGTGGCGCCCGGGCTGGGCCAGGGGCTTTCGCTCGGCGCGGGCGGCAGTCACGCGCTCTACCTGGACGTGGCGGCCGGCGTCACCACGTTCGTGCTGGCCGGGCGGTACTTCGAGGCCCGGGCCAAGCGGTCGGCCGGCGCCGCCATGCGGGCGCTGCTGGCGCTGGGCGCCAAGGATGCGCTGGTGCGCCGCGACGGCGAGGCGCACCGCGTGCCGGTGGCCGAACTGCTGGTCGACGACGTCTTCCAGGTCCGGCCGGGCGAGCGGATCGCGGCGGACGCGGTCGTCGAGGAGGGCCGCTCGGCGGTGGACGTGAGCACCCTCACCGGCGAGCCGATGCCGCGCGAGGTCGGCCCCGGGGACGAGGTGGCCGGCGGCTCGGTGAACATCGGCGGGCGGCTGCGGCTGCGCGCGGTCCGAGTGGGCGCGGACGCTCAGCTGGCCCGGATGGTCCGCCTGGTGCGGGACGCGCAACGCGGCAAGGCCGGCGCGCAGCGGCTGGCCGACCGGATCTCCTCGGTGTTCGTGCCGGTGGTGCTGCTGCTGGCCGCCGGTACCGCGCTGGGCTGGCTGGTTGCCGGGCAGCCGGTGGAGCAGGCGCTGACCGTCGGGGTGGCGGTGCTGGTGGTGGCCTGCCCGTGCGCGCTGGGCCTGGCCACCCCGACCGCGCTGCTGGTGGGCACCGGCCGGGGCGCGCAGCTCGGGGTGTTCATCAAGGGGCCGGCCGCGCTGGAGGCCACCCGGGCGGTGGACACCGTGCTGCTGGACAAGACCGGCACCCTCACCGAGGGCCGGATGAGCCTGGTCGCCGCCCGGCCGGCCGAAGGCGTGACCCGGGCGGAGCTGCTCGCGGCGGCCGGCGCGGTGGAGGCCGCCTCGGAGCACCCGGTCGCCGCCCCGATCGTCGCGGCGGCACGATCCGAGCCGCACGGGCGCACCTCGGCGGCGCATTCCGAGCTGGGCGGGCCCGCCGAGCCGCGCGGGCTGACCGAGGTGGCCGACTTCGTCGCGCTGCCGGGCCTCGGCGCCTCGGGGGTGGTGGCCGGCCGGCCGGTACTGGTCGGGCGGGCGCGGCTGATGCGCGAGCGGGGCATCCCGGTACCGGCCGAGCTGGAGGCGGAGCGGCTGGACCGGGAGCGGGGTGGGGCCACCGTGGTGTTCGTAGCCCGAGCCGGCGGGGTGCTCGGGCTGCTCGCGGTGGCCGACACCCTGCGCCCCGGCGCCCCGGACGCGGTGGCCGCGCTGCGGGCGCTCGGCCTGCACCCGGTGCTGGTCACCGGGGACAACGCGGGGACCGCGCACGCGGTGGCCGAGGCGGTCGGCATCGACGAGGTGGTCGCCGAGTGCCTGCCGGAGGACAAGGTGGCGGTGTTGCGGCGGCTGCGGGCCGAGGGGCACTCGGTGGCCATGGTGGGTGATGGCGTGAACGACGCCGCCGCGCTGGCCAGCGCCGACCTCGGCCTGGCCATCGGCCGGGGCACCGATGTGGCGATCGAGGCGGCGGACATCGTGCTGGCCCGGGAGGACCTGCTGGTGGTGGCCGAGGCGGTGCAGCTGGCCCGGCGCACCCACCGCACCATCAGGGTGAACCTGGCCTGGGCGTTCGGCTACAACGTGGCCGCGCTGCCGCTGGCGATGGCCGGCCTGGTCAGCCCGCTGGTCGCGGCGGCCGCGATGGCCCTGTCCTCGGTGTTCGTGGTGTCGCACAGCCTGCGGTTGCGCGGCTTCCGCCCGCGCGTGTCGTGAACCGGGGGCTGGTGATCGGTCTGGTCGGCGCGGCGGCGCTGACCGGCGGGCTGCTCGGCGGGTTCGCGCCGAGCCCGGCCGAGGGCTACGGGCTGCCGCCGTCCGGGACGGTGGTGGACGCCGGGCTGCCGGCCATGCGGGTGCTCGCGCTGGGCGCCTGCGCGTTCGCGGTGGGGTGGCTGCTGGCGGCGGTGCGCGCGCCGGCCGGGCGCGACGGGTTGCTCTCCCCCGCCGGGTACGCCGGGCTGACCGAGGTGCGCCGCTGGTCGCTGGTCCAGGCCGGCGCGTCGCTGGCGGTGGCCGGGCTGACCGTGGCGGAGAACAGCGGCTCCGTCACCCTGTCCACGCTGTTCGTCGGCGTGCGCTACATCGAACCGGCCACCGGGTGGCTGCTCTGCGCGCTGGTCGCCGCCGGGGTGGCCGGCGCGGCCGGCTGGGTGCTGACCTGGCGCGCGGCGGTCGGGTTGCTGCTGGTCGCGCTGGGCGGGCCGCTCTGCGCGGCGCTCACCGCCACCACCAACGCGCAGCGCTCGCACGACATCGCCGGCGACGCCCTGGCTGCGCAGACGCTCGCGCTGGTCTTCCTCCTGGGCGCCGCGCTGGCCGGGCACCGGGCCCGCTGGTGCCTGCCGGTGGCGACGGCGGGGGCGGTGGTGGCGGCCGCCTACGCGGTACCGGCCGGGAAACTGCTCGACACCGGGTACGGCCAACTCACCCTGGCCGGCCTGGTCCTGCTCGCTCTGACCGCCGTGACCGCCCTCCCCCGACCGCGGCACAAGTTGACGCAGAGCCTGGCTCTGCCGGCATTTTCACTCGCGCTGCTGTGCGTGCACACCGCGCTGACCAGGGTGGCCGCACCGGCGGACCAGGGCTACCAGGCCAGCAAGCACGTCTACCTGGTCGGTTATGACCTGCCCGACCGCATGACCTGGGCCGATCTGGCGCTGCGCTGGCGGCCGGACCTGGTGTTCGGCTCGCTGGCCGTGGTGGCGGCGGTGCTCTACGTGGCCGGGGTGCGCCGGCTGCGCCGGCGCCGCGAGCCCTGGCCGAGGCGCTACACGCTGGCCTGGCTCTCCGGCTGTGCGGTGCTGCTGGTCGCCACCTCCTCCGGGGTCGGCCGCTACGCGCCCGGGGTGTTCAGCGTGCACATGGGGCAACACATGCTGCTGGCCGGGCTGGCCCCGGCGCTGCTGGTGCTCGGGCACGGCGGCACGCTCGCGCGGCGGGCGAGCAGACCAACGACGGCGGACCGGCTGCGCGCGCTGCTGGACGCCCGGACGGTCCGGCTGGCCGGGCATCCGCTGGTGGCCTGGCTGGCGGTGGCCGGCACGCTGTTCGGCGTCTACCCGACCGGCCTGTTCGAGGCCTGGCAGCAGGAGCACTGGGCCCACCTGGTGATGAACGCCGCCTTCTTCCTCACCGGGCTGGCCCTGATGCGCGTGGTGCTGGGCCGGGACGCCTCGCTGCCGCCGATCGGGCGGCTGGTGATGGTGTTCGCGGTGATGGCGCTGCACGCCGGGTTCGCCGCCTGGCTGCTCGGTCTGGGTCATCCGGTCGGCGAGGTGTTCTACCGGTCGCTGGCCGTGCCGTTCGTGCCCGACCCGCTGGCCGACCAGCGCCTCGGCGCACTGCTGTCCTGGGTGCTCGGCGAGGTGCCGGTCATCCTCGCGGTGCTCGCTCTGGTGCGGCGGTGGGCGGTGGACGACGAGCGCGCGCCGTGTGAGCAGCCTCACGTATTCACTCTTTCGGGAACCCCGAGGGCGGCCGAGCTGACTGGACGCTTGTGATCCCATCACTTTGGTTGAGTTTCGCGCTCACCGCCCTGTTCGCGGTGACCGGCGGCTACGCGCTGCTACGCTGGGCGTCGCTGCGCGCCGGCGTGGCCACCCACCACGGCGACCAGGTCGCCGAGTTGGGCCACCTGGTCATGAGCGCGGCGATGATCGCCATGGTCTGGGCGTACGGCGGGCCGACCGGCGACGTGGCCCAGATCGTGCTGTTCGGCCTGCTCGGCCTGTACTTCCTCGCCCGGCGCCTGGGTGACCGGCGCGCAACGCACCCCGGCTGTCCGGCTTCCGAACAGCATCTGCTCATGTCGGTGGCGATGGTCTGGATGGTGGCCGGCATGCCGCTGCTGATGGGTGGCGGCACCGGTTCGGCCGGGGGCGGCGGGCACCACCACGGCGGCGCCGCCGAGACCGCCGAGGCGGTGCCGGCGCCGAGCGCGCCGACCCCCGGGTGGGCGTTCTGGCTGACCGTTCTGTTCATCGTCGCCCTCGCCGCGTCCGGCCTGTTCTGGACGCGCCGCGCGCTGACCGCTTCCCGGGACGGCGAGCCCGGAGACGACGAGCGCCGGAGCCTCGTGCTGGTCGGGGCTCCGGGCGGCACCTCGGTGGCGACCCGCCCCCGAACCCTCCGCCTGCTCGGCCCGCGCGCCGATGCGGTCTGCCACCTGGGGATGAGCCTCGGCATGGCCGTCATGTTCCTGACCATGCTCTGACCCGCTCTGACCCCGCTCGACCCGCGAGGAGCCACCGTGTCCGACACCACCCTCCCCCCGCCCACGCTGGAGCAGAAGCCGGAGACGACCCGGGCCACCGGCCTGCGCCGCTGGTGGCGGCTCGAGCTGCAGCCGCTGCTGCGCCGGGTGCACTTCCGCGCCGGGCTGCTGGTCGCGCCGTTCCTGTTCGTGGCCGCGTTCACCGGCCTGCTGTACACGCTCACCCCGCAGCTCGAGCCGCTGGTGCACCGCGAGCAGCTGCGGGTCACCGTGCCGCCGGGCGGCGCCCCGCTGCCGCTGTCCCAGCAGGTCGCGTCGGCGCTGCCACAGATCCCGGGCGGACGGATCAGTGAGATCCGGCCGGCCGCCGCGCCGGACGGCAGCACCCGGGTCACCTTCGCCGCGCCCGACCTGCCCGACACCTGGACGCGCACGGTGTTCGTCGACCCGTACACCGCGCGCCCGCTGGGCACCCTGGTGACCTACGGGGAGTGGCTGCCGGTGCGCGCCTGGTTCGACGAGCTGCACCGCACGCTGATGCTCGGCGAGGTCGGCCGGGTCTACTCCGAGCTGGCCGCCAGCTGGCTGTGGGTGCTGACGCTCAGCGGGCTGGGCATCTGGCTGCTCCGCCGCCGGCGGGACCGCAAGCTGCGCCGGGTGATCGCCCCGGACTTCGGCGCCAGCGGCCGGGTGCGGCTGCGCTCCTGGCACGGCTCGGTCGGCGTGTGGGTGGCGCTGGTGCTGCTCTTCCTCTCCGCCACCGGGTTGACCTGGTCGAAGTTCGCCGGGACCAACGTGGACACGCTGCGCACCGAGCTGAGCTGGACCACCCCGTCGGTGCACACCACGCTGGCCACCCCGGCCGCCCCGACCCCGCCGGACGTACCGGCCACCGCCGAGCGGGTGCTCGGGGTGGCCCGGGCACACGGGCTGACCGACCCGGTGGAGATCACCCCACCGAGCAAGCCGGGCAAGGCCTGGGTGGTACAGCAGAACCAGCGCTCCTGGCCGTCCAAGCAGGACTCGCTGGCCATCGACCCGGCCACCGGCACCGTGGTGGACCAGCTGCGGTTCGCCGACTGGCCGCTGGCCGCCAAGCTGGCCCGCTGGGGCATCGACGCGCACATGGGGATCCTGTTCGGACTGGCCAACCAGATCGCGCTCGCCCTGGTCGCGGTCGGCCAGCTCAGCATGATCGTCTGGGGCTTCCGGATGTGGTGGCGGCGCCGGCCGGCCAACACCGACCCGCCGGCCAGCATGAGCGCGCTGGTCACGGTAGGCGCGGCGGCCGTGCTCATCGGGTTCTTCCTGCCGGTTTTCGGCGCGTCGCTGCTGCTGTTCCTGCTCGTCGACGCGCTGCGCGGCAGGCGGGAGTGGGCAACGGCACCCTCGTAACCTGTCGGACCCGCCGCGTAAGGTCTAGCGCGTGATCGACGACGCCTCGCTCACCGAGCTGGCGCTGCGCGCCCGCCACGGCGACCGGCAGGCCGCCACGCTGTTCGTCCGGCACACCCAGCAACAGGTGTGGCGGATGCTGGTGGCGCTGTCCGACCGCACGGTGGCCGAGGACCTCACCCAGGAGACCTACGCGCGGGCGTTCCGCGCGCTGCCCGGGTTCCGCGCCGAGTCGTCGGTGCGCGCCTGGCTGCTCTCCATCGGCCGCCGGGTCGCCGCCGACCATCTGCGCGCCGCGCGGTCCCGCCCGCGCATCGACCCGGACGTCACGGTCGAGGAGGCCAGCGCAACCCAGGCCCCGGGAAGGGACGTGGCCGAGGCCGTGGCGCTGCGGGCGGTGCTCGCCCAGCTGGACCCGGACCGGCGGCTGGCCTTCCTGCTCACCCAGACCCTGGGCCTGAGCTACCACGAGGCGGCCGAGGTCTGTGGCTGCCCGATCGGCACCATCCGGTCCCGGGTGGCCCGGGCACGGGGCGATCTGATCGGCTACCTGGCCGAGCGGGAACCAACCGAACAGCGCAACCGACTTGATGGACATGGGCTGTCCTAGCTGCCGCGAGTTGCTCTCCGCCGACCTCGACGGCGAGGTCGATCCCTCGGCCGACCTGTCGGCGGCGCGCGCCCACCTGGCCGAATGCCCGGACTGCGCGCGCTGGTACGCCTCCGCCGCCGAGATCAACCGCCTGCTGCGCACCGAGCTGGCCGACCCGGCCCCGGGCCTGGACGACGACCGCATGGCCCAACTGCTGGCCGAGCTGCCCAAACCGCCGTCCGCGCGGCGCCGGGTGCTGCACGCGGCCGCCCGGTGGGCACTGGCCGGCGTGGGCATCACCCAGACCGTGCTCGCCGCCCTCGCCTTCCTGCTGCCCGCCGAGCACGCCCACCACGGCACCGGGCCGGCCCTGCTCGGCGCGGACATGGCGCACCTGGCCAACGAGTCCTCGGCGTGGAACCTGGCGCTCGGCGTGAGCTTCGTGGTCGGCGCGGTGTGGATCCGGCACCTGGCCGGGTTGCTGCCGGCGCTGGGATGCTTCGCGCTGCTGCTGGCCGTGGTCAGCGCGCTGGACCTGGCCAGCGGGAACGTGCACGCCGGACGGGTGGTCGCCCACCTGCTGGTGCTCGCCGGCCTGGGCCTGATCGCGCTGATCGTGACCACCTCGGCCCCCGACCGCCGGCCAGCACCGACCAGGCACGGCGTGAACCCGCCGGAGCCGACACTCGGGATCGCGTCGGAGGGACCGACGTTTACCCTCGGCAAACGGCGCCCCGACCCGGCCGCCCGACACCAGGCCGCTTAGTTGGGGGCGGCGGGGTCAACTCGGCTGCTCGGGTTTCCGTAGCCGCCATGGGTGCAGACGCTTCGTCCAGGCTCCGCTGGGTCCGCGTCGGAGGGTGGTGGGCCGGGTCGGAGGTAGCAGCCGGGTAGGCGGTTTGGGCACGGCGAGTAGTTCGACGCGAACCCAGCGTTCCCGAATGGGAGTCACCCGTACCTCGCCGAGGTGCATATCGCGGGCGATCTGGGGTGCCGCCGCTTGGAGATGCTCGGGCCGTTGGCCGGTTCGTAGCTGAACGATCATGACGGTGGGATGGCCCAAGGTCACTTGGCCGATTGCCGGGATGGCCCGGGTCCAGCCACTCACGGTGGGGATCCACTGGCATACCTCGGAAACCTCGCAGGCCTCGCGCCACAGCTGTCGAATCTCGCGGATTCGCCAGTGATCGACGTCCTCGGAGCCATCAGGCCCGGGCCAGCCGCGGGGCAGGTTGTCGAGCGCCATCACGCACCTCCGGGTTGGGCCGCTGTGACCCTGACAGGGTGTGTCGAGGCATCCAGCGGTTTCGGTGATCGGTGGGTAGCCCAGGCCCGGGCGGTTCGTCGCGCGAGGTGGGTCCGTGCACGCTGCTGGTCGTGGTGCGACCGGTTGAGCAAAAGCGACAGGCTGACTTCGTAGGGTAGGAAGAGGTAGGGAGAAGGCGAGCTTCCGCAACGGTGCCGATCGTGGGCCGGTGCAGCCTCGGGCACAGCGCGGCCCACGATCGGGTGGCTGTTCGGAGAGTCGTACTCGCAGTTCAGATGATGCGTAGGCGGGTCGCGAACGCTTCTCGACGGGAATGCGGTAGCGTTCCGGTTAGCGCTCATGACAACCCCTACGTAACGGGTGCCTACCATGACCGAACCTGACATACCTACGCGTGGGATTGTCCCCTACCCACGTAGGGTAGGGGAAGAGGTAGGGATCAGGGCCGCAGAGCGGATCCCGGCCGAGCTGCGGCGGTTGCGCGCGCTGAAGGGGGTCAGCCAGAAGGCTGTGGCTGAGGTGCTCGACGTGCGACGGCCCACCGTGGCGCAGTGGGAGAGTGGCCGGTTTCTGCCATCGGTTGCCAAGCTTCAGCAACTTGACGAGTACCTTGGCGCCGGTGGCGCGCTGGTCGCGCTTCGCGGTCCGGCCCGGGCCGGACCCGTGGCGGGCTCACCTGCGCATCCGCCCGCTCAAGGACCGACCCTTGCTGGGGTGTTCGACGGCGTCGCGGACCGGCTCGTCGAGGGCGTCGTTCACGACCCGGATGATCCGAGCTGTCTGGGATGGGCGCACGAACTCGGTCCGGGCGGGCGGCCGACCCCGTGGAGCACAGCGCTGGGCGTGCGCGCGTTGCTGCTTCTCGATCGCGCTGACGTTGATCTGTCCGCGATGGCGCGAACGCTGGGCCGACGGCAGCGCCATGGTGGTTGGTCGAATCGGACGATTGATCTGCCGAGGCCCGAAGTCACCGCCGTCGTCCTTGCCACCTTGCACCGGATCGGGGATGGAGGCGCTGACCTGGACGAAGCCTGGACCCGATTGACCGACTTGATCACGCCGGAGGATCAGAACCGTCCCTTTGTACTGAGCACGGTCCTGGAAAACGTCGCCCAGATCCGGCCAGGTTCACCGCTGGTCGAAGAGTTGGTGCATCGTCTGTTGGCGGCCAGGATCGACTTTCGGGGGACGCGGGCATGGGCATCGATCGGGGACCAGGAGCCCGACCTGGTCGAACCGTCCGCCGCGCATACGGCTCGCGCGATTGTTGCCCTGCGCAGCGTGTCAGCCTCGCTCGACAGACCGGAAGTTGCCGACGCGATCGCCGAGGCAATGGAGTGGCTGGCCACGAACCGCAACGACGACGGGGTGACAGAGATCCTCCGCGCCGACCCCGAGCATCGAGCGTGGGATGTGCCGGTGGACCACTTCACATCCGCGCATGTCGTGCGCGCCCTTACCGACGCGCCTGTAGATCATCAACGCCTGGCAGCAGCTCTAGCGACCCTCTGGTCGTCTTACGTCCCGACCGAACGACTGTGGGTATGGAAGCACGACGGGCGCCTGGCCGTGTGGATAAACCACGACGCCATTGTCGCTCTCCGATCCGCGGCGTTCGCCGGGTTCCCCTCTCCCCACCACCCCGAGAATCCCGAGAGCGGAGAAAGCGGTGTCCGCACCCACGGTGGTCCTACCCAACCACCTGCCACAGCACCTGCTCAGTAACTGGTCGCGCAACGCCCCGCGTAAGACAGCGGAACTGTCCAACGGGCTGGAGGAATTGCTCGCCGATCGGCAGGCATTGAGTGCCTGGCTGAGCTGGATTGCCAACGACTCCACGCAACGTGCGCAAGTAGCGCGAGCGTCGTACTGGCATGTCAACGGATTCGCGAAATTGGTGCTATACAACACCGCGCACGTTCGAATCCGTCTTCATATATGGCCGGCCGGCGACGAGCGCCTAGGCGAGTCCGACCCACATAGCCACCGCTGGTCCTTCGCATCGACCGTCCTCACCGGAGACGGGCTGGCGATCAGCGAGCAGCGAGAGGCAGCGATCGGTGTAGCGCATACGCGTTACATCTATGACGGCCGGCAACTCGTCACCGACGGGTGCGCGCAACTGTGCGATGCCGGCAGCTATGTCCTGACGGAGGGCGATCGTTACATCACTCAGACCAGGACGGTTCATACCGTCAAACCGCTGGGACGAGATCTCGTCGCCACGCTTCTCGTCCAAGGGCCACACACAAGCTCCGCAACGCTCGTCTACCGCCCGCTCGGGACGCCATTGCCGAACGAGACCACCAATCCGATGGAGGGCCAGGAAGTCCGTCGCCTGATCACGGAGGTAAACAGCCGTCTCGCCGCGGAGGAACTATCGCGATGAGCACGCCGACCAAAGACGTTGACCTTGCGCTACGCCGGCTCAGCGATCTTGGTGAACGCCGAATCGTGAAAGATGTCCTCGAACCGCGCTACCGCTCGGTGTCCGGCTTCGGTGACGACTGCGCGCCGTTCGGGTCCGAGCACGTCATCACCACGGACTCGTGCTCGCGCGCTCTGGTCGCGAGTCTCGGGATGGACGATCTCGTCCACACCGGCTGGCTACTGGCAACAATGAACCTCTCCGACCTCGCCGCGGCGGGGGCGGAGCCGGACGCCCTGGTCGTGAACTACACGCTGCCCAGGGAAACCCCGGTCAGCAACCTGGTTCGAATTATGGATGGTGTCGACGCTTGCGCCGCCACACATGGCACGCGGGTGGTCGGCGGCGATCTCGGGGAAGGCAGTGAGCTTCGGTTGTGCGCGACCGCTGTCGGGCATTGTCCGCCTCGGCTTACCCCGGCTGGCTCCGTTGCCACTCGTCTGAGCCGACGCGGGGCGGGCCACAGCGATCGCCTTCTCCTCATCGGTTCCCCCGGCTATCTCTGGGCCGCCGCCTTGCTCTACCACGGCTACGCGGAGATCGGTGAAGATCGGGAGACGGTCTACGCCAAAGCCCGCGAGCCCGTTGCCCAGCTGAAAGCCGGGCGCATGCTCGCCGAACACGGGCTGGCACGAGCCGCCACCGATGTCTCGGACGGCCTTTTCGCCAGCGTTCGCAACCTATGCCATACCAACGCTCTCGGCGCGATTGTGTCTCGGGGAATCCAGCTCGACGAGGTGCTCATGGAGGTCTGCCGTCAAGCCGAAGTTGAACCATTCGGACTCGGACAGATCTGGGGCGATTGGTCTTTGGTAGTGGCCGTCGCCGAGGAAGATGCCGCCGCCGCTCTCGAACTACTGGACGACGCGAAACTGCCCGCACGTGATATCGGATTCCTGACCCAGGCGACCACCCAATTGTGGTTGACAGATGATGACGGACAATTTGAGTCATGGAACGGTGTGGATCAGGAGCGCTTTTCCGACACATCATGGCGGGGCGACGGGATCGAGGCGCGACTTCGACAGCTGCGGGCACGAACACGGAACTGAGCTAGCCGCCGGCGGCTTCGCTGGTCGCCGGCTCGATCATGCTCCAGAGTGTGAGTCGTGATCGTCCGGACGACGGCCGAGGGGGCAACCATGGAGACCGAACCACCGAACCGGCGACGGGTGCTGCTCGGCGCCGGCGTGGGCATGGCCGCGCTGGCGCTGGCCCCGGCCTGCGCGACCGCCACACCGACCGCACCGGCCGCGCCACCCAGGGACACCTTCCGGGTGCCCGCCCAACCGCGCCCGGCTCCGCCGGAACGCCCGTTCACCGGCTACACCTATGAGTGGCTGACGGCCGACCCGGCCGCCGTCGGCGCCTCGGTGGCGCCCCAGCCGCCGCTGCCCAACCTGGTGGACCCGCAACAGATGCCACCGGTGGACGAACCGGTGGACGAGCCGATGGTCCCGGTGTTCGACCGGGCCATCCAGCTGACCGGGGCCTACTGGCACGCCGGCTGGCCCGAGGCGGTGCCCGGCACCTACCTGCGCGCCGAGGTGGCCCGCCGGCTGGTCGGCGTGGCGGCCGAACTGCCCGAGCCGTTCGGGCTGGCGGTGCTGGACGGCTGGCGGTCGCTGGCCCTCCAACGGCAGATCTTCCACGCCGCCTACCAGGATCCGGCGCTGCCGCCGGGTTTCGTCAGCGAACCGAGCAGCGACCCGCGCACCCCGCCCCCGCACCCGGCCGGCGGAGCGGTGGACGTGACCCTGACCTACCAGCACCGGCCGCTGGCCCTGGGCACGCTGTTCGACGCGTTCGTGCCGGCGGCGGCCGCCGCCGCGTTCGAGGGCATCGAAGGCCCGGTGCGCGAGCTGCGCCGGCTGCTCACCCACCGGATGCTGGCCGCCGGGTTCGTCGCCTACCCGGCCGAGTGGTGGCACTTCGAGTACGGCACCCGGCGGTGGGCGGCCCTCACCGGCCAACGCCCTCGCTACGCGGAGGCACACGCCATCACGACGTAACCGGGGCAGGCTCCGGCAGGAGGTTCCCGCGCCCGGCGGGCACTCAGCCGGGCGGAGCGGTAACCGCCGCCCGGCCGGCCTCCAGCCGGGCCACCGGAACCCGGTACGGCGAGCAGGACACGTAGTCCAACCCGACCTGGTGGAAGAAGTGGATGGACTCCGGGTCGCCGCCGTGCTCGCCGCAGATGCCCAGCTTCAGGTCCGGCTTGGTGGCCCGGCCCTCCTCGGCGGCGATCCGTACCAGCCGGCCGACGCCGTCCGCGTCGATGGTCTCGAACGGCGACACGGTGAACACGCCCTTGTCCAGGTACGCGGCGAACAGCGTCGCCTCCACGTCGTCCCGGGAGAACGCCCAGGTGGTCTGCGTGAGGTCGTTGGTGCCGAAGGAGAAGAAGTCGGCCGCGTCGGCGATCCGGTGCGCGGTGAGCGCGGCCCGGGGCAGCTCGATCATGGTGCCGATCTTGATGCGCAGGTCGCCCAGCCCGGCCTCGGCGGCGATCTCCTCGATCAGCGCGTCCGCCTCGTCCCGGACCAGGTGCAGCTCCATCACCGAACCGATCAGCGGCACCATGATCTCCACGTTCGGCGACCGCCCCTGCCGGCGCAGCTCGCAGGTGGCTTCCACGATGGCCCGCACCTGCAGCAGGAACAGGCCGGGCGTGACCAGGCCCAGCCGCACCCCGCGCAGCCCCAGCATCGGGTTCGACTCGTGCAGCCTCTCCACCGCCGTGAGCAGCCGCTCGTCCTCCGGGTTCGCCTCGCCCTTGGCCCGCGCGGTGGCCACCCGGACGGCCAGCTCGGTGCGGTCGGGCAGGAACTCGTGCAGCGGCGGGTCCAGCAGCCGGATGGTGACCGGCAGCCCGTCCATCGCGTCGAGCAGCGCGGTGAAGTCCTCGCGCTGCGGCGGCAGCAGGGCGTCCAGCGCGGCGTTCCGGTCCTCCGGGGTGTCGGCCAGGATGACCCGTTCGATCATGGTCCGCCGCTCGCCGAGGAACATGTGCTCGGTCCGGCACAGCCCGATGCCCTGCGCGCCGAGGGTCCGGGCGCGGGTGGCGTCCTCGGCGGTGTCCGCGTTGGCCCGCACACCCAGCCGGCGCCGCTGGTCGGCGTGCCGGAGCAGCCGGTCCACCGCCTGCACCAGTTGGACCGTCTCCTGGTCCACGCCGTCGCACGCCGCGTCCAGGCCCTCCTCGATGTAGGTCTCCACCGGCGACGGGACCACCGGCACCTGGCCCAGGAAGACCTGCCCGGTGGAGCCGTCGATGCTGATCCAGTCGCCCTCGCCGACGGTCTGCCCGGCGACCCGGATCGCCTTGCCCCGCTCGTCGATGTCCAGCTCCTCGGCACCGCACACACAGGTCTTGCCCATGCCCCGGGCCACCACGGCGGCGTGGCTGGTCTTGCCGCCCCGCGCGGTGAGGATGCCGTTCGCGGCGATCATGCCGGCCAGGTCGTCCGGGTTGGTCTCCTTGCGCACCAGCACCACCTGCTCGCCGCGCCCGGCCCAGGCCACGGCGGCCGGCGAGTCGAACACCACCCGCCCGACCGCCGCACCGGGGGACGCGGCCATCCCGGCGGTCACCGGGTCGCCGTTGCCGGACGGGTCGAACCGGGGGAACATCAGCTGCGCCAGCTGCGACCCGGACACCCGGGAGAGCGCCTCGTCCAGCGTGATCATCTGCTCGTCCACCAGCTGCGCGGCGATCCGGAATGCCGCGGCGGCGGTCCGCTTGCCCACCCGGGTCTGCAGCATCCACAGCTTGCCGCGCTCGATGGTGAACTCGATGTCGCACAGGTCGCGGTAGTGGGTCTCCAGCCGCCGCATGACCTTCATCAGCTGTTTGTGCGAGGACTTGTCCAGCTCGGCCAGGTCGTCCAGCGAGAGGGTGTTGCGGATGCCGGCGACCACGTCCTCGCCCTGCGCGTTGGCCAGGTAGTCGCCGTAGGCGCCGGCCCGGCCGGTGGCCGGGTCACGGGTGAACGCCACGCCGGTGCCGCTGGACTCGCCCAGGTTGCCGAACACCATGGTGCACACGTTCACCGCGGTGCCCAGGTTCTGCGGGATCCGCTCGCGCCGCCGGTAGAGCCGGGCGCGCTCGGTGTTCCACGACTTGAACACCGCCCGGATCGCCAGGTCCAGCTGCTCCCTCGGGTGCTGCGGGAAGTCCGCGCCGGAGTGCGTGCGCACCGCGTCCTTGAACGCCTGCACCAGCCCCTTCAGGTCGTCCGTGTCCAGGTCGACGTCACTGGTCACGCCCTTGGCCGACTTGAGCTTGTCCATCTCGTCGGAGAAGACCTCGCCGGGGATGTCCAGCACCGTCTTGCCGAACATCTGCAGCAGCCGCCGGTAGGAGTCCCAGGCGAACCGCTCGTCCCCGCTGGCCTCGGCGAGGCCCTTCACGCTGGCGTCGTTCAGGCCCACGTTCAGGACGGTCTCCATCATGCCGGGCATGGAGAACTTCGCCCCGGAACGCACGCTGACCAGCAGCGGGTCGTGCCGGTCGCCGAGCTGGCGGCCGAGCCGGTCCTCCAACTGGCGCAGCGCGGTGGTCGCCTGGACCCGCAGCTCACCGGGCTCGACGCCGAGCCGCAGGTACTCCCGGCAGGCCTCGGTGGTGATGGTGAAACCCGGCGGTACCGGCAGCCCGAGCTTGGTCATCTCCGCCAGGTTGGCCCCCTTGCCGCCCAGCAGGTCCTTCTGGTCCTTGTCGCCCTGGCTGAAGTCGTAGACGTACTGGGTCACGGCCCCGCTCCTGTCCCCGTCCGGCGGTGGCGCCGGCCCGCTCACCAGAAGTTAAGCGACCGGCCACCCGCCGGACACTACCTCGGTCGAGCCTGATCGGTGTCTCCATCGGTTCAGTGAAGCGGACGCACGTCCAGTTCGTGGTTATGCTGGCGGACGTGCGGGTTCCCCTGGCCGATCCGGCGCCCCGCCCCGAACGGGCGGACGCCGCGCGCAACCGCGCGCGCGTGCTGGCCGCCGCCGAGCGGCTGTTCGCCGAGCACGGGGCGACCCGGGTGAGCATGGAGGACGTCGCGCGGTCCGCCGGCGTGGGCAAGGGCACGCTGTACCGGCGCTATCCGGACCGGGCCGCGCTGGCCGTCGCCCTGATCGACCGGCACGAGCGCGAGCTGCAACAACGCCTGCTCTCGGGGCCGCCGCCGCTCGGCCCCGGGGCGTCGCCGGCGGAGCGGCTGGACGCGTTCTACGCCGCCATGCTGGACCTGGTGGACCGGCACTTGCACCTGGCCCTGGCCGCCGAGACCGGGGCCGCCCGGTTCCGCACCGGCGCCTACGCGTTCTGGCGGGCGCACCTGCTGGTGCTGCTGCGCGCAGCGCGGGTGCCGGACCCGCACGGCGCGCTCGCCGAGTCGCTGCTCGCCCCGCTGGCCGGCGAGTTCTACGCCCACCTGCGCGAGGGCGGCCTGACCAAACCGCAGGTACTGGCCGCCCTGCACGAACTGTCCCACCGCGTCATGCACCAACCCCAGTGAGGAGCCCGACCATGGCCGACCTGCACTTCTACTTCGACCCGACCTGCCCGTTCGCCTGGCTGACCAGCAAGTGGGTGCGGATCGTGCAGGCGCAACGGAACTACACCGTCGACTGGCGGTTCATCTCGTTGCGCCTGCTCAACTCGCACATCGACTACGACACGCACTTCCCGCCGGAGTACGAGGCCGGCCACACCGCCGGGCTGCGCCTGCTCCGGGTGGCCGCGCGCACCCGCGCCGAACAGGGCCGCGACGCCGTGGCCACGCTGTACGCGGTGCTCGGCGAGCACGTCTTCGAGCGCGAGCTCGTGGCCGACGACGCCGCCGCGGTCGGCCGGCGCGGCACGCCCGAGTTCGTCCTGCCGGTGCTCGCCGAGGCCGGGCTGCCGGCGTCCCTGGCCGGTGCGCTGGACGAACCGTCCTGGGACGCGGAGATCCAGGCCGAGACCGACGAAGCCCTCGCCCTCACCGGCAAGGACGTCGGAACCCCGATCCTGCACTTCGAACCGCCCGAGGGCATGGCCCTGTTCGGCCCGGTGATCAGCCGGATGCCCGACGAGCGGTCGGCCGCCGAACTGTGGGACCACGTCGTCGCCCTGGCCCGCTTCCCCGGCTTCGCCGAGCTCAAGCGCAGCCTGCGCGAAATGCCCCAGCTACCGGCGTTCGGGGTGGCACCCGACGAGGTCGGCGTCCAGCAGGACTGGCACGCCGGCAGCCGCCGCCTGAAGAAGTAAGAGCGTCAGTCGAGGACGGCGGTGGCCTCCACCTCCACCAGGTGCTCGGGCATG
The DNA here is from genome assembly GCF_039543365.1 of Actinospineispora eucalypti. Lineage (NCBI taxonomy): Bacteria > Bacillati > Actinomycetota > Actinomycetes > Pseudonocardiales > Pseudonocardiaceae > Actinospineispora > Actinospineispora eucalypti. The sequence continues at coordinate 118,578 of NZ_BAABJP010000036.1, forward strand.
TACAGCGCCGTGACGCCGATCAGCGTGGCCGGCGGCACCGGGGCGATCCCCAGCTTCGCGGCCGCCCGCGCGACGCCCTCACCGAACGCCGCCCCCTTGTCGGGCGTCCAGTCGACGACGTAGGCGGTGAGCTTCACGACGTCCGCGAAGGTGGCGCCCACACCGGCCAGCGCGATAGCCACGTTGAGGTAGCACTGCTCGATCTGCGCGACCAGGTCGCCCTCGCCGACCGTCTTCCCCTCGGCGTCCCAGGAGACCTGGCCGGCGAGGTGCACCAGCCTCGACCCGGTCGCCACGGACACCTGCCGATACGCGTCGATCTTCGGCAACCCGTCGGGGTTCACCAGGGTGACTGCCATACCGCCTCCTTGTTGGTAGAGGCCCATCCTGCGCGGCACCCCCGACAGTTCTGGTCAGCGCGCGACCCGGGGCGGGTTGGGCAGGCCCAGGGCGGCGTTGAGGCGATAGGCGCCGCCGGCGCCGTGGAACACCGCCATGGCCAGCGCGCCGATGCCGGCTCCGGCCAGCCCCGCCCAGAAATGGCCCGGCAGCTCCGCCCAGTAGCCGAGAAGCACCGCGATCACCAGGCCGAGCACTCCGGCCACGGCATTGCGCAGCGGCGAGTTGCCCCACACGTTCGGGAACGGCTCCCCGACCACTCCTTTGACGAAATGCGGAACGGCGTTCACGCCCATCGCCCCGGCCAGCACCGACAACAGGAACGGCTGCCACATGGCGATCAACCAATCGATTTCAGTCAACAGGTGTAGACCGAAAGCTAGCACCGCCGAACAACCCAGTCAACGACCGTAGACTGAGAAGATGACCTCCCGCCCGAGCCGCCGCGTCGAGCAACGCCGCGACACCCAGGCCCGCATCCTGGACTCGGCCCGGCGTCTGTTCGCCGAGGTCGGCTACGACCGGGCCACGATCCGGGCCATCGCGGCCGGGGCGGAGACCGACCCCGGCCTGGTGATGCGCTACTTCGGCTCCAAGGACAACCTGTTCGCCCAGGTCTCCGACTACGGCGGCGAGGAGCCGGTCACCGGCCCACCCGAGCGGGCCGCCGAGCTCCTACTGGCCGCGTTGGAGCGGAAGCTCGCCGAGGAGCCGGTCGACGCGCTGGCCGCGGTCCGGTCCATGTTCACCCACCCGGAGGCCGCCGGCGAGGTCCGCGCCGCGATGATCTCCCAGCAGCGCCAGGCCGGCCAGCACCTGGCCGCCGAAGACGCCGAGGACGCCGACCTGCGCGCCGGCCTCATCGGCGCCCTGACCATCGGCACGGTGATCGGCCGGTACCTGCTCCAGCTCGACGGCCTGCGCGACGCCCCGCCGGAACGCATCACCGCGCTGCTGCGGAACGCCTTCCACGATCTCGCCCATGGGGCGCCGCGACCCGAGCCTCACGGGGCACAGTAGACGCTCGGCAGCTGGCCGGTGACCCGGCGGAACGCCTCGGCGAAGGCCCCGGGCTTGCGGTAGCCCACCGCGCGCGCCGTCGCCCGGACGGGGACACCGTCCGCGAGATGGGTGAGCGCGGCTCGGATGCGGGCGTGCGTGCGCCACTGCGCGAACGTCATCCCGGTCTCGGCCTGGAACAGCCGCGTCACCGTGCGCACGCTGGTGGCGACGTGGTCGGCCCACGCGGCGAGGTCGCGGCCGTCGGCCGGATCGGCGAGCAGGGCTTCGGTGATGTCCCGCAGGCGCGGGTCGGCCGGGATCGGGAGCTGGAACGTCGTACTGGGAACGGGTTCCAGCAGCTCCACCAGGAGCGCCTCGGCCCGGGCGCGGGCCCGGTTCGGGTTCCGGTCGAGGTGCACGATCAGCTCCCGTACCAGCGGAGTCACCAGCACACCGGTCGGCTCGGTCCACGGGGCCTGGCCACCCCGGGCGCTCAAGATCACCCCGTAGCCGAGGCCGCCGCGCACCACCGCCACGGCGTGCGGGACCCCGGCGGGCATCCACAGTGCGTGGGTCGGGGGCACCAGCCAGTCCCGGTCCGCGGTGCGGTGGGTGACGGTGGCCGTCTCGGACCAGCTCAGCAGGTGGAAGTCGTGCACGTGCAGGCCGAAGGCGAAACCGCGGTCGAACTCGGTCCGCGCGGTCGCCAGCACCGTACCCAGCACGCCATCCTCCGATCATGGCCAGATCACGGCATACGTTGGCCACCAACCGCCACCTGGCCACCCTACCGTCGGGGACATGCACCCACCGACCACCGCCGCGGACATCGACGCGATCATCGGAACCCCACCCCGGATGGTCCTGCTGAAGGCGACCGACACCCTCGACGAGGGCTGCCGGACCGTCCTCGCCGCCGCTCCGGTGGCCGCGCTGGGCATCCGCGACCCGACCGGCACGCCCCACACGGTCCTGGTCGGCGGGACGGCCGGGTTCGCGCGCGCCGAGTCGCCGACCCGCCTGTCGCTGCCGATGCCCGATGGGGCGCCGACCCCCGCCCCCGGCACCGGGGCGTCGATGGTGTTCCTGATCCCCGGCCTCGGGGAGACCTTCCGGCTGAACGGCACCGCCGCCGAAGTCCGTGACGGTCGCCTCGCCATCGACATGGCCGAGGCCTACCTGCACTGCGCGCGCTGCGTACTGCGCTCGAAGCTGTGGACGGCCGTCCCGGACCCCACCGCGACCGTCCCGACCAACCCGGACGCCACTCCGACCACTCCGACTGCCGTTCCGGCCATCCCGACTGCCGTTCCGGCGATCCCGGACGCCGCTCCGGGCATCCCGACGGTCCCGGCCGCACCGGCGGACCCGGCCGACGGGCCGCTCTCGGCTCCGGGCGTCGCAGCGTTCCTCGCCGCCTCGCCGTTCGCCCTCATCTCCTCGCGCGACCACAACGAGCAAGCCGACACCAGCCCGCGCGGGGACGGCCCCGGCCTCCTCCAGGTGCTCGACGGAGCCACCGTCGCGCTCCCCGACCGCCGGGGCAACAAGCGAGCCGACACCCTGCACAACCTCATGACCTGCGCGGACGTCTCGCTGGCCGCCCTCGTTCCCGGCCGGGGCGAGGTCGTCCACCTCAGCGGCACCGCACAGGTCAGCACCGACCCGGCTCTGCTGGCGACGATGGCGCTGCGCGACAGGCCACCGCACGCGGCGATCGTCATGACCGTCGAGCACGCCCGACTGGCGCGCAGCGCCGCCGCCGAAGCCCTGTGGCGCGGCCCGCGCGACCCCGAACAGCTACCGGACCTGAACGCCGTCGCGGCCGCACACCTGGCAGCCAACACCCAGGGCGATCGCGCCACCCGCCTGCTCTCGCGGGCCATGGCCGCCGCGCCCAAGGCACTCACCCGCCGCGCCATGGACGCGGCCTACCGCTCCGCGCTGCGCGACGAGGGGTACTGACCCGTCGAGAATCGCCGTGCTGAATTCTTCGGTCGAGGGGTGACTCCCTCCCGACAATTGCTTCTGACAACAACATCGACTAAGCCCTCGTTTTCTGGGAGCCAATCCGTGATACGCCCGTGAATGACCCCGACAGGATGCTATGAATCGCCCACCTGGCCGGTTCAAGGCGGCATGCCGGTCCACTGACCGGACCGCCCTCTTCCGCGAGCTCGGTTGATTCGACAAAGATGCGTTTACCAAGTTCGCAACCAGCGGAAACGCGCGGCCGTAGGCAAAAGGGAACGCAGGTGCCTCCACCCATTTTTCGGATCATTGATCTCAGAGAGGCATTCGAGATGGTTGAACATTCGAAGGATGAGCACGCATGAGCCAAAATCCGAGCGGCGACGCCGCTCGCCGCCACGCAAAAATGCATGAAGACGCCCGACGCTATCAATCGCGCCGTTCGCCGTCGGGCGGGTGTGCCCTGGTACTAATGGTCGTCATGCTCGCCGTGGTCTCGGGGGTAATACTGCTTTAAGAGCCCGCCCCATCCAGGTCAACCGCCGCCGGGCAACGCCTGGCCGACGAGGACCCGAGGCCCGGTCACATCCCTGCCCGCGTCGGCGATTACGGACGGTTCGCGCCGTGGTGCCGGGGGCTCTCGGCGAGTTGCTTGAAGTTCAGTAACTGCCGTCGAGCCATGATCAGATCTCCGACGGAGACCCCGAGGGCCACCCAGCGGTTGGTCTGCATGACGATCTTGAGCAACAGACGTGTCGCGTCGTGGCCCTGAGGCACGAGTACGTAGGACATGAAGGCGCCCACTATGCGGCCCGTGAGCTGATTCCCTGGGTCGATGGAGACGATCTGGCCCCACTTGCGCCCGGCAGCGGTGGTGAACCGGTCTCCGACCCGAGGCTCGGGCAGACCCACCAGTTCGCGGGGTGAGCGGCGGCCAAGGTTGTCGATCCAGTCGTACGAGTAGGGCGCGAGCCTCACCTGCGTGACCCAGGGCCACACGGCCTCGGCCGGCGCCTCGACATCGACGCCCCGCCACGCCCGCAACGCGGGCGAGGTGACGAAGTCGTCGCACGGATAGGAGCGCGCGATCTCACTCTCGCTCACGCCCCACCGGTCACCGATCATGCATCCATCGTCCACCATGGAATGCGTCGGAGCAACGGCAGATCAGGTTATCTGACCTGGAGAAATGGTGGCGGGCGATACTGCCCACAATACGAACCGCTCCGTCCTGGTCGTAGCACCTGAGATCATCCGTCGACCGGGTGGGCACCCGCTGTGTTGCGGCCGGTGGTTCCCGATGAGCGCTCACCGCGGCGGCACCGATCGAGGGCTGTGGCTGCGAGGCGCCTGCACGTTCTTGGTCGCGCTTGGCACTGTTATGCCTCCGGGCGCACCATGACCGTGTCCCCGATCACCATCCCGGTCACATCCATCCCCACTTGGCGCGGGCGGCAACGGCCAGCCTGCCCGGCACCGTGTCGACCCTGAGGGGGTCCCGACTGCATGGGGCTTAGTACCGGATTCCGGGAGAGCCGAAGCGGGCGCTGACGTGGCGAGGCAGGTCGCCGCGTACGCGGTAATCCGCCCAACACCCCTCGCACCGCTCGACCGGCCGAGGCTCTTCGGCCGCCCGACCCGCCACTGGCCGTCCGCACACAGTCCGTCCACGGTATTGGTCGACCACGAGCTGAGCGTGGATCACGATGCTGCCCTGCACCGTGACGAATCGAAGGACGCCCGAGCTGTTAGCCATCGGTCACCGCCGAACCATCATCGTCGTCAGGCGGCGCCGGGACGACTCGGGGTGGCTCGCAGTAGATCTCGTTGAAGATCTCTTCGGTGGTCCATTCCGCCCACGGACCTAGTTCGGCGCTCACGACTCGCCCGTCCGGCGTCGCGCCTCGTCGGCCCGCTGACGCCACGCACCAGGGAACCGTCGCACCACCCGGAGGACCGCGCACGGGAAGGACTCGCCGCACCGGGAACAGCAACCGTCGGCCCCTGGGGTGTGTTCGGAGCGCGCGACGACGCCGGCCGCGATGATCAAAGCGTCTCGGATCTCAAGCAAGCTGATTGGTGTCCGTTGGCTGGCCGTTCGCGACGGCGCCGACTCCTGCGATTTCCCCACGTCAGAGACGTTCTCACCGTGAGATTCCCTGAACCCATCCCATAGTGATGTTCTCACCGTGAGATGTACCCTTCCTGGGTGACTGAGACCGTTCCGTCGCTGGCACTGCCCGATTGGGCCTGGAAGCAACCGAAAGTCCGCCGCGCGCTTGTGGATCGTGACGTGGCCGGCCTGTTCCGCGCGGCTCAGCAATACGCCGGGGCGAGCCAATCGCGCATCGCCACCGCTACGGGCATCTTGCAGGGCCGAGTGTCGGAGATCATCCGGGGTAGCCGCTCGGTGACCACCTTGGAGTTGTTCGAGCGCATCGCCGATGGCCTAGGCATGCCCGACGACGCCCGTATGCGGTTCGGCTTGGCACCGAGGCACCCGGCCGGCCTCGATCACCTCGGGGCATCGGGCAGGGCGGAGATCCTGGCCGTGTATCCCTCGCAGTCCACCGCGCGGAAGGACATCGCCGGACTCGCCGCCACCGCCCGGGAGATGGAGGTGCTGGCGGTACGCGGTTTGGGCATCCTCGGTTTGAACGACTCGATGCTGCGGGCGCACATTCAGGAAGCCAAACCGGCCGTGCGCGTGCTGCTGCTGGACCCGGACTGCCCGGCCGCCGAGCGCCGGGCGGCGGAGATCGGCGAATCCCTCGGTACCTTCGCGGCCGGCATCCGGTTGTCGGTGGAGCGGTTGCGTGAGCTGAACGACGAGATCGGGACCGTGCAATGCCATCTGTACGACCTGCTGCCCACCTGGCGAGTCATCGGCCTGGACTCGACCTTGTTCGTGTCCGCGTTCGGCGACTCACACGAGGGCCACACATCGCCGATGTACCGGCTGGCCGGTAGCCCGCACGGCGCGCTGCATCGAGGCTTTCAGCGGTTCACCGACGAACTACGCCGCACCGCCCGCCAGGTCGTTTAGGGTCGCCACGTGGCGATGATCGAGGCCGAGTTGAAAGCCGTCGTGCGCGACCCGGACCGGGTGCATCGGCTACTCGGTGAACGGGCCGAAGGTGCCCGGTCCACCTACTCAGATCGATACTTCGACTTGCCGGACGGGCGACTCACCGAGCAAAACCGAGAGCTGCGGGTGCGCACGGTGACCGATGACACCGGCGGCGAGCGGGTGGTGCTGACCTACAAGGAACCCCCGGTAGACGACACCAGCGGCTCCAAGCCCGAACACGAGACCACGGCGGCGGACGCCGGGGTGTTGGTGACCGTGCTGACCGCGTTGGACGCCGTGGAAGTGATCGCGTTCCGCAAGCACTGCGTGAACCACAGGTTCGAGGCGCACGGCCGAGAGATGCTGGCCACCGTCGTACAGGTTCCCGAACTGGCCGGGCAGACATTCATCGAACTAGAGACGCTGGCGGAGGCTGACGACGTGCCGGCCGCTCTGGACGCCGTGCGCACCGTGCTCACCGAGCTGGGAATCAAGCCGGAAGACCTCACCACCGACACCTACACGGACGCGGTGGCGGCTTACCGAGCGAATGAGCACGGGCCACCCTCGGCCACCTGAGTAACGCGCGCCACAGCAGCGCGGCCGGTTTCCGAAACACCCGGACACATGTCCCCGAATAGAATACGTTTCACCTACCTGGGACAAGCCGATCGTGCTTTTGTCGGCTCATGGACCACCGCGCGTCAGGGCATCGCACAGACCCGCTGAGCAGCACAGATCCGGCAACCGAGGCACGGTTCACCGCGATCGAGAGGCGCTAAAACAGATCGACCAATTGCTCACTGGCTGACCCCGGAGCCCTCTACCGACTCGGCGGACAACGCATCTCCCACCGGAGATCACCCGGACAACCCTGGATAGAGCCTCTGCGTCATCGCGCACCTGAGCCGGGAGAGACAGGGCGCCCGGCTGGTGGCCCCGATGGGGTGGTCGGGCATCTGGGCAGTGCGACTGTTCGTCACCGGCCTACTGCGCGGCCTGGCCCGCAGCGGACTATCCGCCTTGGGCTGCCGCTGCTGGTGCGAAGTGTGGAACCCCGACGAGACCGGCGAACTGGTCGACTCGGCGCTCCTCGACCCGGACACAGGCGCCATCGAGTGGGAATCCGACCTACTCGACTAGGGCGACGACTCATGAGCCGACGCGCAGACTCCGCGCGGGACCCTTGGGCAACGCCGGACGCCTCCCCTCAGTACATCCTGTGGATCGCGTCAGTCGGCCAGATCGAGCACTGCATCACCTTCGCCCAGTACGCCGCCACGCACAAAGCTCGCCACGGGACTTACCAGGCGTTGTGTGGCGCCCGGTTCACCTCGGCAGCACCCAGGAGCACACCACTCTGGCCCCATTGTCGTGACTGCACGCACCGACTTCGCCGATGGACCGAGACCTGGCACGCCGCGCAGCGGACCGCCGGTCGCGGGCGCCTGCAACTCCCCTGGACACGCCGAGGTGCGACCGATGCCTAGGTGTCTCACCGGCTCAGCCAAGCCGCGCCGCCCGCGGGGCACAACTCATTCTCCCGCTCAGTAGACCGTCTCCCTGGCACACTTCACTGGTGGATGTTGCTCTCGCCTCCGTGATCGCCTCTGGCACGATCGGCCTCAGTGGAGTTTTCGCGTCGATATGGGCCGCTACACGGCCAGGTAAGGTCACACGTGAAGCTCGGCTCCAGCAGCGGCTAGCAGACGCCTACTTGGAGGTCCTGCGGATCGTCGAGCGCGAAGCTCAGTGGTTAGAGGCCGAGATATATAACCTTAGCCTCACCTACGAAGATGTTCATTATGTTGAAGCTAAGCTTATCCAGTTGCCGATACCTGAACCTACGGACCGCGTGACTGCTGCGGCTCTACTCGATGCGTTCAGCTCGACTACTATTCGTGATCGTTATCGAGAATGGCGTGAGACTGTTGATGCCGCGTCAAGAGAGATCCACTTTATTTCACGGGAGCGCCGCAACAATTTGCAGGCTCACGCGGACCCCAAATCACTCGAACTAAATGAACTCTCAAACCAACTGGCACCGCGAGAATATCAGTTGCGCCAGTCGCTTGTGAACGCCATCGCGCTAGAGCTTAAGTCGCCAGGACGGCACGAGTGAAGAACATTTTCGTAGACCATTCCAATGCGCGAAGACGAGCGCGTCGCGCGCTCCTAGACAGTCGGCGGGCACCGTTTCAACCGAATAGGAGCTCTCCATCAGGCCCCTAATATCAGGATATTCGATTCCTCTCCTCTTATACTTGCTCAGGATCCACATCCACCTCAATGACCACAACATCACCTTCGCCAGGTTCTAGGCTATCAATCTCCAGTTCCGATGCATCAGCAGATTCCCGGTAGGCACTGAGCTCGTCACATAGAGCAGAGAACCGTGACAGATTTATCAATTTTATGAGAGCAGACAGCCTTTCGTCCTCGGTTGGGAGAGTCATCGAGTTGGCCACTCCCGCCGTGATAGCATCGCGCTTTTCAATGTCTAGCCGGTCATGGTCCGTAAGGTGTCGACGAATCGCCGCAGCGACCTTGCGACTATCGAGGCCAAGAGCCTTCCAGTGCGCCCGCGTCTTTCGAACGTCGTTGCGCTTGAGGCGCACATAGCGCTCGTCGAGAGCATACAGAGCGTACAGCCGTGCGATATCATAAACATAGGTCATTCCTACGGTAGAGTCTTGATCCTTGACCTTGGTCTTACGCACAGGGCTTCGAAGCGCAAGCGGCCCTAGGCCTCCAATAACCAGAGCCTTCAGAAGCTCATTTCCGTGATCGACCGTCGCCGGATCAACTAGCTCGATACCGACCGCGCCCGCAAGCATGGCACAGGCGACTCCAGCGTCGAGAGCCGCAACAGCAAGCCACCAACCTACTGCCTTCATCTTTCGATCGCCGAAGGGATGACGCTGGCTCCTGAAGATTAGTTCCATACTCGTAACGCCCGCTGCGGCGACAGCGCCGATCGCATACTGAGTGATGCTCATCGTGGCGTCTACCGGGCAAGCCGATAGACGATGGAGCCTTCAGCATCTACCTCCTCGACGGTGCCATTAACAATCATGTCCGATATAACCGATACAATCTCGCTGTATGGGCGATTTAGCTCTACTACAAGCTCATTCATTGCCATTGAGTCACGGCCTCGTAGGGCATTTTCGACAAGATCTACACCTGGCTCGTACTCGCTCACGAGGTCACGCAGTAGAGCGAGCTCGAACAGCGGCGCCGCACGTAGAATAGTGACTACCTCGCGCGCCGTTGTGCCGATAACGAGTTTTTTGCCACGATTTTCGGCATTTGATCTGGAGAGCCTGGTCTGCTTGGACACCAACTTTCCGTCGCTGATATCCAATACGCGAATCCCTTGCTTTAAGCGGTATCCTGAATACTGACTAAGGTCAAGTGTGTAGCACTCGCTACGTTCGCCAGCTCGGTGATTGTCCGACACACTAGGGTCAATTAGATGCACAAGACGCACATCGAGCAAACGAGTAAGGATTCCGTACTCATCAGGATTCTTCTCCTTGTCACGAAAATCAATCCTGAAGTAAGTGAAACCGCGTTCATCAAGGCAGAAATCACGTACACGCGTAAGAGCCTGCGCAGCTTGCGCGGAATAGCCCGCGTTAGACGCGAGGGCATCGTCAAGTTCACCAGTCTTCGCGCGAGCCGCTTCGCCGGCAGCCTGGTTTATAGCTGAGATCCCGACTGCCCGCGCAGCATGGCGACCTCGATCTGTTTGGATGGCCGAGGCCGCAAGCGTCAGAAAGTCCCGCGGAACACCTCCACTTGCAAACACCAGACGGTCGAGCCCTTCCCTCGTGATAACGCTCGCCGTCGTCGAGATATGCACGGTCGTACAGTATTCGGTGAGCATTTTTTGAAGAAAGCTCGCCGCAGCGGCGGGGTCTTGCAGGCTGAGGTCCAGATCAATTATGTCCACGTCCTGGCCCGTCTGCAATCCAATAGGCGGACTAGGTCGATACCATTTAGTGAGATGACGCATAGAGGCCACCTTTAACCACACGTCGGCGTCACGCGTAATAGAGTGAAGAAAGTCGAGCACCTCCGGCTGATGAATCGTTGGAACATGGTAAAAGTCGTCTAAGAATAGATAGACTCGTCCGCCCAGTATCGTAGTTATTAGTCGAATATTTTCCTGCATTTCGGGAACCAATCGACCAACTTCCCCGGCTTTTAAGGCAGCCTTTTCAAGCAGGACCCGAATGCGCGATCGGGTTTCTTGTAGTCGTTCATGGAATTGCACGTTGCTAAGGCCTCTGCCGCTCAGGTCCGTGGCGATCGAATCGAACAAGATGCGTGTAACGTACAGAAATGTCCGTTCAGGGCCTTCGTTGCGAAGGGGCTTCATGTTTAACCATGCAGTGGTAAAGTGTTGTTCTCGAATCAAACGTCGCGCCTCTAGCAGCAGCGCAGTTTTTCCCGCGCCGCGTCGGCCGAATACCAGCTGATGGCGAGTACTCGTGGCTGCTGCGAGATTTGCTCTGTTGTTCGGAATATATGCGAGACTGGGATGCGCCTCTGACGTGCTCGAGCGCGATGTTAGTAACTGAACTAGGGCATCGACTCGTGGATCATCAAGGCTTCTGAGGGGCCCGGTCGGCAAGACCGGCGCAGTCGCTACCGCACGAAAACTGACAACCGCTTGGAAAAATTGAGTAGACAATTTCTGCTCAAACTGAGCAGCCAACTGCATAGCGGCCTGCATGTCACCTTCAGGGACAGCAACGGCAAAGATCCGCTCATCTTCGGTCTCAGCCACAGACACCTTTACCGGCTCGATGCCGGCCTCACGCATCATGGATACGACTTTGTCACTGTCAGAATGAGGCGAATTCATGGCTCATGTACAGCTTTCTCGTCGTCCCGTCATGGGCTAATGAACTGTACTGCATTTAACTCGCATGTGGTGTTCGACTTGAGACCCTGACTGACATGCCTGACCAACACGGTCTAGCGCCAGCAAGATCTTTTCAAACTCGATTCAAAGCCACGCACCAAGCACAAAGGGGTGGGACCTAGAAGAGCTCAAGATCAGCTGCGTCCCACGTAAGGCGGAAGCGCAGACAACCGCGCGGTAAAACTACTCCCACGCCAACAAGTCGCTGATGGATGGGCAGACCATCCCAACGCCATAGCTCGTGGGCACATTCCGGGTACAAACCCTAGGGAGCGGTACCCCGCACCCAGGATGACCAGCAAGTTTGGTGGTGGGCGATACTGGGATCGAACCAGTGACCTCTCCGGTGTGAACGGAGCGCTCTCCCGCTGAGCTAATCGCCCAGGGCCGGCGGCTGTACTTCCGAGGCGCCGGGCCTGCGATGTCGTAGACCTTACCGGATCAGCCGAAGGGGCTTTGCAACCAGGTCCACCGTATGCCGAACCAGCCGGCCACCCAGCCGACGGTTCCCAGCAACCACAGCGTGACCAGCACGATCGCGCCGGTGCCGGCCAGCACGAGCAGCTTGACCGACCAGTGCTGCCGGGCCAGCCAGTCCGTCCACGCGTCGTAGCGGGCGCGGGCGTGGCCGAGCAGCCGGTGCGCCCAGGCGAACTCGGTGGCCAGGATGGCCAGGCCGGCGAAGACCACCAGCCAGCCGGGGCCGGGGTAAGGGATCATCAGGATGCCCGCAAGCAACACCAGGCCGCCGACCACCGCGATGCCGACCCGGTAGAACATCCGCAGGCGTGGACGGTCGCTGAACCTTGCCGCCACACGGGACGGCTGGTGTTCCCTGGTGTTCAGCTGGTCACCTGCCCGGATGCGATCCATGCCGGCGACGGGCCCTCCGGCGCCTTCTTGCCGACCTCCACGGTTATCGCGTAGCTGGGAAACGCGTCGAGGCCCTCCGGCGTTCCCGGCGCTCCGGCCGAACCGAGCGAGAGCGGGATGTTGTTCGCCGGCATGGTGATGTTGAAGGTGGCCAGCGCGACCGGCTTGCCGGCGCCCGTGCCCCAGAGCACGTAGCTCTCCTCCGGGCCGTTCATCGGCAGCCCGACCTGAACCAGCCGGCGTTCCCCACCGTCCAGCAGCACCGCCGCCACCGGCGCCCCGTTGCGCGCGTTCAGCACCGCGTAGCGACTGCCGGGCGTCTTGACCTGCGCCAACGTCTGCTGCATCGCTTCGGCCTGCGCCTGGACCTGCTGCTGCTGCCCGCCGCCGTCCAGGGAGCGGGCGGCGATCCCGCCCAGCCCGATCACCACGAACGCGGCCGCCGCCAGGAGCACCACCAGGCCCTTGCGGCGGGACGCCTCCTGCCGGCGTTGCTGCGCCGCCTGCCGCTGGCTGAACTCGCCGGGCACCGCCGGCGGGCGCGGCGGCTCCCAGGCGTACAGCCCGATGCCGGCCTGCTGGGACGGCTCGCCGGATCCCCAGGCGACCTTCGGCCACGGCGTGGCCCGCTGGTCCCGGGGCGTCTGTGGGGTGGCCGCCACCTCGGCGAGCACCCGCTCGCGCAGTTCCGGCCCGGGGTCGAGCTGCTCGTCGGCCGCCGCGACCAGGCGCATCAGGTCCTCGGTCTGCCGCACCGCGGCCCGGCACACGTGACAGTGGGGCAGGTGCTCGACGAAGGCCTCCTCGTCCACCGGCTCCAGCGCGTGCATCACCCAGCCGACCGCCTGGCCGACCATGGGGCAGCTGGTCCCGGCGGTCACGGTTCCGCCGTTTCGCCGCGCTCGAGCTCGTCCCACTGCAGCGGTACCAGCAGCCGGCGCAGCTGTCGCATGCCGCCGAACAGTGACTCCTGCACTTCGGCCAGCGAGGCCCGGGTGAGCGCGGCAATCTCGGGAAGGGTGTAGCCGCCGAGGTAGGCCAGCGCCAGCGCGCGGCGCTGCTCGCCGGGCAGCTGGGCCAGCGCGTCGTGCACCTGGCCGGCGCGGACCACTCCGAACGCCAGCCGTTCCGGGTCCGGCGCGGCGGGCACCGGCCACTCCTCCCGCTCGTAGCGGGTGGACAGCTCGCGCCGCTGCCCGGTGCTCAGCTCGCGCACGGCGTCCACCGCGCGGTGCTGCACCCGGGTGAGCAACCAGCTGCTGAACTTCCCCCGCCGGGCGTCGAACCGCTGCGGGTCCTGCCACAGCCGGACGAAGACCTCGCGCACAACTTCCCTGGCCCGCTCCTCGTCCGCGCAGATCCGGCGGGCCAGCCCGAAGGCCGCACTGGCATAGCGGTCGTAGAGCAGACCGAGGGCCTCGGCCTCACCGTCCGCGACCCGTTCGACCAGGCCCTCGTCGGGCGGGCCGGCCAGCAGCTCGGCGTCGTCTCCCGCGCGCCGGCCAGGCCGGCCGGATGCGGAGACATTGGCGACGTCGGCCACCGGCTCGTCCTCACTCAAGTAACTGTTGGGCACCGTCTATGTCCAACAAGGGTAGCCCTCCACGCGCGCAGACGAGGGCTAGATATAGCGCGGCGCACGCCGCGCCCAACCCTCGCCCGGCCCTCGCCCGGTCCTTGTCGGGGGCCGCCGCAGGCGCCGGAAGATGGCTCCGGGGGTCATTCGGCCGGCCGCCGAAGCGATCTCCAACACGAACTCCACGGTCCCGCCGCGGCGTTGTCCCAGGAGCCGTGGAGAGCGGCTGCTCCAACCGGGTGAAGTCTGCCCCTTGGACGGCGAGTCGCCCCCCTGAGCACCGTGACATCTCGGCGACCCGGTCGTTGCCACTCATTGAAGGACGGGCGATAACCCCACGGAGAGGCAGCACGATGCGCAACGAGCACGTCACCATCCGCTCTCTCGCCGTGTTCGATCTGCTGGCCCAACAGGCCGACGCTATGCCGGTGCGGGTCGAGCTGCGATATGACAGCCGCGATCCCTTTGCGGTTCACGCGGTTTTCCAGACAGGTCGGACCGATGCGGCGGACGTTGAGTGGGTGTTCGCCCGCGATCTGTTCGCGGACGGCCTACTGACCGAGGCGGGAACCGGCGACGTCCGGGTCCGCCCGGCCGCGGGCGACCCAGACACTGTCGAGATCGAGCTCAGCTCGCCGTCCGGCCACGCGCTGTTTTCCACCAGCGCGCCGGAACTGGCCGACTTCCTTGACCGGACCTTCGAGGCGGTCCCCCCGGGCAGCGAGTACGCCTGGCTCGACCTCGACCTGGCCCTGGAAGACCTGCTTTCCAGCGAAGCGAGCTGATCAACGGCGAAGTCGGGGGGCCGGTTTGGCCCCCCGACGGGGCTTCGGATAGGCTTTAGCCACAACATCCCGCCCAGGAAGTTACGGGCGGGGAACATGCGGACGTAGCGCAGTTGGTAGCGCATCACCTTGCCAAGGTGAGGGTCGCGGGTTCGAGTCCCGTCGTCCGCTCGGAGGGTGCTCTCAGGTTCTCACCACGAGTTCGGCCCCTTACGAAATCTGGCGGAGTGGCCGAGTGGCTTAGGCAAGGGCCTGCAAAGCCCTGTACGCGGGTTCGATTCCCGCCTCCGCCTCGGACGATTAGCTCAGTGGGAGAGCGCTTCCTTGACACGGAAGAGGTCACTGGTTCAATCCCAGTATCGTCCACCAACAAACGGCCTGGTCAGAGTCCCGCACTAGCGGACCGACCAGGCCGTTCGCTTTCCGGCGCCCCCGCTGCCTGACTAAGTGCCTGACTACGCATCCTTGCTCCGAAAGATCTTGTCCATCGCCGTCGCGCCCTCTTCGACGACCGGTCGGAGCTGCTTCCGGTAGACCAGCTCGGTCACGTGCGAGCCCTTGTGGCCGACCAGTAGCGAGATCTTTTCCACCGGAACTCCGCTGTCCGAGAGCAGAGACACGAAGCTGTGGCGTAGCTCACGGGGTGTCCACTCCCCCGCTTCCAGGCCGGCCTCGGCGGTCACCCGCCGGAACTCCCGGCGGACATTCGACGGATTCAGCTCGGTCCCCACCAGCGACGCGAACACCAGGTCGTTCTCCACCCAATTCTTCCCGGCCCGCCGTCGCTGCTCTGCCTGGTGCTTCCAGTGGGTGCGCAAGACCTCCACGCAGCGAACCGGCAGCGCGAGCGACCGCCGGGACTTCTGGGTCTTGGTGTCGCCGTCCTCTCGGACCGACCGCCACACCATGATGTGCGGCTTGACCGGCGGGTCCGCCTCCAGGTCGCCGTCCAGGTCCACGTGTGACCAGGTGAGCGGACGCAGCTCCTCTGTCCGGGCACCGGTGAGGAGCGAGACGATGAAGTACGCCCGGAGTGGCGACCCTTCGGCCGCCTGGAGGAAGGCCTGAGCCTGGCCGAGGGTGAGTGCCTTCGACGGCCGGCCGCCCAGTCCGGTCGGGGTTTCGCACAGCAGCACCACGTTCCGCCGCACCTTCTCCCGTGCCTGCGCCCTGGCGATCGCCCGCCGAAGGATGGACTTGATCCGTTGCAGCGTGCTGGTGCTGACCACTTTCGCCCGGTCCGCCAACCAGCCGTCGACCTCTTGGGCGGTCAGCTCCCGGAGCTTCCGAGCGCCGAGCTGGGCGACGATGTGCGTCTCGGCCAAGGTCCGCCGGTTCTTGACCGTGTTCTTGGACCGGCCGTGCTGCCCGTGCGTCAGGAAGTCCTCCACGGCGTCGGCAACGGTGTACTTGGCCGCTTCCGTGACCCCGTCGTCAAGGTCACGCAGCAGCTCCTTCAGCTCCGCTTTGGCCGCCGTCTTGGTCCGGGCGCTCCGCTGCTTCACGATGCGTTTGCCGGATGGCCGGTAGCCGACTGTGACGCTCGCGATCCACCGCTGCCGACCTTCGTGCCAGTGCAGACTGCCGTCGCCCCGACTACGCCGGGCGGTCACGATGCCCTCCGCGATTCCGAGACCAACAGGTCCACGTACTCCTGGATCGCCGCCGCCGGGATCAGGCGCGCCCGTCCCTCGGTCACGGACCTAAGTCGCCCAGAGCGAATCAGCTCGTAGATCACCGACCGACTCAGCGAGAGCAGCCGCATTGCCTCCGGCACCCGGTACAGACGCCGCCCCTCCCCTGCAGTTGCCCGCCAGCCGCTCATCGCTGTACCTCCCGCCTGGTCTTCTCGCCGGGTAGGTGGCGTGCGCGTTCGCCGATAGCGTGCGCGAGTTCGTACTCAGCGTGGTTGCGGTGGCCGATGCTCACGACGTTCCAGTCGTTGACCACGATCACCTGGTCCGGGTCCAGGTCAGCGCCCAGCTCGGTGAGGGTGTGCCCGATTTGGAACCGGTGCTGCTCGGCGCGGATCGCGCGGAAGGTGGTGGAGTAGCGCTGGGATTTGGTGAGGAAGTGGCCTCGGAAGCCGAGCATGTGCGCCCACTTGCGCAGG
>NZ_BAABJP010000037.1:0-168493 GCF_039543365.1 Actinospineispora eucalypti
GCCCATCTCGCCGGACCTCAGCCCGGCGCGTCGGGCCGGAAACACCGATCTTGGAACAGTCCCTGCGGGGCTGGCTACCAGCCGGCATGTGCTGGGCGTCGAGGGGCCAGCGGGTCGTGCCTGTGCCGCCATTGCCGGTGACTGAGCAGGTCGGGGAGGTGGCCGGTCCGGCGGCCCGAACCGACATCACCGCACCGCGTCGAGATCATTGCGAGGTTCATCCACTCCACTCTGCTGACGACCAAGCAGGGTGGAGTGGATCTGTGCGACGAGACGCAGCTGGCCGACTTTGCGCGCCGGCACGGGGTGCCCATCATCGCGGGGGTATTGCCCGTCGAGTAGGAAGCTCGACCTGTGTCAGTCTTGGTCGTGTGGACGGGTCGACTCGGCGGGTCGCTGGTATGGCTGTGCGGGATGAGCTGGGTGGAGCGGCGAAGGTGGTGGCGCAGGCGGTCGGTTTCGTCGCGCGCCCGGTCGAGCGCACTCACCAGCTGATCGCCGATCGCGTTTTCGGGATGTTGGGGTCGGTCGCCGGCCCGGTGCGGGTGGGTCACGATGTGATCGCGGCGATGAGTTACGGGGCGGTGCGGGGTACCGCGTTGCTGGCGGGTGAGGCGGTGGCGGCCACCTCGGCACTGGGGCGGCCGCGTATGTCGCTGGATGGTTCGGTGGCCGGGTCGGGTGTGGTCGCGGCCGTCAACGGGTTGCTCGGCGACCGGCTGGCGGCGCAGGCCAACGACCTGGACCTGGGCATGTCGTTGCGGCACGCCGGCCGGGACCTGCCGGTGCGGACCGCGGATTTGCGTGCCGCCTATCCCGGTGCGAGCTCTCACTTGGTGTTGTTGGTCCCTGGCCTCGGGGAGACCGAGCATGCCTGGCGTTTCCGCCGGTCCCGTGGTGTCCCGGCCGGCCCCGACTACGGCGTTCGCCTGGCCGTCGACCTCGGTGCCACGCCGCTGTATGTGCGCTACAACACCGGTCGGTCGCTGGCGACGAATGCCTCGGCCTTGTGTGACCTGGTGGAGGCCCTTTTGGCGGGTTGGCCCGTCCCGGTGGGCCGGGTCGACCTGATCGGCCACTCGATGGGTGGGCTGGTTGTCCGGTTGGCCTGCGCACACGGGGTGGCTCGGGGTGCCCGCTGGCCCGAGTTGGTCCGGCATGTGGTCTATCTGGGTAGCCCGCACGCTGGTGCATCCTTGGCCAGGTCCGTCACGGCGGTGTCCGGCTTGCTCTCCGCGCGGCCCGCCACAGAGGCCTGGGCGGAGTTCTTGGACTTGCGCTCGGCCGGAATCGGGGACCTCGCCGGCGGTGTGCCGCCGGCCGGTTCGGCGTTGTTGCCCTCGGCCAGGCACCACAGTGTGGTGGCCGAGCTGACCGGTTCCGAACGACACCCCGTGAGTCGGTTGCTGGGTGATCTGCTTGTCGCTTCGCGCAGCGCGGACATCGGCGTCGGGGACCGGTTGCGCATCGCGCCGGCCCACCATTTCGACCTACTGAATCACCCGCTGGTCTACCGTGCGCTCCGGAACTGGCTCCACGACACGGCGCCGCCACCTCGTCCGCCGCACTGAACATCGCCGTCGCGCCGCCAGGACGGCTGCGCCGAACGCGGTGACCCACGCTGACCTCGATGTCGGACGCGGCGGCGGGGCGGTGACCGAACGTCTCGTCCATGAGGACGAGCACCCGGATCCGGTCGACCACCGCGAGCGCCGACTCCACCTGTAGCTCGGTGGGCACACCGGGGCCGGCGTCATCGACCTCGATGCGCGCGTGGCCGCGGCCGCGCAGCACGGCCACGCGAATCACCCCGCCGCCGTGGCGGTCGGCGTTGTCGAGCAGGTTGGCGATGACGCGGTCGAGGCGTCGCCGGTCGGCGGCGACGGCGGGTGGTGGGTTCTGGGTGTGCAGCGGGAGGTCCTGGTGGCTTGAGGCGAGGGCCTGTTCCACAATCTGGGTGAGATCACAGACTCCAGCAGGCCGCTTGGCGACTGGCGCTGAGCTCGCGTTGGTTGAGCATGTAGCCCGACGCGCGGTTCCAGGTGGTGAGGGCGAACAGCGCGGCGATCATCGTCGAGCAGGCGGGTGTCGCCGAAGTAGTCGTAGCCCCACACCCGTTGTAGCAGCTCTTCTCGGTTGACGACCCGCCCTTGCGCGCCGGCCAGCTCAACGAGCAGGCGGAACTCGGTGCGGGTCAGGTGTATCTCGGCGTCTCAGCAGCGAACCACACCTTCGGCCGGGAAGGGCACAAGAACACAAGATGCCTGCCTGTGTTGCCCGAGCCCAGCTCGGGTACTTCGGAGTAGCACCGACCAACCGCGGGGATGAATGGATCGATGAGCGGGGGTCACTCTGATGCGACCGACGCAACGGAAGACATGCCCGGACATGGCACGCTTGAGGAGCGTTGAACCAACCCCGACCAGTGGCGCTGGCCCCGAAGTCATCCGAATTGTGGAGCAACAACGGAGTCAGGGTGGCCTCTCGCTGGTAGCGCTGGATCTGGCGCGGCTGTACCTGACGGGAGGTGCGGCGGCGATCAAGCTGCTGCGCCATACCGCGGTACAAGCTTTACGCGCCGGTGGTGTCGGGCTGCGCGCGGCGCGCCATCGCGTCCAGGCTGGTCGGCGCGCAGCCGGTCAGTGGTTGGCGAACTATACCGAGCGTGTGTGAGGCGACGGGTCCACGACCTGCGGTGGTGGGCGCTGAGAGATCTTTGTTGGCTCCCACTGGACACGGTGGGAGTCGGCGTGGAGGCGCGGGCTGTCGGCTGGCCACCAGATGGGTTAAACGATGTTGTTCGCTGGGTACAGATTCCGTGGCAACCCTCGTTGGAGGTCACCATGGTTTGCCCACATGGCTGCCCGGATGGCTGCTACGAGCCCCCCGCGGCAGCTGAACCCCCGAGTGACGGCGCAACCCTCGACCGGCCCGGCAGACACGCCACCCATCGAATCCCGAGGCAACCACGACGGAGCCCGGCCAGCGCCGACCGACTCAGTGTGCACGACTGTTCATTGGATCAACGACCAGCTCGGAGCCGGCGGTGCTGAACGGGGGTCAGAGATCCAGGACGCAGTCACCGGCGGCCACCGTGACGCAGGTCTGGATCTTCCCGTGTTCGGTGCCGTGCTCGGTGCCGTCGCGCAGGTCACGCACCCGGCCCTCGGCTAGCGGGACCACGCAGGTGTGGCAGATACCCATGCGGCAGCCGAACGGCATCGCAATGCCGGCACGTTCGCCCGCCTGCATCAGCGTGGTCGCGCCGTCGACCTCGACCGAGCGGCCGGAGCCGGTGAAGCGCACCGTGCCGCCCTGAGCCTCGGCGTCGACGAACGCGGTGCCGAACCGTTCGACATGCAGCGACCCGGACAGGCCGCCGTCGGCCCACACCTTCTCCGCCTCATGGAGCATGGCGCTCGGGCCACACACCCACGCCTCCCGCTCCCGCCAGTCCGGGCAGACCCGCGGCAAGTCGACGGGCAGTGACATATGCCCGTCCCGGCGGGTGAACCGCTCGTAAAGGGCGAAGCCGGGATGGCGGTGGACGAGGTCGTGCAACTCGTCGCGGAACAACGCGGCCTCGACGTCCGGGGCCGAGTGCACGTGCACGACCTCGGGCATCGCACCCCGGCCGTCCATCGTGCGCAGCATCGCCATGACCGGGGTGATGCCACTGCCGCCGGTGACGAACAGCAGCTTCGGCGGCGGAGGGTCGGGCAGTACGAACTCGCCCCGGGGCGGGGCGAGCCGCACGATCGTGCCGGGCTCGAGCCCTCTCACGAGGTGAGAGGACAGCGCCCCTTCGGGCATCGCCTTGACGGTGATGGTCAGCTGGCTCCGGTGGTGGGTTGGCGGGCAGGTCAGCGAGTACGACCGCCAGACGAACCGACCGTGCACCGCGACCGCGATGCCGATGTACTGCCCGGGCCGGTGCTCGAAGCGCCAACCCCAGCCCGGCTCGATCACCAGGGTGGCGGCGTCCTCGGTCTCCGGGACCACCCTGGTGACCCTGCCCCGCAGCTCACGAGCCGACCACAACGGGTTGACCATCGACAGGTAGTCATCGGGCAGCAACGGCGCGGCCAGCCGGGCCGCCGCGCCATACAGCAGCGCACGCATTGTCGGGGCGCTCCTAGGCAGCGGCAGCGGCGGCGGGGGCGCCGCCGGGCAGGGCAAGGCGAACGATGGTGCCCAGCACCTCGGCGTACTGCTTGTACAACGGACCGCTGGTGTAGGGCAGCCCGTATCGCTCACACACCTCACGGACCTTCGGCGCCACCCGCGCGTAGCGGTTGGAGGGCATGTCGGGGAACAAGTGATGCTCGATCTGGTGGCTCAGGTTGCCGGTCATGACGTGCATCAGCGCCGACCCGTCGATGTTGGCCGAGCCGAGCAACTGGCGCACGTACCAGTGCCCCCTGGTCTCACCGTCGAGCTGGTCCTCGGTGAAAGTCTGCGCGCCGGCCGGGAAATGGCCGCAGAAGATCACCGTATGCGCCCACACGTTCCGGGTGAGGTTCGCGACCAGGCCGCCCAGCAACGCGGCCGGGGCGGCCAGCCCGGACAGCAGGGGGAACGCCACGTAGTCCTTGACCAGCTGGCCCCGGACCTTGCGCCACAGCCCGGCGAGCTCCTTCTTCGCGACCGACCACGGCTTGCGCCCGGCGGCAACCTCCTCCAGCTCGATGTCGTAGATGGCGATGCCGTACTCGAACCCGAGCGCGAGCCCCATGTTGTACAGCGGCTGCAACAGATAGATCGGCTTCCACGGCTGCTCGGGGTCCACCCGCATCACCGCGTACCCCAGGTCACGGTCCTTGCCCAGCACGTTCGTGAAGGTGTGGTGGACATAGTTGTGTGAGTATTTCCAGCCCTCCGCGACCGACGCCGAGTCCCACTCCCAGGTAGTGGAGTGGATCTCCGGGTCGCCCATCCAGTCCCACTGCCCGTGCAGCACGTTGTGCCCGATCTCCATGTTCTCCAAGATCTTCGCCACGGCCAGCGCCGCCGTGCCAGCGGCCCACGCCGGCGGGAACAGCGAGACCAGCAGCAGCCCGCGCCCGCTCGCCTCCAACCCCCGCTGCACCGCGATCACCCGGTGGATGTAGCGGGCGTCGGCCTCGCCGAGATCGTCCATCACCTCGGCGCGGATCGCATCCAGCTCCTCGCCGATGCGCTCGAAATCAGACTCGGACAGGTGCGCGGTCACCGGCGTCGTCTCGGCCGTGCTCGTGGTAGTGCTCATACGGGCTCCTCCCACGACCCCACAGGGCCACGAATCGACAGATGGAGAGATTGTTGAGGAGGCCAGGGCTATGGGCGGCTATAGGCCGCCACTTGCGCACATCATCGCGCGCACCCGCGCATGCGCTCCCGCCAGCCACATTTCCGGTCCGAGCCGCCACACGCATGCGATTGTGACCGCACCCACACCGCCAACCGTCAATGTTCACCAGTCGTCATGACGGCCGTGTGAACACCTCGGCCGACGGCCCTTGCCCACGCATCGCGGGCGGGGTGGCGGGTGCTGCGCGCACCGCGCCCCCACGGTCCCCAGACCACCAGGGGGACGACGAGCCCGATCGCTCCGACGACCATCAGGATCGTCCCGATGACGCCGAGGTTGACGCCCAGCACGCTGCCCGGCAGGGCGAACTCGAGGATGGCGCCCAGTGCGATCATGACGATGCTCGCGCTGATGCCCATAGCAGACCTCCTCCTTGTGGTTGCCTGCTCCACGGGTACCCGTTGTCCGGCCGCCCAGTCGTCGGCATGCACGAACCGCGCGGGTCAGCGAGACCCCCGCTGGCCAAGGCCGAGCGCGATGTGCGGTCCCGGGACTACAACCTCACCTGGCTCACCGAGGCCTGCCTGACCAATGTGCCGAGGCTGGAGAGGAGAAGAGATGCCAGCGATCATTGCCGTGGCTGGCCATCCGGGAGTCAGGCCTGCTTGGGGCCAGGCACCGGCGGCGGCCTGTCCGGGGCGGGCGGTTCGGGCATCGGTGGGAACGGGCCGGGCGCCGGTCCGGGCGGTTCGGGCACCGGAGGCGCCGGGCCTGGGGGCGACGGGTCTGGGCCGGGTCCCGGAGGCGGCTTCGGCAGCGGGTCGGGACCCGGTGGAACGGGGTGCTCCGCGCGGCTCATGTGGTCTCCTTCTCGGCTCGAAACCGACAACTACGGTCGGTTGGTCCAGCTTGCTTGCTCCTGGCCCTCGGATACCCCGGCGGACCGAATCGAACCGGGCTGCGCGACGGCCGTGTCCGGACACGGGCCAGGCGAAGGCCGTGCGGTTGTTCGATGTTGGGTTGCCGAGTGCCTACGCGCTCAACGGCTCCCATGGTGATCGATCGTCGAGCTACGGACAGCCGCGTCAGCGAGAGCTGCTTCGTCGAGTTCACCGGTCCGCACAACCTGCGCGGCGACGCGGCGCAGCTTGACATTCAGGCGTTGGGACGCGCCGGCGAGCAGGTCGAACGCTTCCGATTGGGACAGTTCGCCTCGGGCCATCAGAATGCCCATGGCCATACCGATCTCCCGGTTGCTGTCCAATGCGGCACGCATTTGTTCCGTGGTCTGCCGAGCACGGGCGGCGGTCAGCGCGATCGTCGCGTGTGCGGCCAAGATCGCTCCCTTGGCGTATGCGTTGTCGTCGAACGCCCCTGCTTGCCGCGAATACAGGTTCAGCGCGGCATGCGAAGCCTTTCGCACCGAAAGCCGAAATGAAAGCATGGTGCTTACACCAACCTCGTCGGCGGCGCGTCGACCGAACACGGGCCATCGCGGGTCCGTGGCCAGATCATCGATCAGTAAACTCTTTTGTTTCCGGATTTGATCCAGGCACGGCCCCTGTCCGACCAGCTCCTGCAGCAAGTCCATCACCTCGGCCACCGCGTCGCTGGACGCCTCGGTTACCACCGAGGAAAACTGTCCCTGATCGGTACCAATGCTGACCGCCCCGGCATGGTCGCATCTCGGTACGGTCCGCACCGCCGCGCGGGTAATCGCCCGCAAAACGGCTGCCGGGCTCTTCTCGGCGTCGAACGCGTGGGCGATCTCGCCGAAAACGCCCGCCAGGCGCGCATCATCTCCCGATTCGCTCACCCACAGGTCACCGTGGCCGACCTGAGCTGACCCGGGCCGCAATGAAAGCAGGCCCTCCAAGCCGATTACCTGGAACGCGCGCCGCGCGTCGCGGCTGGGATTGCACACCCGGAACTCCACGTTGCAGCACCGGCACAGCCGCGCGGTGCTGGCCAGCACCGCGAGCCCGACCGAACCGAGGAAATCCACCCCGCCCAGATCGACCACGATCCGTTGCCGATCAGCGCGGCAACACGCCCGCGTCAACTCCGCCTCCAGCGTCGGCGTGGTGTGGAGGTCGATCTCTCCGCTGACGTACACGATCAGGGCTTCGCCGACAATGTCGCGGACCCGCACCCGCAAGTCCTCCATCGCCACTGACCTCCATCAGCTCATTTGATGGGCGCCACACCAACCGCACCGGCGACTCTCGCGGAAAGCGGAAGCGAAAGTCGATCAACGCTATCCCGGGGCGGCGATATCCGTCTGCGACACGATCGGCGTTAGTTTTGTGACTTGGATAGAGAGTCAAAAGACATCAGCCAGGTTGCCGCGCCCGGAGAAATGCAATTGTTGCACTGATTGCCCGCTCGTGGTGATGAACACCACCACCTGGCCACGGTCCACCCGCTACAGCGGGCTGTCGCGGTGCGTGTGGCCGGTGGCGACATAGTCGAGCTGGCGGGTCACCGAGACGGCCTGGTCGGCGAACCGCTCGACATAGCGGGCCAGCAACGCCACATCGATGCCGCACTGGACCGGGTACGGCGGGTCGGTGCGGCCGACCTGGCCCAACACCTCGCCGTGAATCTGATCAAGCTCGTCATCCAGCCGTTCGATCTCGGGCAGGTGGACTCCGGCGGGTGCGGCAATGGTGTGCTCGACCAGCCGCGACTCGTGTACCGCCAGTTCTGCCATCCGCTCGAACAGGCCCACCAGCTCGATCGGTAGCACCGGGTTCGGGTGGCGCAGCCGGACGAGTTCGGCGATGTGTGCGGCCAGCTGGCCCATCCGCCCGATCATCTCTGACATCCGGATCGCGGTTACCACCACCCGCAGATCCCTGGCGACCGGCGCTTGCCGCGCCAGCAGCACACAGGCGTGTTCCTCACAGCGTCTGCCCCGCTGGTCGATCTCGACACGGATCGAGACGACCTGTTCCGCGAGAGCCGAATCGGTGTCCAGCAACGCCCGGGTGGCCTGTTCCATGGCCGTGCACGCCAACCCGGCCATGTCGGCGAGTTCGTCGCCGAGCCGCTCAAGCTGACCATGAAATAGCTCACGCACTCCGCCGAGCCTAGAGACCCCCCGACAACCCGTCCACCAGCGGCGCGACCGTGCTGGACCGGCGGTCCTCAGCCGCAAATGGTTGCCCGCGACCGGGGCCGTCCGATGGCTGAGGAACCGAACGGCCGCGCAGATCGCCAAGCGGGTAGCCGGCCGCTACGGTTGGTCAGTGAGCAACCCTCCAGATGAGCCGCGGCTGGTGGAAGCGTTCACTGAGATCGCCCACGCCTTCGAGACCGAAAAGACTCCCGAAGCCATGTTGTGGGCGATCACCCGCGCGGCGGTGCGCACGGTACCGCGCTGCGATCACGCGGGTGTGTTGATCGTCCAGGCCGGTCAGATCACCGACGACGCGTCCACAGACGCGGTACCCAAGGCGGTGGGCCACCTACTGCAGATGGCGGGGGAAGGGCCATGCCTGGAGGCGATCCGCGAGCGGCACAGCATCGTGATCGATGACCTGGCCTCGGATACGAGATGGCCGCTGTTTTCCCGGCCTGTCGCCGAGGAAACCGGCGTGCGCGGCATGGTGTCATTTCGGTTGCTCGTCGACCCAGACTCGCACAGCACGCTGAACTTGTACTCGCGGGAACCAAAAGCGTTCGACGACAACGCGCACGCCAAGGGCGCCATCCTGGCGGTGCACGCGACTATCGCGCTCACCGCCGCGCGGGACCGGCAGAACAACCAACGGCTACGCGTCGCACTGGACAGCAACCGGGAGATCGGCACCGCCATGGGCATCCTCATGGCCCAGGGCAAACTCACCCGGGCCGAGGCATTCGACGTGCTCGCCGGCGCGTCCCAACGCCTGAACATCAAGCTACGCCGGATCGCCTCGCAAGTCGTGCAGGTCGGAGAACTCAACGAAGAAGCCATCCGACGGGCCACCGACCCCTAGCCCCAAGCCAATCCCCACCACGGGGGCCAGGAAAACGGCCTCGCCGGGTTTCAGGCCGGATCTGCCGGGAAGGCCCCGCAGGACTGGATGTCGACCCAGCGAGGACCCCCGTGGAGAGAGGCGGACGGCGGACACGGCACCCCCGCGCCAGGACGATGCCGGACCGGGACATCGTGTTCAACCGGATGTTCGAGAGGGACGCGGGCCGGATCGACTGGCATGCCGCGGCCTGTCGGGATGCGGACCCCGAAGCGTTCTTCCCGGTCGGCGACGGGCAGTACGCCAGCTCCCAGGTGAAGGCGGCCAAAGCGGTGTGCGCGCTGCCCGCTGGTCGGTCAGTGCCTCAACTGGGCACTCACCGCCGGGATCGTCGAGGGAGTCTGGGGCGGTCACACCGAGCAGGAGCGGCGAAAGCTGCGCCGGGCCACGCGCTGAGCTGACCGCGAGCGGCGTCGCCGGCCACGCACGAGGAGGCCGTGGCGGACCGCGGACTGACCCGCACGGGTGTGTCGACAGGGTGACCCTCGGTATGGCTCCGGCCTGGCTGGGTAGGCGGAATTCACACACCCGAGAGGACCAGGAGGCGGTTACCCAGTGCGACTGAATTGGCTACGCGAGGTGGTCAGGGCGGCAGGCCCGTTCGCCACGGTGTACCTGGACGGTTCGCACCAGGACCCGGGGGCGACCCAGGCGATCGAGCTGGCCTGGCGGGACGCCCGCGCGGGTTTGCGGTCCGACGGCGCCGACGAGGCGACCCTCGGCGCACTCGACGATGTGGTTGCGTCGATCGCGCGGGCCGAACGGCGGGACCCGGGTTGGACCGGCTGGCTGCTGGTTGCCGCCGAAGGCACGGTTCGGCTGTGCCGGGCGTTGCCTCATGCACCGGATCCGCCCAGGGCGCGCTGGGCGATGGTGCCGGATGTGCTGCCCGCGCTCATCGAGCTGCCGGAACCGGTTGAGCTGGTGCTGGCCGTGGTTGACGCGCAGGGCGCGGAGATCAGCGTCGGCCAGCACGTTCGGCAGTTGGACACCGGCCGCCACCCGCTGCACCCGGTGCACGGCGGCGGCCTGGCGCACCTGCCCATGCGCCGGCGGGTGGAGGAGAACCAACGCGCCTCGGCCCGGCGGGTGGCCCATGCTCTGGAGGCCGAGGTGTCCAACGTGGGTGGCGACCTGCTGGTGCTCGCCGGTGAGACGCAGAGCCGCTCGCGGGTGTACCGGGAGCTGACCGGTCGGGCGCGTGCGGTGGTGGAGCAGGCGGAACACGGTGGCCGTGCTCCCGGCTCCGACGACGACGCGCTCGCTGAGGAGGTGGCCCGGCTGGTCGACGGCCGGATCGCTGACGAGCGGCGGACGGCCTTCGAGCGCTGGCAGCGCCACGCGGGGGGACACGAACACATGGCGGTCGAGGGGCTGCAGCCGGTGTTCGACGCCTTCCAGGCCGGCCTGGTCGACGCGCTTTACCTGGATCCGTCCGCCTTGGCCGGGCGGGAGGCGTGGATCGGCGCGGAACCGGGACAGGTGTCCGCCGTGCCCGAGCCTCTGCTGGAGCTTGGCCTGTGCGCCTCCGGTCCTGTGCCCTCGGCGGATGCCCTGGTCCGGGCCGCCGCCGGGACCGGGTCGACCCTCCATCTGCTTGACGAGGAAGGCGCCGACCTGGTGGAGCGCCGGCCCGTGGACGGGGTCGGGGCCATCCTTCGTGCCGAAACCGCCGGCGGGACCGGCTGAGTCCACCTCCGCGCCTCTGTCCGGTCCACCCCGTGATGTGTGAGCCGGCGCCTGCCGGGTAGCCGACCCCATATGACCAGTAGCGAGCAGCCCGAGTCCGACGTGCTGGAACAGCGGCGAGCGCTGCGGCCCGACGAGCCGGTTCCCGAGCTCGACCAGGAATTGGCGAACGACGCGGACGAAGCCGACGCGCTGGAACAGCGCTCCCCGGTGGACGACCCGGATGACCCGGACGAGTACCGGAGCGGCTGATTGCCAGGTCCTGCCATGCAGCAGCCCCGGAAGTTGACCACGTTGACCGCCATCCCCCGGCTCAACGCCGACAGGAATGTTTCGCCTCGCTCCGTTGCGGCAAGCCGAACCTTGCCCGTGTTCGTCGGAAGGAGGGCGATGACCGGCTTCATGGGCCCCGGTGGCAGTCCATTTGACGGGTTTCTGGCGCAGTTCTTCGGTGCGTCCGCGCCGGGGCGGGGTAGCTCGGTCGATATCACCCGGTTGCTTAGTGATCCAACAACACGCGGACAACCAACTGCGCCGCATGCTGCTGGACGGCAGCGTCACCCGCCGGCTGGACTTCACCACGCCGGCTTCGGACGCCGCGTAGCGGCGGTGACCAGGCTTGGCCATCAAGCAGATACGTGCCTGCCGGCCGTGGCCCGACGCCGAGGTTGAGGAGCGGGAGATGTCGGCGAGCTTGACCCGGAAGTTGATTGACGGCCACCTGGTCGGTGGCGAGGCGGCGCCGGGGGAGGAGATTGCCCTGGCCATCGACCAGACGTTGACCCAGGACGCCACCGGGACCCTGGTGATGCAGGAGCTGGAGGCGATGGGCCTGGACCGGGCGCGCACCGAGGTCAGCGTGCAGTACGTGGACCACAACCTGCTGCAGGCCGACGAGCGCAACGCGGAGGATCACGCGTTCCTGCGCTCGGCGGCCCGCCGCTACGGGCTGTGGTTCTCCAAACCGGGCAACGGGGTGTCCCACCCGACGCACATGCAGCGTTTCGGTGTGCCGGGCAAGACCATGGTCGGGTCGGACTCGCACACCTGCGCGGCCGGGTCGCTGGGCATGCTGGCGATCGGCGTGGGTGGTCTCGAGGTGGCCATGGCCATCGCCGGCGAGCCGCTGTACCTGCGGATGCCGGAAATCTGGGGAGTGAAACTGACCGGCCGGCTCCCGGACTGGGTGTCAGCCAAGGACGTGATCCTCGAGATGCTGCGCCGACACGGGGTCAAGGGCGCGACCAATCGGATCATCGAGTACCACGGCCCAGGCCTGACCGGGCTGTCCGCGATGGACCGGCACGTCATCGCCAACATGGGCGCCGAGCTGGGCGCAACCACCACGGTGTTCCCCGCCGACGACGCGGTCAGTGAGTTCCTGCGCGCCGAGGGCCGGGAGGACGACTTCGTCGAGCTGGCCGCCGACCCCGGCGCCGGGTACGACCTGACCGACGAGATCGACCTGTCCACGCTCGAGCCGTTGATCGCGAGGCCGTCCTCGCCGGGCAACGTGGTTCCGGTGCGCGAGGTGGCGGGGGAGCCGGTCAGCCAGGTCGTGGTGGGTTCGTCGGCGAACCCCGGTCTGCGGGACTTCGCGATGGTGGCCGCGATGGTGAACGGCCGGCAGGCCAGCGACGCGGTCAGTTTCGACGTCAACCCGTCGTCGCGGGAGATTTTCGAGGACCTGACCCGGATGGGGGCCACGTTCGAGCTGATCGCCGCCGGGGCGCGCATCCACCAGGCCGGCTGCATGGGCTGTATCGGCATGGGGCAGGCGCCCGCTGTGGGGCACAACTCGCTGCGCACTTTCCCCCGCAACTTCCCGGGTCGTTCCGGTACCAAGGAGGACCGGGTCTGGCTGTGCTCGCCGGAGACCGCGGCGGCCGCCGCGCTGACCGGAGTGATCACAGACCCGAGGGATCTGGCGGCGAAGCTGGACATGGCGCCGCCCGCGCTGAAGCTGCCGGAGAAGGCTTCGATCAACACGTCCATGCTGGTCGCGCCGCTGCCCGGGGCGCAGGCGCGGCGCGAGAAGCTGGAACGTGGCCCGAACATCTCCAGGCTGCCCGACCCCGAGCCCCTACCGGAGAGCTTGAGGGTGCCTGTGCTGCTGAAGATGGGTGACGACGTCTCCACCGATGAGATCTCGCCGGCCGGAGCGCGGGCGCTGCCCTACCGGTCGAACATCCCGGAGCTGGCCGAGTTCACCTTCGCCGGCGTCGACGAGGCGTACCCGGCGAAGGCGCGTGACACCGGCCCGCACGCGGTGGTGGCCGGGGACAACTACGGCCAGGGCTCATCCCGGGAGCACGCGGCGATCACGGCGCGCTACCTCGGGCTGGCAGTGGTGATCGCTCGCTCGTTCGCCCGCATCCACTGGCAGAACCTGGCGAACTTCGGGGTGCTCGCTCTCGAGTTCACCGACGGCGGCGACCTGGACGACATCGACCTCGGCGACGAGTTGGAGATCGACGACGTGGGTGCGGTGGTCCGACGGTCGGCCGAGGTGACCGTGCGCAACGCCACCAAGGGCCGCGAGTACCAGGTACGGCACCGGCTCTCCCCGCGCCAGGTCGAGGCGGTGCTCGCCGGCGGCCGGATCGTTACCCTCGACGGTCGACCCGGTCTCGCCGGTTGACCCGGTGGCGGTGCCAACCACGCCGATCTCGCCGATTGCTCCCCCAGCACATCCAGGACGGTCCGTCGGAGATCCACCGCCAGCGTCCGGTCCACCCCATCGACCCGGAGCGATATTTCGGTCATCGCCCGGAGGTGCCCCGCCAGGAGGCTCGGTAACCACCCGCCGCGGTCTGCCCGCGCCGGCGGGTCAGGGCCGTGATGCGCAGCGGATACAGGTCACCTCCTGAGGGCTGTTGAAGACTTCCAGGACGCCCATACCGCACCGGGTGCGCAGCCGGGCGGGGTCGACGACGTCGACGGGCGCCGCATCCACGAGGTGCACCCGGTCGTCCTCGCCGGCGCGTGCGGTGCGTTCCGTCACGGGTGTCACCGGGCTGCCCCGCTTGGTCAGGTTCTCGGCCATCCCCATCGCCTACCCGGCGGCTCGGTGACTACACCACCCGCGTTCCGGCGAACCGGCGAACTGGCTCACCGGCGGATGCGCACCAGCGCTTTCCGCGTCGTCCGGGGCGGGTCTTTGGCCGACGGTGCGGACATCCCAACCCACCGGCAACCGCCCCCTCGGTTATCCGCCGCTGTCTGCCGTGCTGTTCCCGGCGCGATCACGCAGGGCGGTGGTACCGGCCGCCCGGGCACAGTGCGCACAGCAGAAGATCATCTGGTCGGCTTGCACACCGTGCCCGACGATCTTGCAGCCGCAGTGGTTACACACCGGAGCCATCCGGTGTATCGCGCACTCGAAACTGTCGAAGACGTGCACCGCGCCCTGTGCGCGCACCTCGAACGCCAGGTCGTAGTCGTTGCCGCACACCTCGCACTGGCCCATGTCCCGCTCCCTTCGTGCGGTCACGGCTGGTCGGACACTCTCCGGTTAGCCGGTGTCGGGCCGCCCAAACGCGCCCGGACCCTACGCACGGCCGAGGCCGCGGAAGAACTCCATCTGCCGGACGAGATTCACAGCGATCCCGGGCATTCCGCCGCCTGCCCTCGGCTCACCGACCGCTAACCCCATGCTGGGCGAGTTTTCCGCGAGAGACTCAGACGACGCCGGCACAAGTAGTCGCATGGCCCGGCCGCAGCGCCGGGGAGCGGCGATCTACGGGTGGCGAATTCGAGCGCCCACCACCATGCCTGAGCGGCGCGTGTAATCGAAGTTGCTCTTCCGGTCGGGCTCGAACAGGTCGAGCATCGGGGTCTCGATCGGCCGGGAGCCAGCACGTTCACCGGATGCCGATCGGTCCGAAGTCGTGCGCGGCGGTGCGGGTCAGACCGATGACGGCGTGTTTGGTGGCCTGGTAGGCACCCATGCCAGGGCTGCCGCGGAGCCCTCCGATGCTGCTCACGTTGACGATAGCGTCCAAGCCCTGACGCTCCATGACGTGCACCTCCTTGCCTAGGCACAGCCATGTGCCCTTCACGTTCACGGCCATGATTTGGTCGACGTCTTCTTCGGCGATGGTGTCGAGAGGTGCCCCGGTTGGGACGTCGCCGCGTTGTTGAACGCTCCATCGAGCCGCCCCGAACCGGGTGACGGTGGCGTCGAAGATTTGTTGCACTAGGCGCAACGCTTGGCGGTGGGTTCATCCACATATTTGCTGATCGAGCTGGGCTACGTCGGTCCGGTGATCAAGGAGCCGGTACTGGTCGGTCGGAACACACTCATGTGGGCTACTGATTCACCGAGAATAGGCACGGATGGCCGCCTCCCGACCTCGGCAGAAGAGGGCAGAGAGCGGCTAATCCGGGGCCGCCTGACTCGATACGCTCACCGCGAAAGGGAAAGACACCCTTTCGGCTGCTTCACCGTGCAATCAGCATCCTCAAACCATTTCGACTGGACCGCACGGCCCGTCATTCCAACCCTTGTCGTGAAAGTGATCGGCATGGCTCTACACTTGCTGAATCCGCTACAGCTCACTCGGGGAGTCGTGAGCCGGTCGGGGGAGGGGCTGTCGCCTATACCCGTGCGGGGTCCGGGCGACAGCTTCCCGCGCGCCACACAGGCAACCCCCGCCTACCTGCGCAAGCCTGTCCGGGGGCGAGGCATCGCGCTAGGTGGCGCTGAGGAGACTGCACAACGATGCACCGGCCGGGTCAGGCGCTGATCAGCGTCGTTCCGGTAGATCCTCTGGCCACGCCGCATGTAGGGATTCTGGCCGTTTACGATTCCGCCTCTCAGCGGAGACCGTCCATGTTGCCGACATCGCCAAGATGCGTGATCGCCGCCGGGCGAGTCGTTACTGGTCATCATCAAGTAAGTCGTGCGCATCGTGCTCGATGTCGTCTTCGGACATTTTGGACCACCGTTTAAGGGTGTCGGATTCAAGCTCGCGGGCTGCTTGCCGGTCACTAGCCACAGGATGCTCACCTCGTTGCCTCAACACGGGTGACGCCCCCCGAGCATCACGCGCCACTGAAATAGGAACGCCCCTCAAAGGGTTTCCGCGCGTCGCGAGCATCGAAGCTAGCGCCCTGCTGAACACAAAGCAATGATCTTGGTATGCGAGTGACAACTGTGAAGGTTGAGCTTAGGTCGCTTCCGAATTCGCCCTCGTGGAATCACGGAAATGCCGATCCGATGAACGGTGCACCCGCCGCCGCCGACGCGAGCCACAGCCACGCGTCACTGTCCATCAACCAGTGTGTCGCCCACGGTGAGCCCAGACGACCCGGCGTACCAGTAGACCAAGAATGATCAACGTCGCGGCGTGCTACCTCGCCAGGCTCTACCGCCGGTGCCGCTCGCACCCGACAGTGCCCAGGCCGTACGCCACGCAAGGCCCATCCCAGAACGAGTCTCACCAGCGCCCGGACCCAGCAGTGGGGGGCCACCGTGAACACGAGACACGTTCACGACGCGTCCTTGGACAAGGCGGCACCAAGAGCGGCGGGTACCTTGTCCATTCGTTGCGGACGCGCAGCGCCCCTGAGGGGGTCGTCGCCCGGGGAACTGTCCCCCGACTCCCGAGGCGACGACTCCTGTCGTCAACGGCTGAAAACTGAGCAGTGATCGACGGCTAAGGTCCAGCTCGTCTATCCCGACTGGCAGCCCCACATCGACAACGAGACCGTCGGCCACATCGCCGCCGATACCGCTGCCCGCTGCCGGCGGGAGCGCGACCGATACCGGATTCTGTGGTTACCCCGCGAGTTGCGGCGCAAATGGTATCAGGCAGCGCATGGCGCACCAGGTTTGCCAGCGTGCCCGATAGAAGGGTACGTCCCTGTGCGCAACCGCAACTGCCTCGTCATGGCCTTTGTGAGGTGGATAGGTTCAGTTGGTCGCCTTACCGACAGCGTCTCGTCCTCGGCGGATGTCGTGTCGGTCTTCGACGTACTGCTCTTGGTCGCGGATCTTGTGTTTGTACCAGTTTCGGGCGGCGCGCCGACTCATGCCGAGGGCTTGGCCGATCTGTTCCCAAGTGGCGCCTGCTTCCCTGGCATCTTGTATGACCATCCAGCGCCGGCCTGTCAGTAGATCAACAAGCTCTGCGTTCGCCCGCAGCGCGTCCAGTGCGCTCACCTGCCGCCGTTCGGCATTTTCGGGATCGCTCGCACGTCGGTGGGTGATGTCGCTGGCACCAGTCGATACCGAGGTAGGTTCCCATGAAGCCCGCTGATGGCTGCTCCAGATTTCCAGGAGCTGGCTTTCGGTACCGCTGCGCAGCACGGTTTCAACGTCCACGTCGCTAGGTTGCGCCGCGTTCCTGTGCTCGTCAAGACGTGCACACCGCGCCTTGACCTTAGAGCGCGGGGGGAGGGTAAGGTCTGCCGTCACTAGCTGATCTTGAGCGCCCTCGCCAAAGCCTTGACTCAATCCCTCGCCCGGCAACGCAACAACCAAAACAAAGGAAAAGGAGGGGCCGGCCCAGCGAAATGGCCAGGCCGGCCCACTCAGAGGGAATGAACCTGTCTCGTGTCTGATGTCCACCGAAATGCCGCGGCGATCACCTCCAACTACAGACCGTTCCTCGACCTCTTTCGATCCTTTGTGTACCTCCGGTCGCGTCGCCTCGTGCGACGCATTCTCCGTTGTCCACTCTCACTCGCGGCGACAGTTCTAGTCTCCACCCCCAGCGCCGTCAACCTCTTCTTCGAGGCATTTGAGAGCGCGAGCGATAAGCGGGCACAACACCGCGACGAAAGGTCAGCGCCAACACACACGCTGCCCAGGGGTCGAGGGGACTGTCCGAACAATCGGACAGTCCCGTTCTGTTGGTGAGGGCTTGACACCCGTTGGGCGCATGTCGACCCCGAGGTGATCACCCCCTGATGGTCATTCGGGGGGTGTGGGTTGGCGCGTTGGTGGCGGGTTGTCGGTGGGGGGTGTGAGCCCGGTCAGGCGGGTGAGCGCGGTGAACCCGCTGTCGGTTCCTGGCCAGTGCGCTTGGACGGCGCGGAGGCCGGCGCGGCGGATTACCGAGCGCAGGACGGCGGTGATGATGATTGCGTCGTCGGCGTAGCCGAGGATGGGGATGAAGTCGGGGACAAGGTCGAAGGGGACGGCGAGGTAGGCCAGCAGGAGCCACAGGCGGACCCGTACGCCGGTAGGCATTGCCGGGTCGGTGGCCAGGCGGCGCACCAGGCGCAGCACGTCGGGCAGCAGTCGCACGGCCTCGCTCAACAGTCGGTCGTGGGGTCGGACGATCATCAGCGCGACGATCAAGGCCAGCCACGCGACCAGTACCGCCGCGGTGACTCCGATGAGCGTGTCCAGCCACCACCGGCCTGTCATGGTTTCCGCGCGCTCAACGTCGTCACCGGTCTCATCTGGACCCTCTTTCTCGCGCTGGGCGTGAAGGCGGGCTAGCTGAACGAGCGTCGGGCTTGGTCGGGGCTGGTGTCGAGCAGCATGGCGATTGGCGACCAGGCCCAGCCGGCGGCGCGGGCCGCCGCCACCGCGTCGGCGAGTTCGGCTTTACCGGCGCCGGTCAACATCAGCTCACCGATATGCCGCAGGTCATCGGCGCCGGATTCGAGGAGTTCCGGGTCTTCTGGTTCCAGCGTGGACAGCCACTGCTCAACCGCGGCTAGAGCGCGCCGCACGGCCGCCTTGTCCCGCACCACAGCCTTGTCCTGCACGACGACCGGGAATCTCACGACGGCGTTCACCACCGCGCCCAACCGCTCACCGGTGCCCGATGGGAGTTCTGCTGGCGGTGAGGACCGCGGGTGACCGGCAACGTTGCGATCACCCGTGCTGGGTTCAAGCAAACCGCCACTTGGAGTGCCCTCTCT
Source organism: Actinospineispora eucalypti (assembly GCF_039543365.1). Classification (NCBI taxonomy): domain Bacteria; kingdom Bacillati; phylum Actinomycetota; class Actinomycetes; order Pseudonocardiales; family Pseudonocardiaceae; genus Actinospineispora; species Actinospineispora eucalypti. The sequence goes on from NZ_BAABJP010000037.1 coordinate 18,883, forward strand.
GATACCGCGCGTGCCGGAAACCACTACAGTAGTGATCCTACATATCTGGTCGTGGTGAGGGGATGCACCGATGCCGGACGACGCGCGGGCGCGAGAGTTGGAAGCGTTGCTGTTGACCGCGTTGGCGGCCGGGCCCGCACACGGCTATGCGTTGATGGTTGCGCTGCGCCGGCACGACATCAGTGTGACGCGTGTGGATGGCGGTACGCTGTATCGCGCGCTGCGCGGACTGGAGGATGACGGGTTGATCGCCGGAACATGGATCGAAGGGCCTGGTCGGCGTCGCCGGGAGTACCAGCTCACGCGGCGGGGACGCCGCTGCCTAGTCGATCACCCAGGCCGGTGGCGCACGCTGGTCGCCGATCTGTCCGGTGTGGTTGCCCCGGCGGGGGTGAGGCCGTCATGGAACCCGAGCTGAACCTCCGCGACAAGCCGGACCTGGCGCGGGCGGTCGATTCCTACCTGCGGGAGTTGCGTGCCCAACTGTGCGCGCACGCGAGCGTCCCGGCGGGGGCTGACCTGCTCGACGAGGTCTATGACCATGTGCTCAGCCACGCCGAACACCTCGTGTGCACCGGTGCACCGGCCGAGCACGCGGTGGCGACCGCGGTGCGCGAGTTCGGTCTCCCCGCGGCGATCGGGCCGGCGATGCGCGCGGAGCTGCTGCGCCCGTACCTGCATCAGCTCGCCACGGTGCTGCTGCTGGTCGGCGCGGTCGTTGGTCTGGGCTGGCGCATTGTGCTCGATCACGCCCCGCCCATGCCCTGGCCGGTGAACACCCGCCCGGTCGCGCTGCTCGCACTCGACAGCGGCGCCGAATACACCGCTCCCGCCGCGTTGGGCCTGGCCGCGCTCGGATTGTTGCTGCTGGTGGCGCCCACTCATCTGCGCTCTTGCGTGCGGTGGAGGCCGCAATGCCAGCGGTGGGCGATCCGGGCCAGTATCGCCAGCGCGACCCTCGGCGTGATCACCGCGATGCAGGCGACCGCGTATCTGGCTATCCGGGGTGCGCTCGCCCCGGCCTCCCTGATCTGGCCGGCCGTGATCCTGGCCGGCGTGCTCACCCTCGCTACCACGCCCGCCGTGGTTCGACCGCTGTTCGCGACCGCGCGTCTGGCCCGCGCACACTAAACCCACGGCCAACCCCGCCTCGACATCCGACAGCCGCCAGGGTTTTTTTGGGCGGATGGCGCGGTCGGCCGCGTCAATCCGAGTCAATCCGCGAGGTCTCGACCCAGTTCGGCGATCGCGTTGTGGGCGAGGGCCGTGAAGGTGCCGGTGAGTAGCGGACGCAACAGGATGGCCGGCCCGCGCAGCACACATCGCACGCAGACATGGACCTCGGTGGCGTCATCCAGATCGGTGCACGCGTAGTCGAGGGTCACCGTGAACAGGCCCCGCCGGGCGGTCAGTGTGATCCAGTGGCGTCCGCGCCGCACCAGTGTGTACACCACCGCGAACCGTGCCCGCGAGCCGCGCAACCACACGCGCCAACACGAACCCACCCTCGCCGGCCCGGTGTCGAGCCGGACAGAACACACCGCGCGCGGATGCCACACGGTCACGTTGTGGAACCCGGCCAACCGGTCGGTCACCGCATCCAGCGGCTTCGGCACGGCCACGGTGCGCGTCACCGGCCAACGAGGTCCACCCGCCGCGCCAGAAACCGCGCCAGCGCACCCACGGGGCACCATCGCGACCATCGAGGACGGACACCGCCGCCATCACCGGAACGGCCAACAAGTACCCCGCATCGCTCCATGAGCCGAGCCCGCGCAGAACCTCGATCACCCCGGCAAGCTGCGCATTCACGCTCGCTCCGTCGCCCCGGTCCCAGTCAGGGCCGCCGATCCGGGCGGATGCCGGACCGCTACAGTAGCGATCCTACATATTGATGTGAGGCGCTGCCTCCGGCCGCGGCGGGAACCGATGAGCACGCCAGAACCGATCAAGCAGCTCAGCGCGCACTACAAGGCGACGCGGCGGGAACACCCCACCGCCGACGCGAGCGAGATCGCCGATCTGATCCTGCCGCGCATGAGCCACGAGCACCTGGTGGCGCTCGCCGCCGACTGGATGGCGATGACCAACACCTCCGGCCACGACACCCGGACCACCGCGCACGGGTACATCCACAACTTCGTCGTCGCGATGGACGAACCAGATGACGGGTTCTGACCCGCGAACCAACCCCACCCCACCGCCCGAACATGGCCGGCGGCGGGGTGTCACAGGCCGATCAGGAACAGCAGTCCGGCGGCCAGCAGACCGACCTCAACGACGATGACGAAGATGCCTTCGCTCAGGGGGGTGACGATCTTCTTCCCAGCCCAGGTGCCGAGCAGGCTGGCGGCAGTGAACGCGAACCCCGTAGACAACCACGGTGCTGGTCAGCAGGTCCCCGGCGCCATAGGTGGCGATCTTGGTCAGATGCATGGTCAGAGCACTGGCGGCCTCGGTACCGATGTAGGCGGCCCGGGTCAACCCGGCGGCAGAAAGAACGGCGCGGTCAGCGGTCCGACCGAACCCAGCGGTGCATTCTGTGGGGATAATCGGCTGGTAGTGCTGGCGTATCTAGGAGGTCTGATGGCGAACCATCCGACACTAGAGACCTTGGAAGAGCGGCAGGTCGCCCGGCATCTCAATGATCTTGAGTCACGGCTTGTCTCGGAGTACGGCAGAAGGCCGGGGTGGACCGACGATCGCGTGGTCGACACGGTGAGGGTTGTTCGTGGTCGGTTTGCCGATGCCCGGATTCATGCGTTCCTGCCCATCCTGGTCGAGCGTGCTGCGCGCAAGGAACTCGATCAGTAGCCCGCCTCAACTCACCATCGGTCAGGTTTCGCGGTGAGCCGGGGTCGTTGTGCCCGCACGTCGAGCGCTTCGGCGGTGTCCTGACACCAGGCGATGAGCTGACGGTGCACGCGAGGGCTCAACTCAACGGGCAGGGTGATCGCTTGCTTGTGATGCTGCCGGACGAACGTGCTGGCGTCGTGTTGGTTTCCCATCAGAGGATGCTCACCTGCCGCTATTTCTTGCCGCCCTTCTTCCCGCGCTTCTGAGCGGTGCCCGATCGCGGCGTGGCCGCCTTGCCCGCCTTCACACCGCGCGTGGCGTCTTTGGCCTTCTTCGCCGCTTTGCCGGCTGTCTTTGCCTTGCCGGATGGTCGGGCCTGGTTCTCGCTGGCCGGGGTCGATTCGATGATGACCCGCACGCCTGCCACCGGTCCGGAAGGCCGAGTTGGCCCCGTGGGTTCGGGTGCGCCGCCGAGCGCGCGGCGGAATCGCAGTCCAGGTCGAAATACCGGCACCGTCCGCGCCGCCAACGTGATCACCTCGCCGGTGCGCGGGTTGCGCCCGGCCCTGGACGGCCGCTCGCGGGCTTCGAACACGCCGAAACCGGACAATGACACCGACTCGCCATCGCCGACCGCGCGCATGACGATCCCGAGCACGCCGTCCACCGCCGCCGCAGCCGTTTCCTGGTCGGTGCCCAGGCGTCGCGCCACCGCAGTGATCAACTCGGTCTTGTTCAACCTGAGACCTCCTCTCGTGCGCTACCGTCTGCGACCGGCCGTGTGGATCGGTTCAGGGTAGGGAGCCGGCGGGCTGGCAGCCGATCTGAGCGCGAAGACCACCCAGTCGAGCCCATCGAGCGCCGGTTGAATGGCCGCCCGAGACCGGTTGCGCGCCGACTCGGTTTGCGTGGCCACTCGATCGGGGGTGAGCGAGCCGGGTTGAGCATCAGAAAATTCCACCCTGGACAGGGCCTACTCGCCGACAGTTGCTCCCGCGCGAACCGGCCCACCCAACTACGAACCATGCCATCCTGGGACGCTGGCCCTCTATCGAACGATCACCTACGTTCGCCCACATGGACACAAATCTGGGCATATCTGCCACAGAACAGCATTCGAGCGCAGGCTCAGTCCGATTCCGCCCATGATCGAAACGGACTCAGCTTGCGCTCGGCGAACGGAGAGCCGGGCAAGCCCGCACGTACGCTTACGCTCCGTACTCGGCGCAGTTGAACCGGGCCGCCGAGGGCGCACCCAAGCTGAGCACAAACCCGAGCCGCGCCGTCCGAGCGATCTTGAAAGCCGGCCACCCCGGAAGCCCCAGCCCCAACGCGACCGTCGAGATCGGGTGGGTCGCCTGAATCACCCTGCTGAAGTGACTGAATCAGCGTGCTGAACCCACCTGAATCAGCGTGCTGGAGTCACTGAATCAGGGTGGTGGCGAGTTGGGTGAGGGTTTCGGAGCAGCCGGCGTCCACCTTGATTGTGGCCAGGGGGTCGCCTCGGGTGGGGCCTCGGTTGACGATGACGACCGGGATGTCCCGCTGGTGGGCGCGGCGTACGAAGCGCAGCCCGGACTGGACGGTCAGCGAGCTGCCGGCGACCAGCAGCGCGCCGACCGGGCCGGACTCGGGGACCAGCGACTCCACCAGGGCGTAGGCCAGCGCGACCCGTTCCGGCGGCACGTGCTCCCCGAAGAACACCACGTCCGGCTTGAGGACCCCGCCGCACACCGCGCACGGGGCGACCCGGAAGCCGGCCACCGTGGAGAGCACGGCGTCCCCGTCCGGCGCGCTGGCCACGTCGGCCCCGGTGGACTCGGCGAAGCCGGGGTTCAGCTCGGCCAGCCGCCGCTGCAGCCCCGAGCGCGGGCTGCGGCGGCGGCAGTCCAGGCAGACCACCCCGGCGAGGCGTCCGTGCAGGTCGATCACCGATCGGTGCCCGGCGGCGCGGTGCAGGCCGTCCACGTTCTGCGTGATCAGCCCGCGCAGCACGCCGGCCCGTTCCAGCGAAACCAGTGCCCGGTGCCCGGCGTTCGGCGCGGCGGCGCCCATGCGGGCCCAGCCGACGTGGCTGCGCGCCCAGTACCGCCGGCGGGCCGCCTCGCCGGACCGGAACTCGGCGAAGGTCATCGGGGTTGCGGGCGGCGACCCGGGTCCCCGGTAGTCCGGGATCCCCGAGTCGGTGGACAACCCGGCCCCGGTGAGCGCGACCAACGGCCGCCCGGCCAACACCGCGCGGAGCGCGCTCATCGAGCACGCGCCCAGTTAGGCGCGTGCGGGGACAACGCAGACCTCGGTGAGGCCGGTGGCAGACGCAACTGGCACGCAACCAGGGTAAGCGTCACGGGGCCACCGGGTCCTCCGGAAACGTAGACTGGACGGCGGAGGCTGGTCAGGAGGTCCCAGGGTTGAACGCCGAGGAACGCCGGTTGGACGTGCTGCGCGCAATTGTCGCGGACTACGTCGCGACCCAGGAGCCGGTGGGCTCCAAGACCCTGGTGGAGCGGCACAACCTGGGGGTTTCCAGCGCCACCGTGCGCAACGACATGGCCGCGCTGGAGGAGGACGGCTACATCGCGCAGCCGCACACCAGCGCCGGCCGGATCCCCACCGACAAGGGCTACCGCCGGTTCGTGGACCGGCTGAGCGACGTCAAGCCGCTGTCCACCGCCGAGCGGCGGGCCATCCAGTCCTTCCTGGACGGCGCGCTGGACCTGGACGACGTGCTGCGGCGCAGCGTCCGGCTGCTCGCCCAGCTCACCCGGCAGGTGGCGGTGGTGCAGTACCCCACGCTGACCCGGTCCACGGTGCGCCACCTGGAGCTGGTCTCGCTCACCCCGGCGCGGGTGATGATGGTGCTGATCACCGACAGCGGCCGGGTGGACCAGCGGGTGGTCGACCTGGGGGACATCCTGGCCGAGGACAACCTCTCCCGGGTCCGCGCGCTGCTCAACTCGGCGATCGTCGGCCGCCGGCTCTCCGACGCGTCCGCGCTGGTCGCGGCGCTGCCCGAGGACGCGCCGAACGAGCTCCGGGACACGCTCACCACCCTGGCGATGGTGCTGATCGACGCGCTGGTGGAGCACCCCGAGGAACGGCTGGTGCTGGGTGGCACGGCCAACCTGACCCGGAACGTGGCCGACTTCCCCGGTTCGCTGCGCCAGGTGCTGGAGGCGCTGGAGGAGCAGGTCGTGGTGCTCAAGCTGCTCGCCTCGGCGCGCCAGCCGGGTACCGTGCGGGTAAGCATCGGCGAGGAGATCGAGTCCGAGGACCTGCGCGCCACCTCGGTGGTGTCCATCGGCTACGGGCCGGGCGAGATGTTGCTGGGTGGCATGGGCGTGGTCGGTCCCACCCGGATGGACTATCCGACCAACATCGCCGCGGTGCATGCGGTGGCCAGATACGTAGGTGAGATCCTGACGGGGCGGTAGGCAGCTACGCCGCGCGGGGGACGAGCACGCAGCCAGAGGGACATGAGGAACGCAAGGGTGGCCAGGGACTACTACGGGGCGCTCGGGGTCAGTACGGACGCCGGGGCCGACGAGATCAAGCGGGCGTACCGCAGGCTCGCTCGCGAGCTGCACCCGGACGTGAACCCCGATCCGGGCGCCCGGGAGCGGTTCGCCGAGGTGAAGGCCGCGTACGAGGTGCTCTCCGACCCGGAGAAGCGGCGGCTCGTGGACCTCGGCGGGGACCCGCTGGACAACGGCGGAGGGCGCGGTGGCGGTGGCGACCCGTTCGCCGGGTTCGGCGGCCTCGGCGACATCATGGACGCCTTCTTCGGCGCCACCACCGGCGGCGGCGCCGGCCGGGGGCCGCGCAACCGGGTCCAGCCGGGCGCGGACGCGCTGATCCGGATGCGGCTCACCCTCGAGGAGTGCGCGGCCGGCCTGACCAGGGATCTCACCGTGGACACCGCGGTTCTCTGCTCGGAGTGCACCGGTTCCGGCTGCGCTCCCGGCACCTCGCCGACCATGTGCGACATCTGCCACGGCCGGGGCGAGGTGCAGAGCGTGCAGCGCTCCTTCCTCGGCCAGGTGGTGACCAGCCGCCCGTGCCCGAACTGCCGGGGCATGGGCGAGGTGATCACCGACCCGTGCCGGCAGTGCGGCGGCGACGGCCGGGTCCGCGCGCGGCGCACGGTGAAGGTGAAGATGCCGGCCGGGGTGGCCGACGGGATGCGGGTGCGGCTGGCCGGGCAGGGCGAGGTCGGTTCCGGCGGCGGGCCGGCCGGCGACCTGTACGTCGAGGTGGACGAGGAGCCGCACGACGTGTTCACCCGGGAGGGCGTGGACCTGCACTGCGTGCTGCCCCTGCCGATGACCACCGCCGCGCTGGGCACCACGGTCCGGCTGCCCACGCTGGTCGAGGGCGAGGAGCTGGAGCTGGACATCGAGCCGGGCACCCAGACCGGCACGGTCCGCACGATGCGCGGCAAGGGCATGCCCCGGCTGCGCTCCAGCGGCCGGGTGGACGGCCACGGCGACCTGATGGTGCACATCGAGGTGCTCACGCCGACCAAGCTGGACACCCGCCAGGCCGAGCTGCTGCGCGAGCTGGCCGCGCTGCGCGGCGACGAGCAGCCCGACCTGACGGTGGGCGGGCGCAACGGCGGAGGCCTGTTCGCCCGGCTGCGGGGTAGCCGGGGCGGCCGGTGAGGTCGCGCTGACCCCGCCGCTGTACCTGGTCTCGCGGCTCCCCGGTGGCGAGTTCGGCGAGCTGACCGGTGACGAGGGCCGGCACGCGGTGACCGTCCGGCGCACCCGGGTCGGCGAGTGCCTGCTGCTCGGCGACGGCCGGGGCGGGCTGGCCGAGTCCGAGGTGACCGAGGTGGTGGGCAAGGATCTGCTGCGGGTGCGGGTGTTGTCCCGCCGCGCCGTCCCGCCCGCCGCCCCACCGGTGACGTTGGCCCAGGCGCTGGTCAAGGGCGACCGGGGTGAGCTGGCGGTGGAACTGGCCACCGAGGCCGGGGTGGACGAGATCGTGCCCTGGCGGGCCGCGCGCTGCGTGGCCCGCTGGGAGGACGGCCCGCGCGGGGACAAGGCCCTGGCCCGCTGGCGCTCCACCGCGCTGGCCGCCACCAAACAGTCCCGCCGGGCCTGGCTGCCCCCGGTAACCCCGGCGGTCGGAACCCGAGAGCTGGCTTCGCGGTGCGCGGAAGGTGGCACCCTGCCGCTGGTGCTGCACGAGTCGGCCGGCGTCGGACTGGCCGACTTGGCGCCCGAGCTGGTGTCGGCGACCCGGTTGTTGCTGGTGGTCGGCCCCGAGGGCGGCATCGCCGACGACGAGCTGGAGACGCTGACCGGGCACGGCGCCCGGCCGGTCCGGCTGGGTCGGGAGGTGCTGCGCGCATCCACGGCCGCGGCGGTCGCTTTGGGGGCGTTGGGTGCGCTGGCCGGCCGTTGGTCCGTCCCCGGCTGACGCTTCCGGGCTCGGGCCGCTCTTCGCGGCCGGCGTTTCGGGTGAGGGTTGGGTTTTCAAGATGGCTTGGACGGCGCGGCTGGGGGTGTGGCTGGTTCGGGTCCCGCCCGTCGCGTCCGGTGCTCCGTCGCGTCCGGGTGCCCTCCGGCCCCGGTGCGGCCACCCGACTACGCGGAGTTAGCGTATCTGCGGCCTGCTGGGCCGCCCTCTTGGCCGAGTGGTGGCTGAGTCGCCTTTGATCATGGGCGGAACCCGACTGAGCACACCCTCGACGTGGCGACCCCGTTCAACCCCGGAAACAGGACCACGCTGAGTAACTCAACCCGGCGAAACGGCCCACCCAACGCCTCGGGCGGACCCGAACCAAGCCACATCCCCAGCCGCGCCGTCCAAGCCATCTCTAAAACCCAACCTCCACCTGAACGCACGCCGCGAACCCGCACCACAAACCGGCCGAAACCCGCGAATAGAACTCCAGTCACTCCCGACGCAACCGCGTGACCAGACAGTCACACAAGGTCACATTCAACCACTTTAAGTAACCGAATGGATACAGAGCCGGAGGCCATTCGGGTGAGCAGCGGCCGTTATCGGCCAGTCGAAGAGCTACGATCTGTGCACTCTTCACCTCGGGGTGGGTCCGACGATCGGGTCACCCTGGAGGCACTGTCATCGGGTGTGCGACACCCGGTGTGGCCGCCGGTCGAGTCCCCCTTTGTCGGCGGCCGCCGTGCCGCGGCGGACGTCCCCCCACGGTCGCCGCGGCACGGTCCGTTCGGGCCCGTTGGCTCGAAGGGGGTTACTTGACTGCGCCGCCGACCGTCGGCCGCTAACATCGATGGGGATCGTCCGTCAAGCGAGCGGGAAGCAGGGCAGCACACCACGTGACCGGTACCGAACCGGAGCAGTCCAACAACGGCACCCCCGCGCGCTCCCGTCTGGCCATTCCAGATTCCGCGTTGCTGCCGTTGCTCGGCTCCCGAGACGAGAACCTGCGCGCCGCCGAGGACCTGTTGTCCGCCGACGTGCACGTGCGCGGCAATGAGCTCACCCTCACCGGCGACCCGGCCGACGTGGCCTTCGCCGAGCGGGTGTTCGCCGAACTGATCACCCTGGCCAGCGGGGGGCAGGAGCTCGGCCCGGACACCGTGCGGCGCATGGTTTCCATGCTGTCCGACCGCGAGGTGAGTGACCCGGAGGCGGGCGGCCGGTCGCCGGCCGAGGTGCTCAGCCTGAACATCCTGTCCCGGCGCGGCCGCACCATCCGGCCCAAGACGCTGAACCAGCGCCGGTACGTGGACGCGATCGACCAGCACACCATCGTGTTCGGCATCGGCCCGGCCGGCACCGGGAAGACCTACCTGGCCATGGCCAAGGCGGTCCAGGCGCTGCAGAACAAGCAGGTCAACCGGATCATCCTGACCCGACCGGCGGTGGAGGCCGGGGAGCGGCTGGGCTTCCTGCCGGGCACGCTGTACGAGAAGATCGACCCGTACCTGCGCCCGCTCTACGACGCGCTGCACGACATGATCGAGCCGGAGTCCATCCCGAAGCTGATGTCCGCCGGCACCATCGAGGTGGCGCCGCTGGCGTACATGCGCGGCCGCACCCTGAACGACGCGTTCATCATCCTGGACGAGGCGCAGAACACCACGCCGGAACAGATGAAGATGTTCCTCACCCGGCTGGGCTTCGGCTCGCAGATCGTGGTCACCGGGGACAGCACCCAGATCGACCTGCCCGGTGGCTCGCGGTCCGGGCTGCTGGTGGTGCGGGACATCCTGGGCGACGTGGACGACGTGCACTTCGCCGAACTGACCAGCACCGACGTGGTTCGGCACCGGCTGGTGTCGGACATTGTGGACGCCTACGCCCGGTGGGACGCCAACCAGCCGTCGGATGGCCGCCTGGTGCCGAACCGGGCCGACCGCCGGCGACGTCGTTGACGCCGCGCAGTACCGTCTGAGCTGCCATGAGCATCGAGATCTGCAACGAGTCGGGGGTCGCGGTCGACGAGCCGGCGATCGCCTCGGTGGCCCGCTACGCGCTGGACACGATGCGGGTGAACCCGCTGGCCGAGCTGAGCGTCCTGCTGGTCGAGCTGGACGTGATGGCCGAGCTGCACCAGCGCTGGATGGAGCTGCCCGGCCCGACCGACGTGATGTCCTTCCCGATGGACGAGCTGGACGCCTCCCGGCGGCCGGACTCGCTGGACGACCCGGAGTCGATCCTGGGCGACGTGGTGCTCTGCCCGGAGTTCGCCAAGGAGCAGGCGCACGCCGCCGGCCACTCGCTGGACGACGAGCTGCACCTGCTCACCGTGCACGGCGTGCTGCACCTGCTCGGCTACGACCACGCCGAGCCGGACCAGGAGCGGGAGATGTTCGCCCTGCAGAACCAGGTCCTGGAGCGCTGGCGCACCGAGCGGGCCGCCGCCGAGGCCGCCGCCCGCCAGCACCGGGCGGACTCGCACGTGCTCGGCACGGCCGGCCTGGAGCCGTTCGACACCCCCGAGCGATGAGCGAACGATGAGTACCGCACTGGTGTGGCAGATCGTGCTCGCCGTGCTGTTGGTGCCGCTGGCCGGGCTGTTCGCCGCCGCCGACGCCTCGCTGGGCGAGGTGTCCCGGGCCAGGGTGGACGCGTTGGTGCGGGCGCGCCGCACCGGCGCGCGCCAGCTGGCCGCCGTGGTGGCCGACCGCCCCCGGTACGTGAACCTGTTGCTGCTGCTGCGGCTGGCCTGCGAGACGGTGGCCACGGTGCTGGCCACGGTGGTGGCCGTCCAGCTGATCACCCCCGGCTGGCTGGGTGCGGTGGCCGCCGGGGCGATCATGCTGGTGGTCAGCTACGTGCTGGTCGGGGTGGGTCCGCGCACCATCGGCCGGCAGCACCCGTACGGCATCGGCCTGCTGCTCGCCGCGCCGGTGCGCGCACTGGCCGCGTTGCTCGGCCCGCTCACCCGGCTGCTGATCATCGTGGGCAACGCGATCACCCCCGGACCCGGTTTCCGCGAGGGTCCGTTCTCCACCGAGGTGGAGCTGCGCGAGGCGGTGGACCTGGCCGGCGCGCGCGGGGTGGTGGCCGAGGACGAGCGGCAGATGATCCACTCGGTGTTCGAGCTGGGCGACACGCCCTGCCGGGACGTGATGGTGCCGCGCACCGAGCTGATCTGGATCGAGCGGGACAAGGGCGTGCGGGACGGCCTGACCCTGGCCTTGCGCAGCGGCTACTCGCGCATTCCGGTGCTCGGCGAGAGCGTGGACGACGTGGTCGGCGTGGCCTACCTGAAGGATCTGGCCGCCGCCGGGGAGGACACCGAGGAAAACGCCGGGCGCACGGTCGGCGACGTGATGCGCCCGGCCACCTTCGTGCCGGACTCCAAGCCGGCCGGCGACCTGCTCAAGGAGATGCAGCGCAGCCGCTCGCACATGGCCATCGTGGTGGACGAGTACGGGGGCACCGCCGGCGTCGTGACCATCGAGGACATCCTCGAGGAGATCGTCGGGGAGATCACCGACGAGTACGACACCGAGGAGATCCAGCCGGTCCAGCAGGTGGACGAGCACGCCGTGCGGGTGGCCGCCCGGCTGCCGGTGGCCGACCTCGCGGAGCTGTTCGGCACCGGGATGGAACCGGAGCTGACCGAGGCCGACGTGGACACCGTGGGCGGCCTGCTGGCCCAGCGGCTGGGCCGGGTGCCGCTGCCCGGCTCGCGGGCCGAGGTGGCCGGGCTGCGCCTGCTCGCCGAGGGCGGCAAGGACGCGCGCGGCCGGATCCGGATCACCACCGTGCTGGTCACCCCGGTGAGCGGGGACCCTGAGCCGAAGACCGAAGCCGCCGGTGCGTCCGAGCGGCGGGAGGGGAGCGATGTCGCAAGCTGACGGCCTGGACCCGGAAGACCAGAAGATAGTCACGCTGGCCCGGGCGGTGCGCGCGCGCACCGGCGCCGCCGAGGGTGCGGCGATCCGGGACACCGACGGGCGCACCTACTCCGCCGCCACCGTCTCGCTGCCCTCGCTGAAGCTGTCCGCGCTGCAGGCCGCCGTGGCCGCCGCCGTGTCCAGCGGGGCGCCCGGGCTGGAGGCGGCCGCCGTGGTCAACGCGGAAGCCGGTGCGCCGGACGACGCCTCGGTGGCGGCGGTGCGGGACCTGGCGCCCGCCGCACCGGTGCTGCTGGCCGATGCCGCCGGGGAGGTCCGCTCGGTGCTCGCTCCTTGAGCACCCCGCGCTTTGACGTAGTGGTCGTCGGCGCGGGGATCGTGGGCCTGGCCACCGCGCGCGCCCTGCTCGCGGCCGGTCGCACGGTCGCGGTGGTGGAGGCCGAACCGACCGTCGCCGCGCACCAGACCGGGCACAACTCGAACGTGATCCACTCCGGGCTGTACTACCGCCCGGGCAGCTACAAGGCGCGGCTGGCGGTGGCCGGCCGGGACGAGACGGTGGCCTTCTGCCGCACCCACGACCTGCCGCACCGGGTGGCCGGCAAGCTGGTGGTCGCGACGGAGGCCGAGGAGCTGCCCCGGCTGGCCGAGCTGGCCCGGCGGGGCATGGCCAACGGGGTGGAGTGCCACGAGCTGTCCGCCGCCGAGGCGCGCCGGTACGAGCCGAACGTGCGCGCGCTGGCCGCCCTGCGCGTCCCGGGCACCGGGGTCTGCGACTTCCGGCTGGTCGCGGTTCGGCTGGCCGAGCTGTTCGAGGAGGGCGGCGGCACGTTGCTGCTCGCCCGCCGGGTGACCCGGTTGGTGCGGCGGCGGGCCGACGTGGTGGTGCGCACTCGAGGGGGCGAGCTGCTGGCGAAGCGGGTGGTGGCCTGCGCCGGGTTGCGCTGCGACGAACTGGCCCGGGGCAGCGGGGCGGACCCGGGGGTGCGCATCGTGCCGTTCCGGGGCGAGTACGCCGAGCTGCTCGTCGACGACCTGGTCCGCGAGCTGATCTACCCGGTGCCCGACCCGGGGCTGCCGTTCCTGGGCGTGCACGCCACCCGGGGCGTGGACGGGCACGTGCACGTGGGGCCGAACGCGGTGCTCGCGCTGGCCCGGGAGGGCTACCGGTGGGGAGTGGTGCGGCCGGGCGAGCTGGCGGCCACGCTGGCCTACCCGGGCCTGCACCGGCTGGCCCGCCGGCACTGGCGCCTGGGTGTGGACGAGGTGCGTGGTTCCCTGTCCCGCCAGGTCATGGCCGAGCGGGTGCGCCGGATGTTGCCCGACGTGCGCGCCGAGGACCTGGAGCCGGCCGGCGCCGGCGTGCGCGCGCAGGCGGTGCGCCCGGACGGGACGCTGGTGGACGACTTCCTGTTCGTGCCGGACGGCCCGGTGCTGCACGTGTTGAACGCGCCTTCCCCGGCCGCGACCGCCGCGCTCCCGATCGGACGGGAGATCGCCGCGCGCCTGGCGGGTTAACGAGGGAGGCGGCCGACCAGCATCAGGAGGGTGTCGGCCAGTTCGTCGAGGGCGGTTTCCAGGTCGGCGCCGGTGCGGCCCGAGCACCACGCCGGGGCCTGGGACATGGCGGCGTGCATGCAGCGCAGCGCCGGGTCCACGCCGGTCACGGTGAACTCGCCGGTCGCCACGCCCTCCTCCACGATGACGCGGAACACCCGGTCGTGCCGGCGGCGCATCTCCTTGATCCGCGCGCGATGTTCCGCCGGCCACTCCCGGGGCGCCAGGAACAGCCGCAGCGCCGCCGGGTACTCGCACACCGCGATCCGGCTGTGCTCGCGCAGCAGCGCGCGCAGCCGTTCGGTGGCGGACCCCTCCGCCGGCAGGGCCTCCAACCGGTCCGTCCAGTCGTTGCCCAGGGTCTCGATGGCGGCCGTGCCCAGCTCGTCCTTGCTGGCGAAGTAGTAGTACAGCGAGCCCTTGGTGACGTCCAGCCGGTCCGCCACGTCCTCCAGGCTGACGCCCTCGTAGCCGCGTTCGCCGAACAGCTCGGCGGCGGCGGTCAGGATCTCCTGGATCCGCCGTCCGCGTTTGCGTTCCACCCGGTCAGACATCGACCCGACGGTATCACTTTGAAGTCATGTTCAGCTATTGACTTCTAATTCAAAATTTAGCAGCCTGGTCAAATGGCATGGGACCCGAGCAACTGCACCGACATCCGCTACGAACCGGACGGTCCGGTCGCCGTCATCACCATCGACCGGCCGGAGCGCTACAACGCGTTCCGGGGGCGCACCGTGGACGAGCTGGTCGCCGCGTTCCGCGCGGCGTGGGCCGACCGGTCGATCCAGGCGGTAATCCTCACCGGCGCCGGGGACAAGGCGTTCTGCACCGGCGGTGACGTCAAGCAACGGGCCGAGACCGGCGACTACGGGCCGACGGAGAGCGGCATGTTCGAGATCGGCTACCTGCACAAGCTGATCCGGGACGTGCCGAAACCGGTGATCGCCGCCGTGAACGGCCTCGCGGTCGGGGGCGGGCACGTGCTGCACGTGCTGTGCGACGTGTCCATCGCCGCCGAGCACGCCCGGTTCGGGCAGGCCGGACCCCGGGTGGGGTCGTTCGACGCCGGCTTCGGCTCCGCCTACCTGGCCAGGGTCGTCGGCGAGAAGAAGGCCAGGGAGATGTGGTACTGGTGCCGGCTCTACGACGCCGCGCAGGCCGAGCGGATGGGCCTGGTGAACGCGGTGGTGCCGGGCGAGCGGTTGCTGGACGAGGCGAAGGCGTGGGCGTTCGAGGTGGCGGAGAAGAGCCCGACGGCGATCCGCTTCCTCAAGCAGTCGTTCAACGCGGACACCGACCACCAGGCCGGGCTGAGCAACCTGGCGATGTCCGCGCTGGACCTGTTCACCGCGTCCCCGGAAGGGTTGGAGGGCGCCGCCGCGTTCGCGGAGAAGCGCAAGCCCGACTTCGCCCGCCACGTCGTCGGACACTGAGGGGACGCGCGAAATGGGCAGGTTGGAAGACCGGATCGCCATGGTGACCGGCGCCGGGCGCGGCATCGGGCGGGCCATCGCGGAGAAGTTCGCCGCCGAGGGGGCCACCGTGGTCGCCCTGGACATCGACGGGGAGACCGCGTCGGACACCGCCAAGACGATCGGTGGTGGCGCGGTGGGCCTGGTGCTGGATGTCACTGACCGCGCGGCGGTGGCCGAGGTGACCGCCGAGGTGCATCGCCGGTTCGGGCGGATCGACGTGCTGGTGAACAACGCCGGCTGGGACAAGATCGGGCCGTTCACGGAGTCCGACCCGGCCGACTGGGACCGGATCATCGCGATCAACCTGTACGGGGTGCTGCACACCAGCCGGGCGGTGCTGCCGCTCATGGCCGAGCGCGGCTACGGCGCGGTGGTGAACCTGGCCTCGGACGCCGGTCGGGTCGGTTCCTCCGGCGAGGCGGTCTACTCGGCGGCCAAGGGCGGCGTGATCGCGTTCAGCAAGACCATGGCCCGGGAGATGGCCCGGAGCGGGCCGAGGGTGAACTGCGTCTGCCCCGGCCCGACCGACACCGCGCTGTTCGCCTCGCTCGGCGGGGACCAGCCGAAGCTGCGCGAGTCGCTGATCAGGGCGATCCCGCTGCGCCGGCTGGCCGAGCCGGCGGACATCGCCAACACAGTGGCCTTCCTGGCCTCCGACGAGGCCTGCTTCCTCACGGGCCAGACGGTGAGTGTCAGCGGGGGCCTGACGATGGCATGACTACCCTCAGCGGGTGTCTTCCGAACACCGGTCCGGCTTCGCCTGCTTCGTCGGCCGCCCCAACGCGGGCAAGTCCACCCTGACCAACGCGCTGGTCGGCGGGAAGGTGGCGATCACCTCCAGCCGCCCGCAGACCACCCGGCACGCCATCCGGGGCATCCTGCGCCGGCCGGACGCCCAGCTGGTCATCGTGGACACGCCGGGCCTGCACAAGCCGCGCACGCTGCTGGGCAGCCGGCTCAACGACGTGGTCCGGGAGACCTGGGCCGAGGTGGACGTGATCGGCTTCTGCGTGCCGGCGGACGCGCCGGTCGGCCGGGGCGACCAGTTCATCGTCAACGAGCTGCGGTCGGTGGCCAGGCGCACCCCGGTGATCGGCGTGGTGACCAAGACCGACCTGGCCGCCCCGCCGGTGGTGGCGGAGCGGCTGGTCCAGCTGGGCGAGCTGATGGACTTCGCGGAGATCGTGCCCTGCTCGGCGGTGGACGGCTTCCAGCTGAACACCGTGTCCGACCTGCTGGTCGCCCGCCTGCCCGAGGGGCCGCCGCTCTACCCGGACGGCGAGCTGACCGATGAGCCGGAGGCCACGCTGGTGGCCGAGCTGGTCCGGGAGGCCGCGCTGGAAGGGGTGCGCGACGAGCTGCCGCACTCGCTGGCCGTGCTGGTCGAGGAGATGATCCCGCACGAGGGCCGGGACGACATGCTGGACGTGCACGCGATCATCTACGTAGAGCGGCAGAGCCAGAAGGGCATCATCATCGGCAAGGGCGGCGCCCGGCTCAAAGAGGTCGGCACCGCCGCGCGCCGGCAGATCGAGGCGCTGCTCGGCACCAAGATCTACCTGGACCTGCACGTCACCGTGGCCAAGGACTGGCAGCGCGACCCCAAACAGCTCCGCAAACTGGGTTTCTAGATGTCCGTTCGGGCGGTCAGGATGCCGGGGCCGAAGAACAGGATGAGCAGCGCGAACACGAGTACCGCGAACACGGTGAGCACGCCGTTGATGATCACGCCGGCGAGGGCCAGGCCGGCGCCCCGTTCGTCCCGCTCCCGGATCTGCTTGCGGGCCAGCATCCCGCACACGATTCCGGCCGGCCAGAATACGAAGATCAGAACCAGGGAGACGATTGCCAACACGTTGATCGGCGGGTCCGGCTGAACCAGCGGCGGGGACCAGCTCGGCGGGGGTTCGGCGGTGATGGCGATGCTCCTTGCGCTGCCCGGGGAGAACCATGTTGGCATGTGTCCGGGTCGGGGCGGGTAGTGGGACGATGGACGGGTGACGTTGTGGCGCGACACCGGCGTGGTGCTGCGGGTGCAGAAGCTGGGCGAGGCGGACCGGATCGCCACGCTGCTCACCCGGCGCCGGGGCAAGGTGCGCGCGGTGGCCAAGGGCGTGCGGCGCACCCGGTCCCGCTGGGGGGCGCGGCTGGAGCCGTTCAACCACGTCGATGTGCAGTGTTACGTGGGCCGCAGCCTGGACGTGGTGACCCAGGCGCAGACCGTGGACGCGTTCGGGGCCGGCGTGATCGGTGACTACACCCGCTACACCACCGGCTGCGCCATCCTGGAGACCACCGACCGGCTGGCCGCCGAGGAGGGCGAGCCGGCGCTGCGCCTGTACCTGCTGCTGGTCGGCGCGCTGCGCGCACTGGCCGGCGGGGAGCGGGACGCCGCGCTGATCCTGGACGCGTTCCTGCTGCGCGCGATGGGTTACGCCGGGTGGGCGCCGGCGATCACCGAATGCGCCCGCTGCGCCGAGCCCGGCCCGCACCGCGCGTACAACGTGGCGGCCGGCGGGGCGGTGTGCGGGCGGTGCCGCCCGGCCGGCTCGGTGACGCCGTCGCCGGAGACGTTCGTGCTGCTGGACGCCCTGGTGCACGGCGACTGGTCGATCGCCGACGCGGCCACCTCCCCGGTCCGCCGGGACACCAGCGGGCTGGTCGCCGCGCACCTGCAGTGGCACCTGGAGCGGCAGCTGCGCTCCCTTCCCCTGGTGGAGCGCCGCTAGCCGCGTCAAAGGCTGATCAGTAGCACCCCGGCGAGCACCACCGCGGCGGCCACCGCGCGCCGGTGGCCCAGTCGTTCGCCGAGGAACAGCGAGCCGATCAGTGCGCCGAACACGATGCTGGTCTCCCGCAGCGCGGCGACCGGGGCCAGCGCGCCGCTGGTCTGCGCCCACAGCACGATGGTGTAGGCGGCCAGCGCGACCACCCCGCCGACCACCCCGGGCACCGCGCACGCGCGAAACGACGCCAGCGCGCCGCCCCGCCGCCGGGCCAGCGCGATCAGCGGCATCGGCAACCCCTCGAGCAGGAACATCCAGCCGGAGTAGGCGAGCAGCGGGGCCTGGTTGACCCCGAGGCCGTCGACCACCGTGTACCCGGCGATCATCAACCCGGTGAGGGTGGCCACGCCGAGCGCCGGCAGCTGCTTTCGTCCCGGCAGGCCGCCGACCAGCACCAGCCCGAGCAGCCCGCCGGACACCGCGAGCACGCCGAGCAGCTCGGCCGGCGGCAGCGGGTGGTCCAGCAGGAACACCGAGACCAGCGCCACCACCCACGGCGAGGTGCCCCGGGCCAGCGGGTACATCTGGCTGAACTCGCCGAGCTCGTAGCTGGCCGCGAGCAGCAGGGCGTAGGCGACGTGCAGCACCGCCGAGGCGATGATGAACGGCCACGCGCCGGCCGGCGGCAGCCCGGCGAAGGCGATCATGACCGCCCCGCCGACCGCATCCACCAGGCCGATCAGCGAGATGCAGACCAGCCGGTCCGGCACGGCGTGGGCGAGGGAGTTCCAGATGGCGTGCAACAGGGCCGAGCCGAGTACCGCAAACACGATCAACGGGGTCACCGGGAGGCTCCTCGGGTTGGGCCCGCCGGTAGGCGAGCGCGCACGATAAGGAGCCCTCAGGGCTTTTGTCCCGTCAGGTGTGGATCACACGTCGGTGTCCTGGCGCCGCTCGGACCGGCCCCCGCCGCCCTGATTGTCAATCCCAGTCGGGCGGCCGGCGGAACCCTAGGCGCAACCGTTCCCGACGGTACACGGTGCACGACGGCCGCGCGCGAGACGTAGGCTCACGGCCGTGCGTGCCTCTAAACCCGCCCACCCCGAAGCCCCGGCCCCGCACCCGTCCGGCGCCCTCCCCCCGGAGATCCCGAAGGACCAGGTCCCGAAGCACATCGCCCTGGTGATGGACGGCAACGGCCGGTGGGCGAACGCGCGCGGGCTGCCCCGCACCGAGGGCCACCGGATGGGCGAGGCCGCACTGATGGACGTCGCGCGCGGGTGCATCCAGCTGGGCGTGCGGTGGCTGTCCGCGTACGCGTTCTCCACGGAGAACTGGAAGCGCAGCCCCGACGAGGTGCGGTTCCTGATGGGTTTCAACCGGGACGTGATCCGCCGCCGGGTGGACGAGATGCACTCCATGGGGGTCCGGGTGCGCTGGGCCGGCCGGCGCCCCCGGCTGTGGCGCAGTGTGATCAAGGAACTGGAGATCGCCGAGGAGAAGACCCGGCACAACGACGTGCTGACGCTGACCATGTGCGTCAACTACGGCGGCCGGGCGGAGATCGCCGACGCGGTGAAGCAGATCGCCCGGCTGGCCGCCGAGGGCCGGATCAAGCCGGACCGGGTGGACGAGCGGATGATCGCCCGCTACCTGGACGAGCCGGACATGCCGGACGTGGACCTGTTCGTGCGCTCCTCCGGCGAGCAGCGCACCTCCAACTTCCTGCTGTGGCAGTCGGCGTACGCGGAGATGGTCTTCCTGGACACGCTGTTCCCCGACTTCGACCGGCGGCACATCTGGGAGGCGTGCGAGATCTTCGCCGGCCGCAACCGGCGGTTCGGCGGGGCCGTGGACAAGGCATCGTCGGTGGTGGGCCCGTGAGCGGCGGGGCGGCCACCGCCGGCATGCTGGACACCGCCCGGCAGGCGCTGGAACGCTTCCACGAGGTGCGGGTGGACGACGACGGCGCGCTGTCCTTCCGGCACGGCGACGTGCCGTGCGCGTTGCAGGGCATCGAGCTGGCCGAGGGGTTGGTGGTGCTCAGCCTGACCTGCGTGGTCGCCTGGGACCTGCCCGCCGACTCGACGGCCCCGCTGCGGCTGGCCGAGCGGGCCGGGCAGGGCATGTTCGGCACCCTCGGCGCGGTGCGCACCGACCAGGGCTGGGACGTCACCCTGCGCTACGTGTTCCCCGCCGGCGGCCTGGCCGCCGAACCCATGGGCACGCTGCTCATGCTGGTGGTGTCCACCGCGTCGCAGGTTCGTACCGAGCTGCTCGGCTGACGCCTCAGCGCCGGGCGGCGGCGGTGCAGTCGGCGCAGATGCCGAAGATCTCCACGGTGTGACTGACGTGGGTGAACCCGTGCTCCTCGGCGATCCGCTGGGCCCAGTTCTCCACCGCCGGTCCCTCCACCTCGACGGTGCGGCCGCAGTTGCGGCACACCAGGTGGTGGTGATGGTGGTTGGAGCAGCGCCGGTAGACCGCCTCGCCGGTGTCGGTGCGCAGCACGTCTACGTCGCCGGACTCGGACAGGGTCTGCAGGGTGCGGTAGACGGTGGTCAGGCCGATGCCCTCGCCGTCCCGGCGCAGCTCCTCGTGGATCTCCTGCGCGGACCGGAAGTCGTCCAGCCGGTCCAGTAGCGCGGAGACCGCCGCGCGCTGCTTGGTGGCTCGGGGCGGTCGGGTCACGCGCCCTCCTCGGCGTGCGCGACCGCGTCCCGCACGATGTGCGCCAGGTGCTCGTCCACCAGCCGGTAGAGCACCTCCCGCCCGTGCCGCTCCCCGGCCACCACCCCGGCCGCCTTGAGGACCCGGAGGTGCTGGCTGATCAGAGGCTGGGTCACCTCGAGCGCCTCCACCAACTCGTGTACGCAGCGCTCGGACTCCTGCAGTTGCAGCACGATGGCAATGCGCACCGGGGCGGCCAGCGCGCGCAGCAGATCACCGGCCGCGGCCAGGGTAGCGGGTTGGCGAGCCGGCGCCGGCGGGGCGGGCGGGCGCTCCGGCGAGTGCACCTCGGGCGAGTCGTCCAGCACTGGGACGTTGACGGTATCGATGTCGGTCATCGGATCCCTTCCTCGCCGGCGCCGGGACGGTCTGTATCTACCACACATGTTAGGCGTCACCGGGCTGTTCACTATTGTGCGCGATCGTGCTGCTGGTCTGCCGCTTCCAGGTCCCTCCGGGTGACGAACCGGTCTTCCTCGCCCGCGCCCGCCGGGCGGTGGAACTGCTCAGCGGGTCACCGGGCGCGCGGCACGTCGGGCTGGGCCGGGCGGTGGACCGGCAAGATCGCTGGGTACTGGTGGCGCGGTTCGAGTCGGTGGTCGCCTACCGGCGGGCGTTGTCGCCGTTCGAGGTGCGGGAACACGTGATCCCCTTGCTGGCCGAGGCGCTGGCCGACGAGCCCGGCGCCTACGAGACCCTGCTCGAGGGCGAGGCCGGCGCGGTCACCGAGCACCCCAGCCTGCTCGCCGAATAATGCGCTATAGCGTGACCCTCTTCCGCCCGGGGGTCAGGAGCGGGCGCGGCGGACCAGGGCGACCATCGCGGAGCGGACCGCCAGTGGGGTGTCGGCCGGTTCGTCGAAGCTGAGCCGCACCGTGTGCCCGTCCGCGTCCGGTGCGTCGGCGGCGAGCACGGAGAAGCCGTACCGGTCCACGTCCAGCATGCGCGCCAGAGCCGTGTCCGGGCGGCCGGCGAACACCCGGCAGAAGGTGACCAGCGCGTCGGCGTGGTCGTCGTTCATGTGGTCGACGATGCCGGCCCGGTGGGCGCTCAGCGGGTCGGGCACGCCGGCCGCGTACTCGGCGGGGTCCACCCAGCTCATACGGGCGAACCCACCCACGTAGCGCACCGACGCCACCGCCAGCCGATAGACGTGGAAGTCGTCGAAGTCCACGTAGAACGCTTCCGGGTGCGCCGACCGGTAGAGCGTGAGCGCGGCCGCCCGCTCGTCGCCGGCCAGCCGGCCGATCTCGCCGAGCAGGGTGACCCGTCCCCGGGCCAGCGGGTCACCGGCCCCCACCTCGCTCACCATCACCGAGGCGCGCGGGTCGGCGGCGAGGTTGCGGGTGTGCTCGGCCATGTCGGAGAGGCACAGCACGGGGCGTCCCAGGTCGTCGGCCACCTGGCTGACCAGGGAGGCGAACGGCACCCCGGCCGGGTCCACGGCGAGCGTGGCCAGGGTGCCGGTGCGGGCCTCGGCGAACAGGGTTCGCGCCCGCTCGGCGTCGGTCGGCCCGGGGACCGCCTCCGCCGTGCCGGGCACCGAGTGGGGACTGGACAAACGGGCGCTCCCGTCAACTGGTCGGCCGGCCGGTAACCCGGTGGTGTCGGCTGGGTACGCTTGCGGAGTCGTGCATTTGTAGTTGTACCGCAACCATGGAGCCTTATCCCGTGCCCAGCAAGCCGTCCTCCACCACGATCGACACCGTCGTAGCCCTCTGCAAGCGCCGAGGGTTCGTATTCCCGTGCGGTGAGATCTACGGCGGTACCAAGTCGGCCTGGGACTACGGTCCGCTGGGCGTCGAGCTCAAGGAGAACATCAAGCGCCAGTGGTGGCGCTCGATGGTGACCGGCCGGGACGACATCGTCGGCCTCGACTCCTCGGTCATCCTGCCCCGCCAGGTGTGGGTGGCCTCCGGCCACGTGGGCGTGTTCAACGACCCGCTGGTCGAGTGCACCAGCTGCCACAAGCGGTTCCGCGCGGACCAGCTCGCCGAGGAGTACGTGGAGCGCACCGGCAAGGAGGCGGCCGAGGACAACCTCAGCGACGTGCCCTGCCCGAACTGCGGCACCCGGGGCGAGTACACCGAGCCGCGCGACTTCAACATGATGCTCAAGACCTACCTCGGCCCGGTGGAGTCCGAGGATGGCCTGCACTACCTGCGCCCGGAGACCGCGCAGGGCATCTTCGTCAACTTCCTGAACGTGCTGACCAGCTCCCGGCGCAAGCCGCCGTTCGGCATCGGCCAGATCGGCAAGAGCTTCCGCAACGAGATCACCCCGGGCAACTTCATCTTCCGCACCCGCGAGTTCGAGCAGATGGAGATGGAGTACTTCGTCGAGCCGGGCACCGACGAGGAGCTGCACCAGTACTGGATCGACACGCGTACCGCGTGGTACACGGACCTGGGCATCAAGCCGGAGAACCTGCGGCACCTCGAGCACCCCAAGGAGAAGCTCTCCCACTACTCGAAGCGGACCGTGGACATCGAGTACCGCTTCGGCTTCACCGGCTCCGAGTGGGGCGAGCTGGAGGGCATCGCCAACCGCACCGACTTCGACCTGACCACCCACTCCAACCACTCCGGCGTGGACCTGTCCTACTACGACCAGGCGTCGGGCAGCCGTTACCGGCCGTACGTGATCGAGCCGGCCGCCGGCGTCGGCCGTTCGCTGATGGCCTTCCTGGTGGACGCCTACGCCGAGGACGAGGCCCCCAACGCCAAGGGCGGCGTGGACAAGCGGGTGGTGCTCAAGCTGGACCGCCGGCTGGCCCCGGTGAAGGCGGCGGTGCTGCCGTTGTCCCGGCACGCCGACCTCTCGCCGAAGGCCCGCGACCTGGCCGCCGCGCTGCGCAAGCACTGGAACGTGGACTTCGACGACGCCGGCGCGATCGGTCGCCGGTACCGCCGTCAGGACGAGGTCGGTACGCCGTTCTGCGTAACCGTGGACTTCGACACGCTCACCGACCACGCGGTCACCGTGCGCGAGCGGGACACCATGACGCAGGACCGGGTGGCCCTGGACCAGGTGGAGTCCTACCTGGCCGGTCGGCTGATCGGCTGCTGATTCCCCGCCGTCGTTGACGGCGGGTTGCGGATACCCGAATCTAGCTCTCTCAGCTAGTAGAACGGGGTACGTCCGTGGCCGGTCGCGAGCGGGAACACGTCGAGTACGACCAGGTACAGGCCGACTATCTGGAGAAGCGACAGCTGCGCCGGGGTGCCGCCGGTTGGGTGCTGCTGGCCGGGCTGGGCGTCGCCTACGTCATCTCCGGTGACTTCGCCGGGTGGAACTTCGGGCTCCAGCACGGCGGCTGGGGCGGTCTGGCCATCGCCACGGTGCTGATGGCCGCCATGTACACCTGCATGGTGTTCGCGCTGGCCGAGATGGCCACCGCGATGCCGGTGGCCGGGGCGGGCTACGGGTTCGCCCGGCGCGCGCTCGGCCCGCTGGGCGGGTTCGCCACCGGCACCGCCATCCTGATCGAGTACGCCATCGCGCCCGCCGCGATCTCGGTGTTCATCGGCGGGTACATCGAGTCGCTCGGCCTGTTCGGCATCACCAACGGCTGGCCGGTGTACCTGGTCTGCTACCTGGTCTTCGTGGGCATCCACCTGTGGGGCGTGGGCGAGGCGCTGAAGGTGATGATGGTGATCACCGTGATCGCGGTGCTCGCGCTGATCGCCTTCGTGGTGGGCATGCTGCCCCGGTTCGAGTTCGGCAAGCTGCTGGACATCCCGGCGACCGACGCGCTCGGGGCCAGCGCGTTCCTGCCGTTCGGGGTGGCCGGGGTGCTCGCCGCGCTGGTCTACGGGATCTGGTTCTTCCTCGCGGTGGAGGGTGTCCCGCTGGCCGCCGAGGAGGCGCGCGACCCGGCCAGGGACATGCCGCGCGGCATCCTGGGCGCGATGGCGGTGCTGCTGGTTTTCGCCGCGCTGATGCTGTTCGTCGGCCCGGGGGCGGCCGGTTCGTCGGCGATGAAGGAGTCGGACAACCCACTGCCGCACGCGCTGCGGGTCGCTTTCGGCACGGACACCTGGCTGGCCCAGTTCGTCAACTACGTCGGCCTGGCCGGCCTGGTGGCCAGTTTCTTCTCCATCATCTACGCGTACTCCCGCATGCTGTTCGCGCTCTCCCGGGCCGGCTACCTGCCGAGGAAGCTGTCGGTGACCGGCCGGCGCAAGACGCCGTACCTGGCCCTGATCGTGCCGGCGACCATCGGCTTCGTGCTCGCCGCCGTCACCAAGAACGGCGCGCTGCTGATCGACATCGCGGTGTTCGGGGCGACCGTGTCCTACGTGCTGATGATGGTCGCGCACATCGTGCTGCGGGTGCGGGAGCCGGGAATGGCCCGGCCCTACCGCACCCCCGGCGGCGTGCTGACCAGCGGCGTCGCCCTGGTGCTGGCCGCGGCGGCGGTGGTGGCCACCTTCGTGGTGGACCCCAAGGCGGCCGCGATCACCGCCGGCATCTTCGTCGTCGCGCTCGGCTACTTCTGGTTCTACAGCCGGCACCGGCTGGTGGCCAACGCGCCGGAGGAGGAGTTCGCCGCCATCGCCCGCGCCGAAGCCGAACTCGCCGACTGAGCCAGGTCACCCCATCCCGCCGATTCAGTCACTTCAGCACACTGTTTCAGTAAACAGTGTTGACTGAGTCAGGGTGCTGAAGTGACTGAATCAGGGTGGTTGCGGCGGGTGCTGAGGACCGCTGCGGCCACGCCCAGGGCGGCGACCAGCAGGAAGCCGGCGAAGAGGTAGTGCGCGGAGCGCAGCGGGTCCGGCTCGCCCAGGTTCACCGCGACCCCGGTGAGCGCGGCGCCGAACGCGTTCGCCACCAGCTGCACGGTGTTGATCGCGGCGGACGCCTTGTCGCCCTCTGTGCCGTCCCCGGCGTCGGTCACGCTGGCCATCGCCGAGGTGGCCAGGTGCGGCCAGGCGATTCCGGTGCCCGCGCCGGTGACCAGGAAGGCCACCACCCAGGCGGCGAGCAGCCAGCCACCCGGGTCCTGGCGCATGGTCAGTGCGGCGGCGGCCAGGCCCAGAGCGATGACCAGCGGGCCGGCGATGATGATCCGCCGGGTGGCGGCGGGACGTTCCGCGCCGGCGCTGGGGATCTCGCCCAGTGTCCAGCCCAGGGCCAGCGCGGCGCCGAGGAAGCCGGCGGCCAGCGGGGCCAGGCCGGCCAGGCGCTGGCCGAACAGCGGGATGAACCCCTCCACCATCGCGGTCATGGACACCAGTGCGATGGCCGCGTAGATCCAGCGCAGCCGGGAACCTCCCCGGAACGTCTCGGCCGGCAGCACCCGCACCCCGGCCCGCCGCTCGTAGGCCACGAAACCGGCGATCAGCAGCAGCCCGGCGACGATGCCGACCAGGTTGACCGAAAGCACGGGGAACAGGCTGGCGGTGCTCACCACCAGCGCCGCGGCGGCCAGCAGCACCAGCGCGACCACCGGGAACGGCTGCGCCGGCGCGTCGCCGCGCTCGCCGTGCAGCGCGCGCGGCACCACGGCCGCCACCCCGACCGCGACCAGTCCCAGCGCGACGAACGCCCCGCGCCACACGCCGAACTCCGCGAATGCCCCGCCCAGGGCCGGGCCGACGAACGTGCCGACGCCCCACATCGCGGAGACCAGTGCGCTCGCCCTGGCCCACAGCGGCGCCGGCAGCGTGGACCGGATCAGCGCGTAGCCCAGGCCGGCCAGCAGGCCGCCGCCCGCGCCCTGCACCGCCCGCCCGGCCAGCAGCGCTGGCATGCTGGGCGCGACCGCGCAGACCACGGTGCCGGCCACGAACAGGCCCAGCGCGATCAGGTACGCCCGCCGGGCGCCCTGGCCGGCGAGCACCTTGCTGACCAGCACGGCGGAGCCGACCGACGCGAGCAGGAAGATCGTCGTGCTCCACGCGTAGAGGCGTTCCCCGCCGATGTCCGCCACGGCCGACGGCAGCAGGCTGATCGTCACGTACACGTTCGTCGCGTACAGCGCGACGCCGCCGGCCAGCACCACCAGCACGCCGAGGTACCGGCGGCTCAGCAGCGCGCCCCAGCCGGCGCGGGGAGGTTCGGTCAGAGTCATGTCCCTGAGGCTCCGACCTGAACAACAGTTGAGGTCAAGATTGTGTGACGGGAGTGGCAGCGCGGGGCGTCCGCCCCCGTTCCGGTCCCGTCCGACCCGTACGCTGGTTGCGTGGTCGACCTTTCCCCTTCGGAGCCGATGCCTCGGCCGGCGAACCGACCGGCTTCGGAGCACACCCGCCGGCTCGGCAGCGCGCTGCGGCAGTGGGCCGCGCGCGGGGTGGGAGTGGTCCGGGTGCTGGACCGGCACGGGTTCGGCACCGTCGAGCCCGGCCAGCTGCTGGCGGGCAACGCCGAGGGCGAGACCGCCGGCCGACTGCTGCTCGGCGCGCTGGACCCGGTGGCGGTGCCGCTGGCCCGGGAGGCCGCGCCCGGCCGGCCGAGGGTGGCGGACGCCCACGTGACCGAACCGGACGCGGTGGCCGCCGGGCTGGCCTGCGCCGGCGGGGCCACCCTGCTCGGGCACGCGTTGCCGGCCGAGTTGGCCGAGGCGCTGGGCGCGGCGCTGGCCGAGGGCCGGCCGGCCGCATTGGCCAGCACCGCCGACGGCACCGCGCACCTGGTGCTGACCGGTGCGGAGCTGACCGAGGCGCACGGCGGCCTCGGTACCGAGGCCGCCGACGGTGCGGCCGGGGAAGCCGCGCGCCAACTGCTGCGCCGGGGCGCCACCAGTACCGAGCGGCTCACCGCCGAGGGCGTGGACCTGTTGCTGGACCTGTGGGTGCCGGTGCCCACGCTGCTCGTGGTCGGTTCCGGGGCGATCGGCGGCGCGCTGCTGGCCCAGGCCGAGCTGCTCGGCTGGGCCGGCCGCGCGGTCACCGAGCTGGCCGAGGCGCGCACCGCGCTGGCCGGGTTCACCGAGGCCGACGTGCTGGTGCTGCTGGACCACGCGCCGGCGTTCGACGCGTTGCTCCTCGACGGGATCACCGGCGGGCGTGGTTTCATCGGCGCGCTGGGTTCGCGGCGCACCCAGGCCGCGCGGCGGGAGCGGCTCCTCGCCGCCGGGCTGTCCGAGCGGGAGCTGGCCCGGCTGCACGGCCCGGTCGGCCTCGACCTCGGCGCGCGCACCGCCGCCGAGACCGCGGTTTCCGTCGTGGCCGAGGTGATCGCCGAGCGGGCCGGACGGACCGGGTCCGCACTGGCCGGCGCGGCCGGCCGGATCGGCGCCTGACCGTGCCGTTACGCCTCACCCGACCCGCCCCCGCCCGACCCCCCGGTCAGCCGGCCGAACCGCCCCGCCGGAAGAAGCGCTGGTTCCTGCGCGTCGTCGCCGGGTTGCTCCTGGTGGCGGCGTTGGTGCTGGCCGGGACCGCGTTCCGGGTCTGGCAGGTGGCCCGGCTGGACGACCGCCGGCCGGTTGACGTGGTGATCGTGCTCGGCGCGGCGCAGTACGACGGGTCGCCCAGCCCGATCTTCGCCGCCCGGCTGCGGCACGCCCAGCAGCTGTACAACCAGGGCATCGCGACGCACATCATGACGGTCGGCGGGCGCAAGGCCGGGGACGGCTTCACCGAGGCCGACGCGGGCCGCCGCTACCTGTTGCAGCGCGGCGTGCCGGCCGATGTGGTCACGTCGATCGGCGCCGGCTCGAGCACGCTGGAGAGCCTGCGCCCGGCGGCGGCCGATGCGACCCGCAAGGGCTGGCGGACCTCGCTGCTGGTCAGCGACCCGTGGCACTCGCTGCGGGCGCGCACCATGGCCCGGGACTTCGGCCTGGAGGCGTGGACCTCGCCCACCCGCAGCGGCCCGGTGGTGCAGACCAGGGAGACGCAGGTCCGGTACATCGTGCGGGAGACCGGGGCGCTGCTCTACTACTGGCTGACCAACTCGTCGCTGGAGAACGAGGGATACGGGTTGGGGTGACCTTCCACTACTCCGCCGCCGAGCGGGCCCGGATGTGCGCCGAGCCGCCGAAGGTGTCCGGGCTGGACGGCGGGTCGGGTCGTGCGGCGCACCGGGGTCCGTTCGCCCGGGACCGGGCCAGGGTGCTGCACTCCGCCGCGCTGCGCCGGCTGGCCGGCAAGACCCAGGTGGTCGGGCCGGGCGAGGGCGCGGAGATCACCGGCATGCCGCGCACCCGGCTGACCCACTCGCTGGAGGTGGCGCAGATCGGCCGGGGCCTGGCCGAGGAGCTGGGCTGCGACCCGGACGTGGTGGACACCGCCGGGCTGGCGCACGACATCGGGCACCCGCCGTTCGGGCACAACGGGGAGAAGGCGCTGGACGAGGCGGCCGCCGGGTACGGCGGCTTCGAGGGCAACGCGCAGACCCTGCGCACCCTGGTCCGGCTCGAGCCGAAGATCGTCGGGGCCGGGTTGAACCTGACCAGGGCGTCCTTGGACGCCTGCTGCAAGTACCCGTGGGTGCGGCGGGACGGTGAGCGCAAGTTCGGCGTGTACGCCGACGACCTCACCGCTTTCTCGTGGCTGCGGGAGGGTGCACCGGACCGGCGGCGCTGCCTCGAGGCGCAGGTCATGGACTGGTCGGACGACGTGGCCTACTCGGTGCACGACGTGGAGGACGGCATCCTGGCCGGCCGGATCGGCCTGGCGGCGCTGGCCGATCCCGGGGAGCGGAAGGCGCTGGCCGGGCTGGCCGGCGCCAACTTCGGCGCCGACCCGGACGCCTGCGCGGACGCCGGCGAGCGGCTGATGGCCCTGCCGGTGATCGCCGATGTGGCCCGGTCACCGGGCTTCCCCGGGTCCAGTGAGGCACAGATCGCGCTGAAACGGATGACCAGCGAGCTGGTGAGCCGGTTCGTCGGCGCGGCGGCGCGGGGCACCCGGGAGGTGTACGGCCCGGGGCCGCTCGGCCGGTACGCCGCCGACCTGGTGGTGCCGCCGCCGGTGGCCGCCGAGGTGGCCCTGCTCAAGGCGATGGCGGTGCGCTACGTGATGGCCGACCCGGCCCGCCTGCGCATGCAGGCGGGCCAGCGCGAGCTGCTGCGCGAGCTGGTGGAGGCGGTGGTGGCGGGCGCCCCGGACAGCCTGGACGGCCCGCTGCGCGAGGCGTGGCGGGCGGCCGGCGAGGACGCGGCCAGGCTGCGCGTGGTGATCGACCAGGTGGCCTCGCTCACCGACCAGCAGGCGCACTCCTGGCACACCCGCCTCTGCCGCTGATTCGGCTCGCCCGCTCGGCTCAGGCGCCGCGGCGGTAGGCGAGGGGGGAGCGGCCGGTCCAGCGGCGGAAGGCGCGGGTGAACGCGCTGGGTTCGGAGAAGCCCAGCCGCACGGCCAGCGCCGCGATCGGCTCCTGGCCGCGTTCCAGGCTGGCGATGGCGGCGGCGCGCAGCACCTCGTCGCGGATCTCCCGCAGCGACGTGCCCTCCTCGCGCAGCCGGCGGCGCAGCGTGGGCTCGCTCATCGCCAGCTGCTCGGCCAGCCGGGCGGCGGTGACCGGGTCCCGGTCCCGCACGCCGCGTTCCACGGCCCGCCGGACCAGCTGGGAGACGGAGTCGGCCGGCCGGTTCAGCAGCAGGTCGGCCGGCGCGGTCTCCAGGAAGGCCAGCATCGCCTCCTCGGTGCGCACGATCGGTGCGCGCAGGATCTCCCGGGGCAGCACCAGCGTCGCCGTCGGCGCGCCGAACCGGGGCCGCTGGCCGAACACCAGCTCCAGGTCGGCGGCGTGGGGCGGCGTCGGGAAGGGCAGCTCGACGCGCCGCGGCGGCACGCTCCGGCCGGTCGCCCAGCCGATCACCCGGTGCGCGGCGATCAGGTGCAGCACGGTGAGGAAGTGGTCGGGGTCGTCCAGCCGGCCGGTGTCGATGGTGAGCGTGGCCAGTTCGCCGTCCACCGACAGCGATATCGGCGACAACCCGGGCAGCGCGTCGCCGAACTTGCGCAGGCGGGCGATCGCCGCTTCCACGTCCGGCGCGCTGGCCATCGCGAAGCAGATCATCCGCAGCGTGCCGGGCGGCACCGGCCGGCTGCCCAGCCCGAGCAGGTCGTCGTTGGTCTGCCGCCAGCAGGCCCGGACCAGCCGGATCAGCTGGTCGCCGGTGATCTCCGGGCGGGGCGCGACGAACTGGGCCGGCGCGACTTCGGCCGCGCGCAGCAGCGCCGGCACGTCCCAGCCCTTGCGGGCGGCGATGCCGGCGGCGGCGAGCACGAAGCTGGCCGGAATGGCCTCCACGCTTGCGGAAGCTACCAGGTTCGTGATCGGTTCGGTCAAGAAAGTTGGCCGCCGCGGTCGTCGAGCCCCGGCGGTCCGCGCGCCTAACTTTTCCCCATGGCCACACAGCGACTCCGCCAGCCGAAGGTGATCGTGCTCGGCGCCGGCATGTCCGGAATCTGCATGGCGGTCAAGTTGAAACGGGCCGGGATCACCGACTTCACCGTGCTGGAGAAGTCGCACGACGTCGGCGGCACCTGGCGGGACAACACCTACCCCGGGCTGCGCTGCGACGTCCCCTCGGCCTTCTACCAGTACACGTTTGCGCGGAATCCGCGCTGGTCGCACGGGTTCTCGGCCGGACCGGAGATCCACCGGTACTTCCGCTCGGTGGCCAAGCGGCACGGACTGGACGAGCACATCCGGCTGGGCACCGAGGTGGTCGGCGCCGAGTTCACCGGCGGCCGGTGGCGGGTCCGTGACGCGGCCGGGAACGTTCGAGAGGCGGACTTCCTGGTCTCGGCCACCGGGGTGCTGCACCGGCCGGTGCAGCCGGACATTCCGGGCCTGGACGAGTTCGGCGGCGCCGCGTTCCACTCCGCCCGCTGGGACCACACCGTGCCGCTGGCCGGCAAACGGGTGGCCGTGGTCGGCACCGGGTCCACCGGGGTGCAGATCGTCACCCGGCTGGCCTCGAGGGTGGCCGAGCTGCGCCTGTTCCAGCGCACGGCCCAGTGGGTGCTGCCGCTGCCGAACTGGCGCAACGACCCGCTCAGCCGCGCGCTGCGGGCCAGGGTGCCCGCGCTCACCGCCGCCGAGTACGAGGTGGTCAAACAGGCGTTCAACGTGTTGGTGGCCGGCATGCTGCGCCCCGGCTGGCAGCGCACGCTGATCAGCGAGGCCTGCCGGCTGAACCTGCGCACCGTGCGCGACCCGCAGCTGCGCGCCAAGCTCACCCCGGACTACCAGCCGATGTGCAAGCGCCTGGTCATCTCGAACGGGTTCTACCGGGCGGTGTCCCGGCCGAACGTGGACGTGGTGACCGACCGGATCGACCACGTCGAGCCGCGCGGCATCGTCACCGCCGACGGCCGGCTGCACGAGCTGGACGTCCTGGTCCTGGCCACCGGCTTCGACGCGCGCGCCTACCTGCGGCCGATCGAGCTGACCGGCCCCAACGGGCGCACACTCAGCGAGGCGTGGGCGGAGGGGCCGCGCGCGTACCGCACGGTGGCCCTGCCGGACTTCCCCAACTTCTTCATGCTGATGGGCCCGCACAGCCCGATCGGCAACTTCTCCCTGGTACCCATCGCGGAGGCGCAGGCCGACTACGCGCTGCGCTGGATCGAGGGCTGGCGGCGCGGCGCCTACGCCACCGCCGCCCCGAGCCCGGAAGCCACCGAGCGGTTCAACCAAGGGATCCGCGAGGCCATGCCAGGGACGGTCTGGGCCAGCGGCTGCCAGAGCTGGTACCTGGGCCAGGACGGGCAGCCCGAGGTGTGGCCGTGGTCGCCCGGGCGGCACACCGCGATGCTCGCCGACCCCCACACGCACGAGTTCGATATCCACGCCGAAGGAGCCGCAAACCGATGAGCGACCTGACCGGGAAACGAGTACTGATCACCGGTGCCGGGCGGGGCATCGGCGCGGCCACCGCCGCGAGGCTGGCCGCCGAGGGCGCCCGGGTGGCGCTGCTGGACCGGGAGGACCGGGTCCGCCAGGTCGCCGCCGACCTCGACTCCGGTCACCTCGGCGTGGTTGCCGACGTCACCGACTCCGCCGCGCTGGACAAGGCGGTGGCCGAGGTGCTGGCCGAGTTCGGCGGCCTGGACGTGGTGGTGGCCAACGCCGGCATCGCCAGCTGGCAGACCGCCGACCGCACGGACATCGACGCGTTCGCCCGCACCGTGGACATCAACCTGACCGGGGTGTTCCGCACCGTGCGCGCCGCGCTGCCGGCCATCCTGGAAAGCCGGGGCTACGTGCTGGTCGTGGCCTCGCTGGCGTCGCTGATCCCGCTGCCCGGGGGGAGCGCGTACGGGGCGAGCAAGGCGGGCGTGGAGGCGTTCGCCAACGCGCTGCGGCTGGAGCTGCGCGGCCGGGGCGTGGCGGTGGGCAGTACCCACATGTCGATCATTCGCACCGACCTGGTGGGTGACGTCGCGGACGAGATGCCGCTGGTGGAGCGGTTGGTGAACGGCCCGGCCAGCCGGCTGCTGGGCGCGCGCACCGCCGAGGAGTGCGCGGACGCGTTCGTGCGCGGCATCCGCCGGCGGGCCCGCCGGGTCTACGTGCCGGAGGCCGGCGCGCTGCTGCACTGGTTGCGTCCGGTGATCAACTCGGCGGCGGCCGACCTGCTGCTG
Organism: Actinospineispora eucalypti; assembly: GCF_039543365.1. Classification (NCBI taxonomy): domain Bacteria; kingdom Bacillati; phylum Actinomycetota; class Actinomycetes; order Pseudonocardiales; family Pseudonocardiaceae; genus Actinospineispora; species Actinospineispora eucalypti. The sequence continues at coordinate 52,026 of NZ_BAABJP010000037.1, forward strand.
GCCACCGCCGCGCGGGGCGTGCTGGACCGGATGTTCGGCGCGCTCGGCGAGCTGGGCACGTCCACCGCCGAACGGAACGCGGTGCGTTCGGACGTGGTGGCTTCGAACGCGGCGGCTTCGAACGCGGTGGCCCCGAGGGCGGCTTCGGCGGCGGCCGACCGGAACGCGGCGGCTTCGAAGGCGAAGGCCCGGCGGTGAGCCGCGAATCGGCGCTGCGCCGCGGCGTGCCGTGGCGCCTGCTCGGCCGGCTGACCTCGCCGAGGATGCTGCGCAACGCCGACAGCGGAAAGCTGGCCAAGGTCATCGACGGGCGGGTCGTACTGATCACCGGCGGGTCGTACGGGCTGGGCGCCGCGCTGGCAGAGCTGTGTGGCGACGCGGGCGCGATCGTGGTGATCTGCGCGCGCACCGAGGACCGCCTGGCCGAGGTGGCCGAGACCATCCGGGCCCGGGGCGGCCGGGCCTACCCGTACGTGGTGGACCTGGGCGACGAGCGCGCGGTCCGCGCGTTCGCCGCCCGGGTGCTGCGCGACCACGGCCGGGTGGACGTGCTCGTCCACAACGCCGGCAAGTCGATGAACCGGGCGATCGACCTTTCCTACCGCCGGCCCAAGGATCTGAACTCGATGGCCGCCGTGAACTACCTCGGCCCGGTCCGGCTCACCCTGGCCCTGCTGCCCTACATGCGGGAGCGCGGGCGGGGGCACATCATCAACATCTCCACGGTCGGCGCGCTGGCCTTCCCCGCGCCGCGCTGGGGGTTCTACCTGTCCACCAAGAAGGCGTTCGAGTGGTGGCTGCGCTCGCTGGCCCCCGAGGTGCGGGCGGACGGGGTGGCCTGCACCCAGTACTACCTGGGCCACGTGTACACCCGGATGAGCGCGCCGGACCGGCTGCTGCGCTGGTTGCCCGGGCAGTACCCGGAGGAGGCCGCGCGCGGGGTCGCCCGGGCCATGGTGCGCCGGCCGAGCGCGGCGGCGTTCCGCCCGATGCTGCTCGCGCACCCGTTGTTGGAGGCGGTCAGGGTGCCGGTGGAGCGGCTGGTCGAGCCGTACTCGCGGATCGCGGAGACCCGGGAGAGCCGGATGTCCGCCGTACCGCAGACCCCGCTGGTGCTGGACGACGACTCGCTGCCCGGGCAGGCGTCATGATCGGCTCGATCGGTACGGGGTCGATCGGCGCCGCGTTGCGAGGCCGGGCCGAGCTGGCGCTGGCCGTCGCGGCTGCGGTGCCGCCGGTGCTGCGCGGCGGGCTGCTGCCGCCGCCCCACCGGCTGCCCCGGACCGTGCTGGCCCTGGCCCGCAACGGCGGCACCCTGGCGCTGCTGGCCGAGCTGGCCGCGGCGCGCTTCCCCGACCGGCCGGCGATGATCGACGAGTTCGGCGAGATCAGCTTCGCCGAGCTGCACCGGCGGGTGGTGGCCGTCGCCGGGGCGATGCACGAGGCGTGGCACATCGGGCCGGGTTCCGCGGTGGCGGTGTTGGCCCGCAACCACCGGCACTTCCCGGAGGCGGTGCTGGCCGCCTCCCGGCTGGGCGCCGAGCTGGTCCTGCTGAACACCGAGCTGGCCCCGGACCAGCTGGCCCGGATCCTGGCCCGGCACCGGCCGGAGCTGTTGGTGGCCGACGCCGAGTTCTTCGAGAAGCTACCCTCGTCGGCCCATGCCGGGCCGACGGTGATCGCGCTGGGACCCGGAGAGGGAGACGCGCCGGGTCCCGGGGCGGGGATCACGCTGGAGGCGCTGGCCGGTTCCGGCCTGGACGCGCCGCGCGGGCGGCTGCAGGGGCCGATCACCATGCTCACCTCGGGCACCACCGGCCTGGCCAAGAGCGCGCCCCGGCAGACCGGGATCGCCGCCGGGCTGTCCATGGCCGGCGCGCTGCCGGTGCTGGCCCTGGAAACCACCGACGTGATCTACGCGGCGCCGCCATTCTTCCACTTCTACGGGTTCGGCATGCTGACCGCCGGGCTGGCGCTGGGCGCCACCGTGGTGACCCGGCGGTCGTTCGACCCGTCGCGGGTGTTGGAAGCCGTCGAGCGGCACCGGGTGACCGTGCTGCCCGGGGTGCCCACCATGCACCAGCGCATCCTCGACCTGCCGGACGGGCAGCGGTACGACACCTCGTCGGTGCGGCTGGTGCTGACCGGCGCGGCACCGGTCTCCCCGGCGCTGAGCCGGCGCCTGCAGGAGCGCTACGGCCCGGTGCTGGTGAACGCCTACGGCGCCACCGAACTGGGCGTTCTGGCCCTGGCGGCGCCCGAGGACCTGCGGGAATGCCCGGAAACGGTGGGCCGCGCGCTGCCCGGGGTGTCCCTGCGCATCCTGCGCCCGGACCGCACCCAGGCGCCGCCGGGCGAGGTGGGCGAACTGTTCGCCCGCGGCCCGATGATGTTCGCCGGGTACACCGGCGGCACCGAGCGCAAGGAGGAGGTGGACGGCCACCTGAGCACCGGCGACCTGGCCCGGCTGGACGACCGAGGGCGCCTGTTCGTGGTCGGCCGGGCCGACGACATGATCGTCTCCGGCGGGGAGAACATCTTCACCAACGAGGTGGAGGACGTGCTCGCCGGCCACCCCGACGTGGCCGAGGCGGCGGTGGTCGGCGTGCCGGACGAGGACCTGGGCAGCCGGATGCGTGCGTACCTGGTGCCCCGGGACGGCACCACCATCACCCTGGACGAGGTGAAGGACTACGTCCGGGCCCGGCTGGAGCGCTACAAGGTGCCCCGCGAGCTGGTGCTGCTGGACGAGCTGCCGCGCAACGCCACCGGGAAGATCCTGCACGCTCGCTTGCGCGAGGTGCCTGTGAGTGATTTGTGTGGCTATAGCCACACAAATCACTCACAGGGGCGTTAGCCCATGCCCGGCGTCGAGCGGCGGGCGCGGTTCAGTGCTCGGGCCAGGGTGATCCACGGGGCGGCCCGGCTGGTGGCCCGTCCGGTGTTCCGGTACTGGCCGCTCACCCCGGCGGCGCTGCGGGTCGCGCCGCTGCTGGAACGGGTGGCCGGGCTGCGCCGGGCGCCGGCCGGCACCCGCACCGAGCCGGTGCGGCTGAACGGCTTCGACTCCGAGTGGGTGCGGGCCGACGGCGTCCGCGACGTTCCCGCGGGCGCCGGACTGGGCGCCCGTTCGGTGCCGGCCGCGCGGGCGTTTCCCGCGGGCACCGAACTGGGCGCCCGCTCGGTGCCGGCTACGCCGGGGGACACCGGCGCGGTGTTGTACCTGCACGGCGGCGGGTTCGTGATCGGCGGGGTGGGCACGCACCGGCGCTGCGTCTCGGCCCTGTCCCGGACGTCCCGGCTGCCGGTGCTGTCCGTGGCGTACCGGCAGTACCCGGTGGCCGACCCAGCGGGATCGACGGCCGACGGGCTCACCGCCTACCGGCACCTGCTGGATCGGGGAGCGGACCGGGTGGTGTTCGCCGGCGACTCGGCGGGCGGTTACCTGGCGTTCCGCGTGGCCCTGGCCGCCCGGGAGGCGGGGCTGCCGGCCCCGGCCGGGATCGTCGGCTTCTCCCCGCTGCTGGACTGGGACTGCACGGCCAAGCTGGCGCACCGGAACCTGCGCCGGGACGCGTACATTCCGGGCGCCCGGCTGCCACTGGTACTGGGCATGGTGGCGGCCGAACCGGACCCGGCCCGTTCCCCGGTGGAGGCCGATCTGCGCGGCCTCCCGCCGGTGCTGATGCAGGTGGCGGCGGGCGAGTTCCTCCGCTGCGACGCGGAGGACATGGCCGCCCGGCTGACCGGCGCGGGGGTGGACTGCACGCTGCAGATCTGGCAGGGCCAGGTGCACGCGTTCCCGGTGCTGGCCGGGTTGCTCCCGGAAGCCACCGCCGCGCTGATCGAGGCCGGCGCGTTCATCCAGCGGGTGACAGCGCCACCGAATGCTCCCGGGCACGAGTCCGACGGGCCAGCAGGTAGTAAAGAGGCGCAGTGATCACCAGTCCGACCAGCCAGGACAGGTCCGCGCCGCCGACCAGCCCGACCACCGGCCCGACGTACACGTCGGTGTTCATGAACGGGATCTGCACCGCGATGCCCACCGCGTAGGCGATCAGCGCCCGGGGGTTGAAGCGGCCGTAGATCCCGCCGTCCAGCCGGAAGATCGACTCGATGTCGTAGTCGCCCCGGTGGATCAGGTAGTAGTCGATCAGGTTGATCGCCGTCCACGGCACCAGCACGATGAGCAGCGCGAGCACCAGGTGCACCAGCTGGGTGACGAAGTCGGCCGAGGCGCCCAGCGCGATGATCACGCACACCACCAGCACCAGCGCGGACACCGCCGCACGAGCCCGGGCCCCCGGGGTCCAGCCGGCCCGGAACGTCTGCACCGTGGTGATCAGCGAAAGTACCGCGCCGTACAGGTTGAACGCGTTGTGGCTGATCACGCTGAGCAGGAACAGCAGGAGCAGAACCGCGCCGAACCCGCCGGTGAGGGTCTGCGCGGCGACCATCGTGTCGGTGCCCTCCGGCGCGGCCAGCGCGAGCACGGCGCCGAACGCGAAGGACAGCCCGGAGCCGAGCACGCAGCCGAAGTAGGTGGCCGAGGACGAGCTGGCCACCCCGGTGTCCTCCGGCAGGTACCGGGAGTAGTCCGACACGTACGGCGCGAACGCGATCTGCCACAGCGCGCCCAGCGCCACGGTGGCCAGCCAGCCGGCGAAGGTGAAGTGGCCCCGGCTGGCGAAGTCGGCGGGCAGCCCGTGCACCACGATGGCCACGAACCCGGCCAGGATGCCCAGCCCGAGCACCCAGGTGGCGATCTTGTTCAGGATGTGGATCAGCTTGTAGCCGATCACGCAGATCAACGCCGAGCCGAGCGCGCCGATGATGATCCCGGCGTTCAGCGGAACCGCCGGCGTGATCCCGTGCAGGGACTTGCCGGCCAGGATGATGTTCGAGGCGAAGAAGCCGACGTACATCACGCCGGCGATGGCCACCACCAGCAGCGCGCCGATGGAGCCGAACTGGCCCCGGCTCTGGATCATCTGCGGGATGCCCATCTGTGGCCCCTGCGCCGAGTGCAGAGCCATGAACACGCCGCCGACCATGTGCCCGACCACGATCGCGGTCAGGCTGGACCACAGGTCCAGCCCGTACAGCGCCGGGCCGAGCGCCCCGGTGACGATGGGCAGCGGGGCGATGTTGGTGCCGAACCACAGGGTGAACAGGTCGCGCACCCGGCCGTGCCGCTCGGTGGGCGGCACGTAGCCGATGGTGTGCCGCTCGAGCAGGGGTGCTTGTTCGGGCGAGGTCATCGTTGTCCTCCTTGGGCCAGGTCCGTGACCGTCCACGCCATCGCGGTGGCGGCGTCCAGCAGTGCCCGGTCGGCGGCCGGGGTGACGCAGTGCGCGGCGAACTCTCGTTGGTGGTTCACCGCTGGCAGCGAGTCGATGCCGATGTAGGGGTGGATGGCGGGCACCGCGTGCGACACGTTGCCCATGTCGGTGGACGCCCGGTTCATCCGCGCCTCCGGGGTGTCCGGCGGGGTGAACCGCCGGCCCAGCGCCTCGGCGTTGCGGACGTAGTGCGCGAGCAGCCGTTCGTCGGTGTGGAACTCGGCGTAGGGCGCGCTTTCCGGCTCGGTGTGCAACTCGCAGTCGGTGGCCAGCGCCCCCGCCTCGAAGCACCGCCGCACCCGGGGGGAGATCTCGGCCAGCTCCTCCAGCGAGCCGGCGCGCACGTACCAGCGGCCCTCGGTCCGCTCCGGGATGGCGTTCGGTGCCTCGCCGCCGTTGGTCACCACGCCGTGCACCCGCACGCCGGCCGGCAGCTGCTGGCGAAGCAGCCCGATGGCCACCTGGGCCACGGTGAACGCGTCGGCGGCGTTGCGCCCGCGCTCCGGGTACGCGGCGGCGTGCGCCGCCGCGCCCCGGTAGCGGATCCGGGTGTGCTCCACCGCGTACGGCTCGGCCCGGGCCACGTCCAGCGGCCCCGGATGGACCATCAGCGCCGCGTCGAGGTCCCGGAACGCACCCCGTTCCAGCATGAGGATTTTCCCGCCGCCCCCTTCCTCGGCGGGCGTGCCGAGCACCGACACGGTCAACCCCAGCTCGTCGGCCAGCGGGGCCAGCCCGGCGGCCGCACCGACGGCGGACGCCGCGATGATGTTGTGCCCGCAGGCGTGGCCCAGTCCGGGCAGCGCGTCGTACTCGGCGCAGATGCCCACCCGCAGCGGCCCGTCGCCGATCGTGGCCCGGAACGCGGTGTCCAGGTCCGCCACGCCGGTTTCCACCCGGTAGCCCAGCCCGGTGAGCGCCTCACCCAGCCAGCCCACCGCCCGGTGCTCGGCGAACCCCAGCTCCGGATGCGCATGAATCCGGTGCGAAAGCTCGACCAGCTCGTCGGCCCGGTCGGCGACGGCCGCGCTGGCCGCATCCTTGAGGCGGCTCATTCCGCCCCCACCGGCGCGCGCTACCTCTTTGGCGCGGCTCACCTCGTGCCCCCGACCGGTGCGTGCTCACCGGAGCGCGGACCACTTTGGCCGCCGGTTGGGTGTGGTGTCGGTTCAAGGACCGGCTTGGACGGCGCGGTTTGGGTGGTCTGCCGTTGCCTGGGTGGCGCCGGTTGCGTTTGGGAGGTGCCTCCTCGGTTCGGGTTACTTTGCGTGACGGTCGAACCGGGCCTTAGGAGCGGCGGGGGCATCGAGATCGACGTGAGTCTGGTTCGATCATGGTGAGGACCAGACTGGTGTCGATGTCGATGAGGCCGCCGCCCGTATCGGCCTCCGCCGCCGCGATCTGCGGTTATGGTGCGTAATTGGGCAAGCTCCGGACCCGAGGGGCGGCGCCGAAGCCGCGGCAGACCGCCCAACTCGCGCCGTCCGAGCCGATCTTTAAACCGGCGCCGCCCGCTCACCGGTCCCCCGGGACGCCGTAGGAGGGGGCGGCGGCCGGGTCGAGTGCGCGGCGCACGTAGTCGTCGCGCTGGGGTGCCCAGACCCGCCAGAGGGCCTCGAGGTCGTCGATCGGGTCGTCGGACCAGTCCACGCGCAGGTCGGTGGCCGGCCACGGCTGGTCGGTGACCACCACCAGGCCGGCCGAGTGCACCGGCCCCGCCTCCCCGCCGGCGGCCAGCCCGGCGCGCAACCCGGCCAGCAGCCGTTCCTCGAACTCGCCCGCTGTACTCGACGTGTAACCGGCCAGCACGGCGGCCGGCACCCCGTCGTTGGCCAGCAGGTTGCCGGCGGCCACCGCCGCGTCACCCCGGACGAGCGCGTGGGTGCCCAGGGTGCGCCGGCCGGAGTACCCGGCCACGCGGCCGGCCGCGTCCACCACGGTGAGCTGCCGGTACTCGATGTGCCGGGTGTCCCGGACCACCTTGGCCAGCGCGTCGGCCGCGCCCAGCCCGGCCGCCTGCAGGTCCAGCAGCCAGTGCCCGAGCCGGGGGTCGGTGATGTTCTGCGAGCCGGCCCCGCCGACCCCGGCGCGCAGGTGCACGCACCGGGCCGCCACCGCCGGGCTGGAGGAGGACACCACCATGCCGAACGCGCCGCTGCCCGGATCCCGGGCGACCAGGGAGAACGTCATGCCGGCAGCACCGCTATCGCGTCGATCTCCACCAGCCACTCCGGCCGGGCCAGCGCCGAGACCACCAGCCCGGTGGAAACCGGGAAGACCCCCGTCAGCCAGCGGCCCATGGCCCGGTACACCGGTTCCCGGTAGCGCGGGTCGACCAGGTAGACGGTGACCTTGACCAGGTGGTCCAGGCTGGAGCCGGCCTCGCGCAGCAGCTGGTCGATGTTGGCCATGGCCTGCTCGGCCTGGGCCTCGACGTCCCCGATGCCGACCGACTCCGAGGTGTCCAGGTTCTGCCCGATCTGCCCACGCAGGTAGACCGTGTTGCCGGCGACCACCGCCTGGCACAGGTCGTTGTCCAGGTTCTGCTCGGGGTAGGTGTCCCGGGTGTTGAACTTGCGGATCCTGGTGTGGCTGCTCACTTGGCGGCCACCCGGTCGGAGAGGTCGGCGGCCCGGCGCACCAGGTCCAGGGGTCCGTCGAAGTCGAAGTTCCGGTAGACCGCGCCCAGGTTGGCGAACGGCGGCGACTGGGCGAACAGCTGGAAGGTCAGCCGGTGCCCGGCGTAGTCGCTGTTCACCAGGTCACGGGCGAAGGCGAGCAGCTTGCGCCGGTCCTCGGCCAGCCAGTTCTCGTTGATCGAGTAGTACTTCTCCAGCCAGGGCGCGATCTCCGGGGCGTCGAAGCTGGCCGCGTCCGGGGTGATGCAGATCTGCCCGCCGCACAGCTCGCGCGCGGTGTGCATGGCGCCGGGCAGGCCCCGGGTGGCCAGCACCCGGCCGGTGTAGAGCAGCGACTGGTTCGGCATGAGCAGCCCGCCGGGGCTTTCCTGCGCGAGCGCGATCGACGCGGTCAGGTGCGCGTTGATGCCCTCCCGGTAGATGGCCAGGTCGGCCAGCTTCTCCTGCACGGCCGGCTGGTGGTGCAGGCCGGTCTGCTTCACGTTCCACAGCGCCGCGCCGATCATCAGGTCGGCCAGGCGCTCGACCCGCTGGGTGTAGGCGAAGGCGCTGTAGCGGTGCAGGGTGGCGCGGATGTACGCGGCGGCCCGGGTGTGCCGGTAGAACAGCACGTTCTCCCACGGGATGTGCACGTCGTCGAAGATCACCAGGCTGTCGATCTCGTCGACCCGGTTGGCCAGCGGGTAGTCCCTCGGGGTGCCCCGGCCGGCGAACCCGGAGCGGCAGATGAACCGCAGCCCCGGCGCTCCCATGTCCACGATGAACCCGACCGCGTAGTCAGAGAGCTCGTCGCTGCCCCAGTTGGCGATGGTCGGCTTGGTGAACGCCTGGTTGGCGTAGGCGGCGGCGGTCTCGTACTTGGCGCCGCGCACCACGATTCCGCTGTCCGTCTCGCGGACCACGTGCAGCAGCATGTCCGGGTCCTGGTCCTGGGGGCGCTTGGACCGGTCGCCCTTGGGGTCGGTGTTGGCCGAGACGTGGAACGGGTCGCCCTGCACCGAGCGGGCGATGTGGGTGCGGATGTTCGCCGCGAACCGGGGGTCCACCTCGTTCAGCACGTCCTGCCCGTCGAACAGCGACCACATCTCGCCGACGGTCTCGTCGCCGACCCGGGTGACCACGCCGCGCAGGTCGTCCAGCACGGTGTCCACGGCCGTGCGCTTGTCCCACCAGTCCCGCTGGCTACGGGGGAGCTTGTTGCCGATGGCGTTGCGCTGGCCGGTCTGCTCGTCCAGGTAGGTCATCGTCGGCTGGGTGTCCGGCTCATGGGCGAGCTGGTAGATCCGCGCCCGGTTGCGCACCGCCGGCGCGAACGCCGGGTGGTCGGGCACGTCCTTCACCCGCTCGCCGTCGATCCAGACCTCGCGGCCGTCCCGGATGGACTCGAGGTACTCCTCGGCGGTGCGAATCATCGGTCACTGGCTCCTGGTGGCTCGGCCGTTGCGAACTCGACTCACCTTGAGCTGCCAGCGACTATCTGTACAGCGCGGAAAACTGGCGTCCTGGATCTGTTTTTCTTATGCTTTGAAGACGGCGCGCGCCCGGCCGGCGAAGGCCAGCGCCCGGGCCGTGGGCCGGACGCCCCGGCGGCTGGCCAGCACGATCTCCAGTGGCGCGAAGCCGTCGCGCAGTCGCAGCGCCACCACCCGCCCGCCGTTGTACGTGGTGTCGTGCACCGGGCGCTGGTTGAGCAGCGACCAGCCGTGCCCGCCCGCGACCAGCGAGCGGGCCGCCTCGTAGCTGCCGGTGCGGTGCTTGACCCTCGGCTCGAAGCCGGCGGACATGGCCAGCGAGCGGAAGTACTCGGTGCTCTGCGGGATGTCCAGGAGCACCATCGGGTCCTCGGCCAGCTCGGCCAGGTGGATCTCACCCTGGGCGGCCAGCCGGTGGTCCGGGGCGACCAGGGCATACGCCGGGGCCAGGGCCAGCGGCTCGCGTTCGATCTCCGGGTCCAGGTCCAGGTCGTAGAGCAGGGCCAGCTCGATCTCGCCCCGGTGCAGCGCGGCGCACAGCTGGGCGGTCTGCCCCTCCACCACGGCCACCCGTACCCGGGGGTGGTGCTCGGAGAAGTCGGCGAGCAGGCGCGGCACGTGGAAGGGGGCCAACGTGGTGAACGAGCCGACCACCAGCTCGCCGGCCAGCGCCCGGCCCAGCCCGTGCGCGCCGTCGGACACCTCCTCGGCGTGCTGGAGCAGGCCGCGCGCCGAGGCGAGGAAGTGCTCGCCGGACGGGGTGAGGGTGAGCCCCTTGGCGTGGTGCCGGATGAGCAGCTGCACGCCCAGCTCCCGCTCCAGCTGGCCCACCGCCGTCGAGATGGCCGACTGGGAGATGACCAGTCGCCGCGCGGCCGCCGTCATGCTGCCCAGCTCGGCCGCCGCGACGAAGTAGCGCAGCTGGATCAGCGTGAAGTTGGCCATCGGGCCAGGTTATCGGCAAAACCGATGCATAGAGAGTAAAAGATGCGCTGGACCGATGCTCGGCTCGCGCCGGATGCTGAGGCGCATGGTCGATGCGTCGAGCTACCTGGCCGCGATGGGCAAACTGGCCACCGGGGTGACCGTGGTCGGCGCCTCGGGCGACGGCTCGGTCGGGGAGTGGACCGCGCAGACGGTGAGCGCGATGTGCTCGGTCAGCGCCGAGCCGCCCATCCTGCTGGCCTGTGTGCACGAGCGCAGCCCGCTGGTGGCCGCCGTGACGCGGGGCCGACGGTTCTGTGTGAGCGCACTGGCCACCCACCACGACCACGTCGCGGACACCTTTGCCGGGCGCCCCTGGCCGGGCAAGGACCGCTGGGACTTCAGCTGCGGGGACTGGACCGCCGCACCCTCCGGCTCGCCCCGCCTGGTGGACCCGCTGGCCTGGTTCGACTGCGAGCTGCACGACATCGTCCGCGCCGGAACCCACCACGTGCTCCTCGGCCGGGTCACCGCGCTGGACGTGGCCGGGTCGCCGGGGGCCGCCGTGCCGCTGCTCTACGCCGACCGCGACTACGCCCGCCCGGCCCGACACGAGCCGTCCTCATTTCCCAACTTCCCGGACGCCCACCCCGCCAACCGCCTGGGCGCCCGGCGGTGAGCCGACCCGTGAGTGGCGAGTGACGCTATAGCGCTACTCGCCACTCACGGGTCCCGGGTGACTGGGACATTCGACCGGATGCGCCAGGCGCGCACGGCCAGCGCCAGGCCGGTGGCGATCCGGGGGTCGTCCAGGTCCCGGCCGAGCACCTGCTCGATCCGGCGCAGCCGCTGGTAGAGGGTCTGCCGGTGTAGTCGCAGCCGGCGGGCGGTGGCGGCCTTGGAGCGGGCGGTGTCCAGGTAGCTCTCCAGGGTGGCGAGCAGCTCCTCGCGCCGCGGCGGGGGCAGCGCGACCAGGCCGCCGAGGTGCTCGGCGACCAGCTGGTCCAGCTCGGCGGTTGGGCGGTCCAGCAGCATCCGCTCGGCGGTCAGCCGGCTGGCCACCGCGACCGGTCCGGTGCCGGGCACCACCCCGCCGGCGCGCAGCGCGGCCCGCGCCTGGCGCAGGCTGGCCGCCGCGCCGGCCAGGTCGGTGGCCACCGGCCCCACCGCGGCCCGGGGCTGCTCGGTGCGGGGGAGCAGCCCGGCCAGCAGGTCGGCCACCCGGTCGTCGAGCGGTGGCGCGGAGACCGAGCCGGTGGGAACGGCGACCAGGAGAACCGCCTGCTCGTCCAGCGCGGTGACCGCGTGCCGGGCACCCAGCCGGGCGGCCACCTCGCGCAGCAGTGCCGGGCCGCGCGGTTGCCCGCCGTCCACCAGCGCGACCAGGTAGTCGGACCCCTCGACGGGCAACCCGACCGCGCCGGCCAGGGCGCGCAACGCGCCGGGCGAGGCGTCGGCGGCGGCCAGCCGGTGCAGCAGCTGGCGGCTGGCGTGCAGCCGGGTGGCCAGCCCGGCCCGGTCGCTGAGCAGCTGCAACGCGAACGCCGGGCAGGCCCGGTCCAGCGCGTCGCGCACCACATCGCGGCTCTGCGCGCCGGGTTTGCCCACCACCAGGGTGGCGAACGGCACGCCGTCCACGCTGACCGTGGCTCCGCAGCCGCCGCCGTCCAGCAGCTCGGCCGAGCTGGGCGGCGCGTCGGCGCCACCGGTCCCGTCTCCGGTCCAGCACAGTGGGGCGCCGTCCGGGCCGATCAGCATGGCCGGCGCGCGGACCAGCTCGCCCAGCCGTGCCAGCAGCACCTCGGCGGTGGCGCCGTGCGCCAGCGCGTCGGACAGCGCCTGGGACAGCGCGTCGGCGAAGCGCAGCCCGACGATGGAGGAGTCCACGATGGCCGAGTTCACCGACTCGGTGATCTCCACGAACGGCACCAGCTGGCGCAACGCGATCAACGGCAGGCCGCGTTCGGCCGCCTCGTCCACCATGTCCGGCGGCAGCTCGGCGAACACCCAGCCCAGCTCCAGGGCCAGCGCACCGAGGCCGATCTCGGCCAGCCCGCGCACGTAGCGGCGGCGGCGCTGCGCGTCCGCGCCGGCCAGCCCGATGCCGGTGGTGAGCAGCAGCTCGTCGCCGCGCAGCAGGGACGCGGCCTCGAAGACGTCGGTGGAGTGCACCCAGCGGATCCGCCGACCGAGCTGGTCCTCGCCGACCGCCAGGTCGGGTTTCGTGCGCAGGAAGACCGGGTTACGCAGCACGTCCGCCAGCACGATCGACACGACACTCCGTCCATAAGCCCGGCCCAGACTACTGACACTTTGCACATTGTGACCACGCCCACGCCGCGCCCACGATGAGTACACCGAATGCCTGGAGGCGGCCATGACATCCCTCGAAGCCACCGAGGTTGCCGAACACTCGTTGTTACCGGTCCCGGTCGAGGCCCGGACGTCCACCGCCGCGCACCAGTTCTGGATCTGGGCCGGCGCCAACCTCGCCCCGATCAACTGGGTGCTCGGCGCACTGGGCATCCACCTGGGCCTGAGCCTGGGCCAGACGATCGCCGTGCTGGTCCTCGGCAACCTGGTCGGCATGGCCGTGTTCGGGCTGTTCGTGCTGATGGGGCAGCGCACCGGGGTGAGCCAGATGGTGCTCTCCCGGGGCGCCTTCGGCCGGCGCGGTGCCTACCTGCCGGCGGTGCTGCAGGGGTTGCTGGCCGCCGGTTGGTGCGCGGTGAACACCTGGATCATCCTGGACCTGGTGGTCGCGCTGTTCGGCAAGCTGGGTTACCAGGGCGGCACCGGTTTCAAGATCACCGTGGCGGCGTTGCTGATGGTCGCGCAGGTGTGGATCGCGGCGGTCGGGTTCCGCGCGATCGCCCGGTTCGAGCGGTGGACGGTGCCGGTCACCTTCGTGGTGTTCCTGGCCATGACGGTGATCGCCTGGACCGGCACCGGTGTGCAGTGGAACTACCCCGGCAAGATCCTGGAAGGCGCCCCGCTGTGGAGCGCCCTGAGCACGGTGATGACCGCGATCGGCATCGGCTGGGGCATCACCTGGTTCGCCTACGCCTCGGACTACTCCCGCTTCGTGCCGCCGGACATGCCGCGCGGCAAGGTCTACCTGGCCAGCGTGCTCGGCCAGTTCATCCCGACGGTGTGGCTGGGCATCTTCGGCGCGACCCTGGCCACGGTGTCCCAGCAGGTGGACCCGGGGGAGCTGGTGGTGTCCGCGTTCGGCGCGCTGGCCGTCCCGGTGATCCTGCTGGTGCTGCACGGGCCGATCGCCACCAACATCCTGAACATCTACTCCTGCGGCCTGTGCGCGCAGACCGTGGACTGGCCGGTGGACCGGCGCCGGCTGTCCTACGGGGTCGGCGTGGCGGCGTTCGCGTTCACCATCTACCTGATCCTGCGCAGCAACTTCGCCGAGGCGCTGGACGCCTGGCTGGCCGGCCTGGTCACCTGGGTGGCCCCGTGGGCGTCGATCATGCTGATCTACTACTACCGGGTGGCCCGGCAGCGGGTGAACGTGGCGGCGCTGTTCGACCCGCCGGGGCGCGGGCGCATCCCGGACTTCTCCTGGCCGGCGTTGGTGGCCTTCGTGGTCGGCATGGTGGCCACCTGGTCCTGTGAGTACGGCATCCCGACCTTCCTGCAGGGGCCGGTCGCCGTGGCCATCGGGGGCGTCGACCTGTCCTGGCTGGCCGGTTCGGTGGTGGCCGGCGGGGTCTACCTGGCGTTACGCCCGGCCCGCCCGGCCGTGCCGACCGACGCCCCCGCCGAGGCGGCCAAGTGATCGACCTGCTGGTGCGGGGCGCCCGCCCGCTGGACGGCGACCGGCCCGTCGACCTGCACGTGGACGCCGGAAGGCTGGTCGCCGTCCGGCCGGCCGGCACCGATGCCCCGGAGGCCAGGCAGACGCTGGATGCGGCCGGCGCGCTGCTCACCCCGCCCTACGTGGAACCGCACGTGCACCTGGACACCTGCCTCACCGCGGGCCAGCCCCGGTGGAACGCCAGCGGCACCCTCTGGGAAGGCATCGCCTGCTGGTCCGAGCGGAAGGCCACGCTGACCGGCGACGACGTAGCGCGGCGGGCGGAGGAGGTGCTGCGCTGGTACGCGGCCAACGGCGCACTGCACGTGCGCAGCCACGTGGACGTGACCGACCCGGACCTGGTCGCGCTGGACGCCATGCTGGCCCTGCGCGAGCGGGTGCGCGACGTGCTGGACCTCCAGCTGGTGGCGTTCCCGCAGGAGGGCATCTGCTCGTTCCCGGACGGGGAGAAGCTGCTCGCCGAGGCCGCGCGCCGGGGCGTCGACGTGATCGGCGCCATCCCGCACTTCGAGGACACCAGGGAGGACGGCGTCCGCTCGGTGGAGATCGCGGTGGAGCTGGCCGAGCGGCACGGCGTGCGGGTGGACGCGCACTGCGACGAGATCGACGACGACCACTCCCGGTTCATCGAGGTACTGGCCACCCAGGCGCACCGGCGCGGCCTCGGTGACCGGGTGACCGCCAGCCACACCACCGCGATGGGCTCCTACAACGCCGCGTACAGCCAGAAGCTGCACCGGATCATCGCCCGTTCCGGCATCAACCTGGTGTGCAACCCGATGGTCAACCTGCACCTGCAGGGCCGGCTGGACGGCTACCCGCGCCGCCGCGGGCTGACCCAGGTGAAGGAGCTGCTCGCGGCCGGGATCAACGTGGCGTTCGGCGGGGACGACGTGATGGACCCCTGGTACCCGCTGGGCACCGCCAACCCGCTGCAGGTGGCGCACGTCGGAACCCACGCCACCCAGCTGACCGCGCCGGCCGAGGTCGCCGAGTGCTTCCGCATGGTCACCGACCGGGCGGCGGCCGTGCTCGGCCTCGGCGACGGGTACGGCGTGGCGGAAGGCCGCCCGGCCAACTTCCTGCTGCTGCCGGCCACCGACCGGTTCGACGCGGTCCGCCGCCAGGTGGCGCCCTCGCACGTGGTCTCCCGAGGCCGGATCCTGGCCACCACCCCACCCAGGGTCACCGCGCTGACCTGGCTGGACGGGGCCACCGAGGAGATCGACTTCCAGCGCCGGGGCGAGCCCGGCTGGCGGGACGCGCCATGACCGGGCTGACCGACGCGACC
The DNA here is from genome assembly GCF_039543365.1 of Actinospineispora eucalypti. NCBI lineage: Bacteria > Bacillati > Actinomycetota > Actinomycetes > Pseudonocardiales > Pseudonocardiaceae > Actinospineispora > Actinospineispora eucalypti. Next base: position 67,526 of record NZ_BAABJP010000037.1, read on the forward strand.
CGGCCGGCCGACCCGATCACCTGGCCGGACGGCCACCGGGCGGCGGCCGCGCTCACCTTCGACCTGGACGCCGAGGCGGTGATGCTGACCGCCGACCCGGCCAGCGCGGACCGGCTGATGGTGATGACCCACCAGGCGTACGGCCCGCTCACCGGGGTGCCCCGGATCCTCGCCCTGCTGCGCCGCCGCGGCCTGCGCGCCACCTTCTTCGTGCCCGGGTTCACCGCCGAGCGGTATCCGAGCGTGGTGGCCGCCATCGCCGGCGACGGGCACGAGCTGGCCCATCACTCCTACCTGCACGAGTCGGTGCGCGGGATGAGCCGGGCGGCCGAGGCCGCCATGCTGGACCGGGGCCTGGACGCGCTGGACAAGGTGGCCGGCGTGCGGCCGGTCGGCTACCGCGCGCCGATGTGGGAGATGAACCGGCACACCCCGGAGCTGCTGGTCGAGCGGGGTTTCGAGTACGACAGCAGCCTGATGGACTGCGACGTCCCGTACCTGCTCGGAGTCGGTGAGGGCGACATCGTCGAGGTCCCGCCGCACTGGGCGCTGGACGACTGGGAGCAGTACGCCTACCTGCCCGACCTGGTGGGCAGCGGGTTGATCGAGAGCCCGGCCAAGGCGCTGGAGATGTGGTCCTGGGAGCTCGAGGCGACGCACGCCGAGGGCGCCTGCTTCGTGCTCACCTGCCACCCGTTCCTCACCGGCCGGCCCGGCCGGATGCGCGCGCTGGACCGGCTGATCGACCTGATGACCTCGCTGGACGGGCTGTGGATCACCACCCTGGCGGACATCGCCGCGCACACCCGGGGGCTCGGCCTCCAACCGCGCCACTTCCCCCGCCCGGAAATCGACTGAAAGGCAACCGTGTCCGAACAACCGAACGGCTCAACGCCCGGCGCCGAGGTCCCCCGGCTCGGACACCCCATCGGCCCGGTGCTCGGCACCGAGGTGCCCCGGTTCGCGGGGCCGTCCACCTTCGCCCGGCTGCCCGGTGTGGAGCGGGTCAGCGATTTCGACGTGGCGTTTCTGGGCGCGCCGTTCGACGGCGGCACCTCGTACCGCCCGGGGGCCCGGTTCGGCCCGCTGGCCGTGCGTACCGCGTCGCGGCACCTGCGCCCGTCCTACCACCCGGAACTGGAGATCGCGCCGTTCGCCACCATCCAGGCGGTGGACGCGGGGGACGTGCCGGTGAACCCGTTCTCCATCGACGACGCGGTCGGCCAGATCCAGGGGCACGCGGGTGAGCTGCTCTCCGACCGCCGCAAGCTGATCACCATCGGCGGCGACCACACCGTCGCGCTGCCCCTGCTGCGGGCCGCGCACCGGGTGCACGGCCCGCTGGCGCTGATCCACTTCGACGCGCACCTGGACACCTGGGACACCTACTTCGGCGCGCCGGTCACCCACGGCACGATGTTCCGCCGGGCCTACGAGGAGGGCCTGCTCGCGCCGGACGCCAACATCCACCTGGGCATCCGGGGGCCGCTGTACGACCGGTCCGACCTGTTCGACGACGCCCGCTTCGGCTTCCAGATCATCCGGGCCGGCGAGCTGGACCTGCTCGGGCTGGCCGAGGTCGCCGACCGGATCCACCGCCGGGTGGCCGGCCACCCGGTGTACCTGTCGGTGGACATCGACGTCCTGGACCCGGCCTTCGCCCCCGGCACCGGCACCCCGGAGATGGGCGGGTTCACCAGCCGCGAGCTGTTGCACCTGCTGCGCCGGCTGGCCGGCCTGCCGATCGTCGGCGCCGACGTGGTGGAGGTGTCCCCGGCCTACGACCACGCCGAGGTGACCGCCCTCGCGGCGGCCACGGTCGCCTACGAGATCTGCTCCACGATGGCCCTGGCCCGCTGAAACCCGGTCAGACCAGCATCGTCGAGCGGCGTTCGAAGTCGAGCAGGTGGCGTTTGCGGTCCAGGCCGCCGCCGTAGCCGGTCAGGTCGCCGGTGCTGCCGACCACCCGGTGGCAGGGCACGATGATGCTGATCGGGTTCTTCCCGTTGGCCAGGCCGACCGCGCGGCTGGCGGTCGGCTCGCGGCCGATCCGGGCGGCCAGCTCGCCGTAGCTGATCGTCTCCCCGTACGGGATCTCCTGGAGGCCTTCCCACACGGTGAGCTGGAACGGCGTGCCCGCCATGTTGAGCGGCAGGTCGAACTCGGTCCGTTCCCCGGCGAAGTACTCGGCCAGCTGGGCGCGGACGTCGCCGAACGCCGCCGGGTCCGGCTCGCCGAACGTCTCCACCGGCGGCAGGTGCCGCTGGTTCTCCATGTACAGCCCGGACAGGGCGCCGTCCGTGGCGACCAGGGTGAGCGGCCCGACCGGGCTGTCCACCACGGTGTGCGTGCGGTCTGACACTGGAACTTCTCCTCAGTGCGGGATGGAGTTGATGGGGTGGTCGCCGGTGGCCCACAGATACTGCACGGCATAGGCCCGCCACGGCTGCCAGGCCCTGGCGTGCTTGACCAGTGCGGCGTTGCCGGGCAGCCCGAGCCCTTCGGCGGCCCGTTTGACGCCCAGGTCGGTGGGGATGAACGCGTCCGGATCGCCCAGCGAGCGCATGGCGATCGTCTCGATGGTCCACGGGCCGAGGCCGGGCAGCCCGGTGAGCTGTTCCCGGGCGCGCACCCAGTCGCTGCCCACGCCCAGCTCCAGCTCGCCGCCGGCCAGCGCGCCGATCAGTGTGGTCAGCGTGGTCCGGCGGGTGCGCGGCATGGCCAGCGCCTCCGGGTCCAGGGTGGCCAGCGTGCCCGCGTCCGGGAAGAGGTGGGTGAGCCCGCCGTCCGGGTCCTCGACCGGCTCGCCGTGCGCCAGCACCAGCCGGGCGGCCAGGGTGCGCGCCGCCGCCGTGGACACCTGCTGGCCGAGCACCGCGCGCACCGCGAACTCGGCCGGGTCCACCGTGCGGGGAACCCGCCGTCCGGGGTGCTTGCGCACCAGCGGGGCGAGCAACGGGTCGTCGGCCAGCTGGTCGTCCACCGCCACCGGGTCCGCGTCCAGGTCCAGCAGCCAGCGGCAGCGGCTGATCGCGGTGGCCAGGTCGCGCAGGTCGGAAAGGCGCAGCCGGCAGTCCACGTGCTCCGGCATGGGGCGCAGCTCCACCACGCCGTGCCCGTGCGGCAGCCGCAGGGTGCGCCGGTAGGCCCCGTCCCGCCACTCCTCCACGCCGGGCACGGCGGTGGCGATCAGGTGGCCGAACAGGTTGTCCGGGCATAGCGGCGCGCGGAACGGCAGCCGCAGGTTCAGCCACCCGCCCCCGCTGGAGCGCTGCCCCCGGTTGGCCCGCAGCCGCAGCTCGGTGGGGGTGCGGTGGAAGATCTCCCGGACGGTCTCGTTGAACGTGCGCACGCTGGCGAAGCCGGCCGCGAACGCCACCTCGCCGAGCGGCACGGCGGTGGTCTCGATCAGCACCCGGGCGGTCTGCGCCCGCTGCGCCCTGGCCAGTGCCAGCGGCCCCGCGCCCAGCTCGGCCTGCACCTGCCGCTGGATCTGCCGCACGCTGTAGCCCAGCCGCCGGGCCAGCCCGCTCACCCCGTCCCGGTCGACGACGCCGTCCGCGATCAGCCGCATGGTCCGGGCCACCAGGTCGGCCCGCTCGTTCCACATCGGCGAACCCGGGCTGGCGTCCGGCCGGCAGCGCTTGCACGCCCGGAAGCCGGCCTGCTGCGCGGCGGCCGCGCTGGGATAGAAGCGCATGTTCTTCGGCTTGGGCGGCACCACCGGGCAGCTGGGCCGGCAGTAGATGCCGGTGGTGAGCACCGCGGTGAAGAACCAGCCGTCGAACCGGGCATCCTTGGACTGGACGGTCCGGACGCAGCGCTCGGTGTCCTCGTGCGGGGAGTGCATGCCTACAGAATTACCACTGCCCGGCGCCCTGGCTGGCGGAAAAGCGACACCACCCGATCGGTGGCCTAACCGGTCAGCGCCGCCCGGTCCAGGCCCCGGTCCAGCGCGTCGAACACCTGCTTGATCAGCTCCTGCAGGTCGCCGCCGGTGTGCACGTGTACGTGGAAGGCGGCCTGGCAGGCGCTGACCACGCCCCGGGCCACCAACTGGGCCTCCAGATCGGCGTCCGGGTCCTGGGTGCCGTGCGCCGCCGCCCAGGCCTGCGCGATCACCTGCTCCCAGTCCGCGCAGAACAGCTGGAACGGCCCGCGCAGCGCCGGGTCGGTGAGCCAGACGGCCACACTGGACGCCTCGAACTCCGCCCCGGACTCGCCGAACCGATCGATGGTGAGGTGGATGTGCTGGCGGATCTGCTGCCACATGGACGTGCCGGCCGGCCGCCCTTCGAGCGCCCGCTCGAAGGCCGCCAGGTCCTCCCGGATGTCCAGGAAGACCACGTCCTCCTTGGACCCGAAGTGCCGGAAGAAGGTGCTCGGCGAGTAGTCGGCCGCCGCGGCAATCTCTTCCACGGTGGTGGCCTCGAACCCCTTGGCGCGGAACAGCCGCATCGCCGCCGTGGCCAGCTCCAACCGCGCGCGTTGCTTCTTGCGCTCGCGCAGCGTCGGCTCCATGACGACCGAGGGTACACCGATGCCGGGAGAGACTGTCATTAGAAAGCGACTCCCGCGACTCCGTCCACATCTTTATGCGGTGAGCGGTGTTCGGGGTTTTCGGCGTGGTGTCTGGCTGGCGTCTATCCATTTCGGGGGTGTGAACTCGGGCCATCCGTTGTGGATGCGGATCTCCCATCCGGCGTGGTGGATCATGCGGTGGTGCGCCCAACACAGCATCACGAGGTTGTTCAGGTCGGTGCGGCCGCCGTGCGCCCAGGGAATGATGTGGTGCACCTCGCAATGGCGAGGGTTCTTGTTGCAACCCCGCCAGGCGCAACCCCGGTCGCGGGCGGCGATGGCGCGGCGTTGGTAGTGATCCACGGTGCGGCGGATCTGCCCCACGTCGACGACTTTGCTGTTGCCGTCCATCACCACGGGCAGGACTTTGCAGTCACACGCGAGTTGGCGGATTTGCGCGGCGGTGGCCCAGCCGAGTCCGAGGGTGGCCCCGCGCATCCGTTCCCGCAGGTCCTTCTCCTGCACGATGACGGTGAAATGCGGCCGTTCCCCACCCTGGACAGGTAGGGCCCCGTGGTTGAGTGCCTGGACGCACAGGGCGCCGAGGGCATCCGCGTCACGCTCGGGCAGCGACTTGTCGTCGTCATCGCCGCTGGTGCGATGTGCTTCCAACGCCAGAGACAGGGCGGTGAAGGTCGGGGTGTCGAGCTGACCTTTGACCCGCCCGCCTTGGCCGTTGCGGCAGCGGTACAGGTACAGCTCGTTCAGCTGTGGTTTCTCGTCCTCGGGTTCCGGGCCGTCCTGATCCAGGGTTTTCAGCAGTTGGGTGCCGAGGCGGCGTACTTCATCGGGCCGGCAGGTCGCCGCCCACTCGGCCAGCTGCTTCTCCGCGCCGCGCCACACACCCGGGTCCAGCCGCCGCCCGGTCGGGGAGTTCAACAGGTTCTCGATGACATCGGCGTGCGACTGGTCGATGGTGAAGGCACCCAACGCGGTGGCGGTGGCGGGCATGACCGGTTCGACCGGTTGCCCATCCAAGGTCGTCGGAAAGACCGCGCGGGCCACCGCGACCATGCGTCGCGCCCGCCCCGGGTGATAGCCCAGTAGGTCGGCAATCGCGGCGCGGGTGGTGACACAACGCTGGTCAAACTCCCCCGACTGGTCCAAGCGGGCGACCAACGACAGCCTCAGGTGTGACAGGTCGCGCCCGAGGCGTTCGATGGCTTTGAGCCCTTCGATCTGGGTGGTGCCGTCGGCGGTGCCGAGGTACGCGCGGAGGGCGGCCACTGCTGCGGCCGCTTCTTCAACGCGTAGCTCGAACATGTGTTCATGATAGCGTAGATTGCGCCGCTTGAGCAAAATGATTGAAATGGAGGTGTGGGTCGTGTGCCGTACCCGGCTTGGAACGCAAGTCAGAACCGGAACCACGGCTTCTGGAGCGGGTTTCCTGGCTGTGGTCCGGTCCAAAGAACCAACAACAAAGGTGGAGAAAGGGTTTTCGATCCGTCGGATGTCGGAGACATCCGAACGGTCCGGCGCCGCAGCGCGGCGCCGAACCACCCCGAAACCCCAATCAGCCGGCCAATACCTGTCCGATGACCACCATGACCGCCCCGCCGACCAGCACCAAATACGGCAGAACGCCGGCCTTCTTCACCGTCGCCACTCCAGCCTCCACCATGGACGCCGGAAACTGACCACCGTCACGCAGATAGTGCCGATAAGCGAAAACCGGGATGACCAGCGCCGCGAACACCAACCCGGTGAGCAGTGCCCCGCCGCCCCACACGTTGGCGCCCCAGCCGAGCAGCAACGCGTTGAAGAACGCGAGCACCCCACCCACCCCGATCAACACGGTAGGGGCCCGCCACGGCCGAGGCCGGTCGGCGTTGTCCACCCGGTGCAACCACCCCGCGTTCAGGTTGAGGAAGTTGAAGATCATGTAGCACACCGTGGAGGCGGCGAGCACGAACACGTAGTCGCTCATCAGCAGCAGCACCAGGTTGAACGCCAGGTCGGTCCACATGGCCCTGGTCGGGGCGCCGTGCCGATTGGCCCGGCCGAGGTAGCGGGGCAGCCAGCCGTCCACCGAACCCTGGTAGAGCGTCCGGGAGGAGCCGGCCATGGTGGTCATGATGGAGAGGAGCACGGCCAGGATGAGCATCACGGTGAGCAGGTTTCCGATCACCGCTCCGCCGCCGACCATGTCCACCATCGCCGCCGCGACGCCGGTGTTGTCCACGATCTCCTTGCTGGCCAGCCGGTCCAGGCCGAGTGTGCCCTGGAAGGCGAACGGCACCAGCAGGTAAACTAGCAGGCACGCCAGCCCGGCGGAGAAGATCGCCTTGGGGGTGTCACGGGCCGGGTCGCGCAGCTCGCTGGTGTAGCAGACCGAGGTCTCGAAGGCGTACGCCGACCACGCGGCCAGGAACAACCCGCCGGCGAACAGCGTCCAGCCGGCGTTGTCCCAGGCCCCGGACACCGGCACGAACGGCTGGAAGTTGGACGCCAGCACGTCCCCGGTGAGCATCGGCACCACGCCGACCACCAGCAGCGGGATGAGCACCGCCAGCCCGACCACGGTCTGCACCCGCGCCGCGCGCAGGATGCCGTGGTGCTGCAGCGCAAACACCAGCAGCAGCAGCCCCGCCGCGATCAGGAACTGGGCGTTGAACCGCAGCGCCAGCCCGTCCTTCAGCATGCCCAGGTCGACCAGCTGCACCGACCAGGTGTTGATCGCCGCGTCCGCCGGGAACAGCGCGGTCAGCAGGTAGCCGGCGCCCAGGCCGGCGCCGATGGCCAGCACCGGCGACCAGGCCAGCCAGTTGCACCACACCGATACCGGGGCGATGAACTTGGAGTACGGCACCCAGGCCATCGCGCCGTACACCGAGGCGCCACCCGACTTGTTCGGGTAGAGCCCGGCGATCTCGGCGTAGGTGAAGCTCTGGATCAGGCCCAGGGTCACCGAGATCGCCCAGACCAGCACCGAGATGGTGCCGGTGGTGGACGCGATGGACCCGATGGAGAACAGCACCAGCGCGGGCACCCCGCTGGCCACCCAGAACGCGCCGGTCCAGGTGATCGAGCGGGGCAGCTCGCCCGCGTCGGCTTCGGTGGAGGAACGCTTGGTCGTCTCGCGCATTGCCGGCTCCGTTGACGGGGTTGAGGGACCTTAGTGACCGGCGGGTGGCTCCCAGCCGGGGAGTACGGGCGGCTTCCATTCGGTACCGACGGTGGCCGACCCGGCCAGCCAGGAACCCAGCTCGGGCTGCGGGAACTTGGCGTGCGCGTGCTTCAACCAGATGCCGTACGAGTTGCCCTCCCGCAGGTGCTTGATCAGCACCTTGCGGGCGTACTCGTCCCCCCGTCCTTCCGGAATATCGAAGTGGATCTTCAGGAAGGCGTTCGTGTAGCGGTCGAAGACGGCCGGCATGCCGTCCTCGGTCATCAGGTGCACGTCCTCCAGCCAGTTCAGGTCCTCGCCCGGGGTGGCCGCGAGCAGATCCACGTCGTCCACCAGCGAGCGGTCGAACTGGTAGGGGAAGGTGCGCCCGGTGAGCTCCTCGGTGTCGATGCTCGCCCTCGGCGCCCTCGGCGCCCTCGGCGCCCTCGGCGCCCTCGGCGCCCTCGGCGCCTTCGGCTCGGTCGACTCGGTGCCGAGGTTCGTTCCGCCGGCGCTGCTCTCACGCATCGCGACTCCCGTTGGCCAGCTGCTTGGCCAGCAGCTCCTTGATCTCGACCAGGGTCGCCTCCTCGGTCACGCCGGGGATGTACGACGTGCCGGCCAGCGGCACCTTGGCCATCGCGGCCGCCTCGGTGGTCAGCGCGCACAGGTCCTCCGGCTCCAGGCTGTGCACGTTGGTCTTGCCGCAGGCGCGGGCCAACATCTGCACCTCCAGGGTGAGGGTGTGCAGGAAGTTGTAGACCCGCTCGGCCGCCGAGTCCACCTCCAGCCGCCGGCGCAGCTCGACGTCCTGGGTGGCCACGCCGACCGGGCAGCGGCCGGTGTGGCAGTGGTAGCACTTGCCGGCCGGAACACCCACGGTTCCCTCGTAGTCGGTGACCCCGGGGATCTCCTTGTTGCAGTTCAGCGCCATCAGCGCCGAGTGCCCGATGGCCACCGCCGTGGCGCCCAGCGCCAGGCACTTGGCGATGTCGCCGCCGTTGCGGATGCCGCCGGCCACCACCAGGTCGATCTCGTCGGCCAGCCCGACGTCCTCCAGCGCGCGGCGCGCCTCCGGGATCGCCGCCATCAGCGGCACCCCGGTCTCCTCGGCGGCGATGTGCGGCCCGGCCCCGGTGCCCCCTTCGGCGCCGTCCAGGTAGATGATGTCCGGCCCGCACTTGGCGGCCATGCGGACGTCGTCGTAGACCCGCGCGGCACCCAGTTTGAGCTGGATCGGCACCTGGTAGTCGGTGGCCTCGCGGATCTCCTGGACCTTCAGCGACAGGTCATCGGGGCCGAGCCAGTCCGGATGCCGCGCCGGGCTCCGTTGGTCGATACCGGCGGGCAGCGAGCGCATCTCGGCGACCTGCTCGGTCACCTTCTGCCCCATCAGGTGCCCGCCCAGGCCGACCTTGCAGCCCTGGCCGATGAAGAACTCCACGCCGTCGGCCAGCATCAGGTGGTGCGGGTTGAACCCGTACCGGCTCTGGATCACCTGGTAGTACCACTTGGTGGACAGGTCCCGCTCGGGCGGGATCATGCCGCCCTCGCCGGAACAGGTCGCGGTGCCGGCCATGGAGGCGCCCTTGGCCAGCGCCATCTTGGCCTCCAGGGACAGGGCGCCGAAGCTCATCCCGGTGATGTAGACCGGAATGTCCAGCTCGAGGGGTTTGCGCGCGAAGCGGGCGCCCAGCACGGTCTTGGTCACGCACTTCTCCCGGTAGCCCTCGATCACGAACCGGGTGAGCGTGCCGGGCAGGAACATCAGCTCGTCCCAGTGCGGGATCGGCTTGAACATGGAGAAGCCGCGCATCCGGTACCGGCCCAGCTCGGACTTGGTGTGGATGTCGTTGATCACCTCGGGGGTGAAGATCCGGCTGTGCCCCAGCACGTGCTTGTCGTCTGCCATATGCCCTCCCTCTGGTCGGGCCCGTGAGTGGCGAGTGTGGCTACGCCTTCGGCGCCGCGAAGCGGTAGCCATCTTCGGCACTCACAGGAGTACTTGCGCCTCCGGCGCCTGTGAGTGCCGAAGATGGCTATAGCCACACTCGCCACTCACGGGGTCCTCTGACGACGTCAGAGGACCAACTTCCGCTCGCTGGGTTCGAGGTTGTCGTAGTTCCACAGCATTCGGCCGCAGACGAACTTGCGGAACTTCTCCGGCCGGTCCATCCGGTAGATGCCGAACTTGCGGTCGACCAGCTCCTGGTCCTCGGGCGTGAACTCGGCCTCCACGCAGTCCACGCCCAGCGAGGCCACCTTGCCGGCCACGTAGATCGCCCCGTCGTACATCGAGTCGCCCAGCCCCGGGCCGACGTCGCCGCAGATGATCTGCCGGCCGCGCTGCATCATGAACCCGGTCATCGAGCCGGCGTTGCCGCCCACGATGATCGTGCCGCCCTTCTGGTCGATCCCCGTGCGCGCGCCCACGTGACCGCGCACCACCAGGTCCCCGCCGCGCAGCGCGGCGCCGGTGAGCGACCCGGCGTTCTTGTCGATCACCACGACGCCCGACATCATGTTCTCCGCCACCGACCAGCCCACCCGGCCGGTGATGTGGATCTCCGGCCCGTCGATCAGGCCGACGCCGAAGTAGCCCAGGCTGCCGTCGATGGTGATCCGGCAGCGGGTGAGCAGCCCGACCGCCACCGAGTGGCGGGCGCCCGGGTTGCGCACGGTGACCTCGGTGATCCCCTCGGTGTAGAGCAGCCGGCGCAGCTCCAGGTTGATCAGCCGGGGGGTCAGCTCGGCGGCGTCGAACTCGGCGCTGTGGCCGGTGATGGTAGCGGTGCAAGGCGCCTCGGCGTCCGGTTCGGCCAGGCCCCGGTGGTCCACCGCGCGGGTGCTGGTCGTCATCGGCTCCACACCCTCACTTCCCGCTCGTAGGGGTCGTAGGTGTCGATCTCCCGGTTCACCACCGCGCGGATGGCGACCTCCTCGGAGGCCATGGCCACCATGTCGTCGGCCTCGTAGAGCACCAGCGGCTTGGCGGCCATCTCGTCCTTGGCCACGCCCAGCTGGTTCTCGGTGACCACCAGGTAGGTGAACACGCCGTCCAGCTCGTCCAGGCTCTGCTTCATCGCGGTCTCCAGGGAGTCCCCGTCGGCCATCCGCTGCGCGATGTACACCGCGATGATCTCCGAGTCGCACTCGGACTGGAACCGGTGGCCCAGCCGCTCCAGCCGGCGCCGCCACTGGTGGTAGTTGGTCAGCTGGCCGTTGTGCACCACGGCCACGTCGGAGAACGGGTAGGCCCAGTACGGGTGCGCCCCGGCGATGTCCACGTCCGACTCGGTGGCCATCCGCACGTGCCCGATGGCGTGTGTGCCCCGGAAGGACTCCAGGCGGTACTGCTCGGCGACGGTCCTGGCGTCACCGAGGTCCTTCACGATCTCCAGCGAGTGGCCGAGGGAGAGCACTTCGGCCCCCGGCACGTCCTCCACGAAGTCGGCCAGTGGCTTCAGCTCGCCGGTGTAGCGGAAGGTGGCCCGGTAGGCGTACTCGGACTCGCCCTCCACCCGGTCGATGGTGGCGCCCAGCTTGGCCAGCCGGGCCTCCACCTCGCGCCGGTTGCGCTCCAGCCGCTCGCTGAAGTCGAAGTCCCGCTTGTCCGTCGGGTCGGCCAGCTTGAACCGCATCACGATCAGCTCGCTCGGCGGCCCGTACAGCGCGTAGCCGGTGGAGTCCGGCCCCCGGTGCCGCATGGCGTGCAGCATGCGCGCCATGTCGTGGCCCAGCGGACCTTCCTGCCCCCGGTTGGGGTGGTCGCCGGAAGGCTCGCGACCTCCTTGGCCGAGATAAATTATCCCCGCGATTCCGCACATATGGGTCCCCCTCCCTAGGGCAGGATGTCCAGGTACTCCTTGACGTCCCAGTCGGTCACCGTCGCGCAGAAGCGCTCCCACTCGTCCCGCTTGTAGTGGCTGAATACGCTGTACATCTCGCCGGGCAGGGCGGCCTTGATCACGTCGTCCTGCTCCAGCGCGGCCAGCGCGTCACCCAGCGTCATGGGGATCTTGCGGACCTCCTTGCCCTCGGCCATCGCTTCGTAGATGTTGCGTTCCTCGGGCGGCCCGGGGTCCAGGTTGCGTCGGATGCCGTCACCCATCGCCTTGAGCAGCCCGGCCATGGACAGGTACGGGTTCACCGAGGAGTCCACCGAGCGGTACTCGAACCGGTCCGGCGAGCTGACCCGCAGCGCGGTGGTGCGGTTCTGGTAACCCCAGTCCGCGTACAGCGGCGCCCAGAAGCCGGTGTCCCACATGCGCCGGTAGGAGTTCACCGTGGGCGAGGTCAGGCAGGTCAGCGCGTCCAGGTGGTGCAGCACGCCGCCGATCGCGGCCAGCCCCAGCTTGGACGGCATGCGCGGGTTGTCGCCCTCGGGCAGGAACACGTTGGTGTCCCCCTGCCAGAGCGAGATGTTGTGGTGGCAGCCGTTCGCCGACACCCCCATGAACGGCTTGGGCATGAAGCACGGGAACGCGCCCATCTCCCGGCCCACCTGCTTGCAGATCTGCCGGTAGGTGGTGAGCCGGTCGGCGGTGTACTCGGCCCGGTCGAACTGCCAGTTCAGCTCCAGCTGCCCGGGCGCGTCCTCGTGGTCGCCCTGGATCATGTCCAGGCCCATCGCCCCGGCGTACTCCATCACCTTGTGGATCAGCGGCTGGAGCTCGGAGAACTGGTCGATGTGGTAGCAGTACGGCTTGGTCTTGCCCTCCACCGAGGGGGTGCCGTCGGGGTTCAGCTTGAGCCACATCATCTCCGGCTCGGTGCCGGCGCGCAGGTGGTAGCCGGTCTCCGCCTCGAACTCGGCGTGGATGCGCTTCAGGTTGCCCCGGCAGTCCGAGCTCAGGTGGCCACCCGGGTCGTCCTCCTCCTCGCGGCCCCGGAACAGGGTGCAGAACACCCGCGCGGTCTTCGGGTCCCACGGCAGCACGCAGAACGTCTCCGCCTCGGGCAGCCCGACCAGCTCGCGGGACTCCGGGCCGTAGCCGATGTAATCCCCGTGACGGTCGATGAACAGGTTCGCGGTCGAGCCGTAGACCAGCTGGAACCCGTGCGTGGCGAACCGTTCCCAGTGCGCGGCCGGGGCTCCCTTGCCCATGATCCGGCCGGTGACCGAGACGAACTGGTAGTAGATATAGCTGACGCCCGACTCGTCGATCTGGCGGCGGATCCGCTCGATAGCCTCGTCTCGGCCGTCCTGGGCAAGGAACTGTTCCAGAGCAGTGGGCATCGTCGCCTCTCGGCTGTGTGGTGGGTCACGTCCGTAGACAAGCAGTAAACTCTGTGCCGTCAGAAGAGACAACCGCTAGCCGAGAGTTTTAACTCGAGCGTCATGGACGGGGGAGCCGATGAGCGTCGAGTCGATCGCGGCCGAGCCGGAGCGCGAGCCGACGGGCTCCGGTGGGTCAGAAATCGAGGCCGCCCTCGGTGCGGTCATCGCGGAACGGGTGCGCGAGTTCCGGCGGCGGCACGGCTGGACGGTGAACCAGCTGGCCGACGAGTGCGGCCTCTCCAAGGGCATGCTCTACAAGATCGAGAACGCGCAGACCTCGCCCAGTCTGGCCACGCTCGCGCGGCTGTCCGAGGCGTTGTCCGTGCCGGTCACCGCGTTCTTCCGGGGGCTGTCCGAGGAGCAGGACGTGATCCTGGTGAAGGCGGGCAGCGGGATCGACATCCAGCACCGGCGGTCCGGGGTGGGGCACCGCTACCAGACGCTGGGCACCATGCGCGCCCCGCACGACAGCCTCGAGCCGATGCTGGTCACCCTGACCACCAGGGACGCCGACCCGTTCCCGCTCTACCAGCACGCCGGCACCGAGCTGATCTTCATGATCGCCGGCAAGATGGAGTACTGCTGCGGCAGCGCCCGCTACCTGCTGGAGCCGGGGGACGCGCTGCAGTTCATCGGCGAGGTGACCCACGGTCCCGGCGAGCTCATCACGCTGCCCATCCAGTTCCTCGCGGTCAAGTCGGTGACCCCCAGCCAGTAGCCCGACGCCCGACTCCGGCGCCCCGACTCCGGCGCCCCGACTCCGGCGCCCCGATCCGGCGCCCCGACCGCCCCGCTCCGACGCCCCGCTCCGACGCCCCGCTCCGACGCCCCGACCGCCCCGCTCCGGCGCCCCGACCGCCCTGCTCCGGCGCCCCGACCGGCCCCGCTCCGGCGCCGCACAGCGGACCGTGGCGTCGCACATGGTGCGAGCTGTGCGGCGTCGCGGCTTCTTGTGCGGCGTCGGGTGGACCGGGTCTTGGTTTAAAGATCGGCTTGGACGGCGCGGCTGGGTGGTCTGGCGCGGCTTTGGTGCGGCCCGTTGCGTGAGGTTGGGCGAGGGTTTCGTGCGTTGGTTACGGAGTGTCGTCAGGTTGCGGGCGGCTGCGTGGCCGTCTTCGTCGAGAGCTAGCTCAGTCCGGTATTTTTCATGATCAGAGGGGACTGAACCAGCTCTCGGCGAGTTGAGGTGGTCCCGGACCGTTCGGATGCCCTCTTCGTCGTCACCGTGTGTCACGAAGGGGGTGGGTCGGGTGCCCGGACAAACGCAACGGGCCGCACCAAAGCCGCGCCAGACCGCCCAGCCGGGCCGTCCAAGCCGATCTTTAAGCCGGCACCGCCGCTCGCCTGACGCTGTCGCCGGGGGGCGCGAGATTGAGGATCGAGTCAACTGGCAGTAGAAAAAGTTCACTCCATGTCGTAGCCTCCAAACTCGTCGAGAGACGAGAGGCGGCGCCGTGGCAACCCGGTCCAAGTCCAAGCGATATTCCGCGTTCGCCCTGCTCCGGCACGGCCTGCGGCCTTCCCAGGACTGGCCGAGGGCGTGGCGCGAGCACGACCTGCGCGACCGGTACGACGTGGTGATCATCGGCGGCGGCGTGCACGGCCTGGCCTGCGCCTACTACCTGGCCGCCAACCACGGGATCACCAACGTCGCCGTGCTGGACAAGGGCTACCTGGGGGGCGGCGGGTCGGGGCGCAACACCGCGATCCTGCGGTCCAACTACCTCACCCCGGAGGGCGTCCGGTTCTACGACCGGTCCATGGAGTTGTACCGGAACCTGGCCGCCGAGCTGAACTACAACGTCATGTTCTCCCGGCGCGGACACCTCACCCTGGCCCACAACGACAGCTCGCGGCGCACCATGCACTGGCGGGCCGAGGTGAACAAGCTGCAGGGCGTGGACTCCAGCGTGATCGACCCCGACGAGATCAAGAAACTGGTCCCGTACCTGGACACCTCGCCGCACACCCGCTACCCGATCATGGGCGCGCTCTACCACCCGCCCGGCGGGATCATCCGGCACGACGCGGTGAACTGGGGGTACGCGCGCGCCGCCGACGCCCTGGGCGTGCACCTGCACCAGCGCACCGAGGTGACCGGCATCGACGTGCAGGGCGGGCGGGTCGCCAAGGTGCGCACCACCCGGGGCGACATCGCCACCGGCGCGGTGCTGAACGCCACCGCCGGCTGGTCCTCCCTGATCTCCGACATGGCCGGCGTGCGCATGCCGGTGACCACCTCGCCGCTGCAGGCGGCGGTCACCGAGCCGGTCCGGCCGTTCCTGCACTCCGTGGTGGTGTCCGGCACGCTGCACGTCTACGTCAGCCAGACCGACCGGGGCGAGCTGGTGTTCGGGGCCAGCGTGGACCCGTTCACCTCCTACTCGATGCGCGGCTCGCTGGACTTCGTGGAGGGGCTGGCCGGTCACGTGCTCGAGCTGATGCCCGCGCTGTCCAAGATGCGGCTACTGCGCCAGTGGGCCGGGCTGTGCGACATGACCCCGGACTACTCGCCGATCATGGGGCCGACCCCGGTGGACGGCTTCTACGTGGACGTCGGCTGGGGCACCTACGGGTTCAAGGCCGGCCCGGTCTCCGGGGAGACCATGGCCGAGACGATCGCCACCGGCCGCCCCGCCGAGCTGATCGGGTCGTTCGGGCTGGACCGGTTCGAGCGCGGCGAACTGGTCGGGGAAAAGGGCGCCGCCGCGGTGGGCCACTGATGCTTCGCTCGTGAGTGGCGAGTGACGTCATAGCGCTACTCGCCACTCACGGGTCCGACCGAAGGGAGGACAGATGGTGTTGTTGCCCTGCCCGTGGTGCGGGCCGCGCAACGTCTCGGAGTTCCGGCACGTGGGTGAGGTGGTGGCCCGGCCGGACCCGGAGACGGTGACCCCGGAGGCGTGGCGCGAGTACCTCTACCTGCGGCGCAACACCAGCGGCTGGACCGAGGAGACGTGGTACCACGGCTCCGGCTGCCGGCGGTACTTCCGGCTGAACCGGCACACCGTCACCAACGAAACGAGGCCGGCCCGATGACCCGCCTGCCCGCCCAACCCGGGGAAGTGATCGACCGGTCCCGCTCGTTGGCGTTCACCTGGAACGGCCGCCCGTTCACCGGCCACCCCGGCGACACGATCGTGTCCGCGCTGGCCGCCGCCGGCGAGCGGGTGTTCTCCCGTAGCTTCAAGTACCACCGCCCGCGTGGCCTGCTCACCGCCAACATGCACGACCCGGGGACGATCCTGCAGGTCGGCGACGAGCCGAACGTGCGCGCCGCGCACCGGCTGCTGGCCGAGGGCATGCGGGTGAGCTCGCAGAACACCTGGCCGTCGCTGCGCTTCGACGTGAAGGCGGCCAATGAGCTGGCCGGGCGGTTCCTCTCCGCCGGCTTCTACTACAAGACGTTCATGTCGCCGGCGCCGCTGTGGCCGGTCTACGAGCGGGTGCTGCAGCGGTTCGCGCACGGCGGCGCGATCGGTGCGCCCGGCTTCGGCGGGCATGAGCACCCGGACAAGCGGTACGCCCACCCGGACGTGCTGGTCGCCGGCGGTGGCCCGGCCGGCATGGCCGCCGCGGTGGCGGCCGCCGGGGCGGGCGCGCGGGTGATGCTGGTGGAGGAGGAGCACCAGCTCGGCGGGCACCTGCGCTGGGGCGGCCCGGGCGAGCTGGCCGCGCTGGCGCAGCTGCGCGACGAGGTGGCCCGCGACGAGGGCATCGAGGTGCTCACCGACTCGTCGGTGCTGGCCCGCTACGACGACAACTGGGTCGCCGTGGTGCAACGGGGCGCCGCTATGGAACGGCTGGTCAAGGCCAGGGCCGGGGTGCTCGTGGTGGCCCCCGGGCTGATCGAGCGGCCGTACGTGTTCGCCGGCAACGACGTGCCGGGCGTGATGCTGTCCACCGCCGTGCGCCGGCTGGTGAACCTGTACTCGGTGCGGCCGGGTTCGCGGGCCGTGGTGCTTTCCGCCAATGAAGAGGGCGACGCGGCGGCCGAGGACCTGCGCCGGGCCGGCGTCGAGGTGGCCGAGCTGGTGGACGCGCGGGCCGGCGGGGGCGTTTCCCTGGTACGCGGGCGTTCCGGAGTACGCGCCGTTGAGCTGGCCGACGGGCGGCGCGTCGAGGCCGACCTGCTGGTCACCGCGACCGGCTGGACCGCGCCGACCGCCCTGCTCAACATGGCCGGCGACCGTCCGGTCTACTCGCCGCGCGCGGCCCGGTTCCGTCCGGGCGGCGAGCACGGCGAGTCGGTGATGGTGGCCGGCGGGCTGGCCGGCGACGGTTCCCGCGACGAGCTGGTCGGACACGCGAGGGCGGTCGGCGCCGAGGCCGCGCGACGCGCACTGGGCTGGCGGACCGCCCGGTTGGCACTCCTGCCTACGCGGGCGGCCTCGCCGCCCGAGGAACCGGTGGTCGCTCCGGTGCGGATCCCGCCGCTGGCCGAGCCCGAGCATCCCGAGCTGTTCCGCGCCCGCACCCACGGCATGGTCGACTTCTCCGAGGACGTCTCGTCCAAGGACCTGTTCAGCGCCGCGCGCGAGGGCTACGACTCGGTGGAGCTGGTGAAGCGCTACACCACCGCGACCATGGGCCCGGTCCAGGGCAAGCTGGAGACGGTGAACACCGTGGCGGTCCTGGCCGAGGCAACGGGCCGGAGCATCGCCGAGACTGGCACCACCACCTGGCGCCCGATGCACGTGCCGGTCACCCTGGGCGCGCTGGCCGGGCGGATCTTCGAACCGGTGCGGTATTCGCCGATGCAGCCGTGGCACGCGGCGCACGGAGCGAAACCGCTGGTCGCGGGCCAGTGGGTGCGCCCGGACCACTACGGCGACCCGGCCGGCGAGGTGCGCACGGTCCGCGAGCGGGTGGGCATCATCGACGTCACCCCGATCGGCAAGCTGGACCTGCGCGGCCCGGACGTGCCCAAGCTGCTGAACCTGCTCTACGTGAACAAGTGGTCCAAGCTGGGCATCGGCCGGGTGCGCTACGGCGTGATGTGCGCCGAGGACGGCGTGGTCATGGACGACGGCGTCACCGGCCGGCTGGGCGAGGACCACTACCTGATGTCCACCACCTCCTCCGGTGCCGGCGCGGTGTGGGAATGGGTGGAGAACTGGCTGCAGACCGAGCACCCGGACTGGCGGGTCCACGTCACGCCGGTGACCACCGGTTACGCCAGCATCAACGTGGCCGGCCCCCGGTCCCGGGAGCTGCTCGGCCGGCTGGTCGGCGATGTGGACCTGTCCGCCGAGGCGTTCGGCTACATGAACGTGCGCACCGGCACGGTGGCCGGTGTGCCGGACTGCGTGCTGTGGCGGATCGGCTTCACCGGCGAGCTGTCCTACGAGCTGCACGTGCCGGCCGGCTACGGGCTGCACGTGTGGGAGGCGCTGCTCGCCCACGGGGAGGACCTGGGCGTCGCCCCGTTCGGGGTGGAGGCGCAGCGGATCCTGCGGCTGGAGAAGGGGCACCTGATCGTCGGGCAGGACACCGACGGGTTGACCAGGGCCTACTCCGCCGGCCTGGACTGGGCGGTCAAGCTGGACAAGCCGGACTTCGTGGGCCGCCCGGAGCTGGCCTGGCAGGCGGAGCGCGGCGACGGCCCCCGGCTGGTCGGGCTGGCCCCGCTGTCCGCCGCCGTGGTGCCGCCGGAGGCCAGCCAGATCGTCGCCGCGGGCCGAATCCTCGGGCGGGTCACGTCCAGCCGGATGTCCCCGACCCTGGGCCGGGCGGTGTGCCTGGGCCAGGTGGACGCCTCGGTCGCGGAGCCGGGCAGCCGGGTCACCATCCGCCTCCCGGACGGCACCCACACGGACGCCGAGGTCACCGAGGAGCTGGCCGCCGTCGACCCCGAGGGCAAGCGCCAGCAACTGGACACCGGCGCCCCCATCGGCCCCGCCCGCACCTTCACCCTCCCTCCGCCCGCATCCCCCTTCCAACCAACAACCCTGATTCAGTCCGTTCAGCAGGGTGGTTCAGTCGGTTCAGCGGGGGACGGCACCGGGACGCTGACCCTCACCGACGAGTCGGCGTTGACCAAGGTGCAGGTCCGGGCCGCCCCGGACGGGCCGGTCGGCGCCGCACTGGGCACCCGGTTCGGCCGGACCGCACGCGGCCCGGCGGACACCCTGGTGGTCGGCTCCGGCCCGGGTGAGTGGCTGGTGCTCGGTGCGCCGGGGTTGGCCCAACGGCTCACCACCGAGCTGGCCACCGAGGACGGCGTCGGCGTGGTGGACCTGACCCACGGGCGCGCGCTGCTCCGGCTGACCGGCGAGCGCGCCGCCGACCTGCTGGCCAAGGTGTGCGCCATCGACCTGGCCGACGACGTGACCCCGGACGGCGCGGCGCTGCGCACCTCGGTGGCCCGCCTGGTGACCGACCTGGTCCGGGATGATCGGGGTGACACACCGAGCTACCTGCTGCACTGCGAGCGTTCCTCGGGCCAGTACCTGTGGGGGGCGCTGCTCGAAGCCGGCGCGGAGTTCGGCGTCCAACAAGTATGAGGGGGCACACGACCATGCCGTTCCCGAGTGACCTGCAGATCGCCCGAGGCGCTCAGCTCAAACCGATCGAGGACGTGGCCGCCGAGATGGGCATCGGCGGCCACCTGCTCGAGCCGTACGGCCGGGACGTGGTGAAGATCCGGCTGGAGGCGATCGACGAGCTGGCCGAGGCGCCGCGGGCCAAGTACGTGGTGGTCTCCGCGATCACCCCGACCCCGCTGGGCGAGGGCAAGACCACCACCACGGTGGGTCTCGGCCAGGCCATGCGGCACATCGGCAAGAAGGCCACCGTGGCCATCCGCCAGCCGTCCATGGGGCCGACCTTCGGCATCAAGGGCGGCGCGGCCGGCGGCGGCTACAGCCAGGTCGTGCCGATGGAGATCCTGAACCTGCACCTGACCGGCGACTTCCATGCCGTCACCGAGGCGCACAACATGCTCTCCGCCGTGCTGGACAACCACCTCTACCAGGGCAACAAACGCGGCCTCGACCAGCACCGGATCACCTGGCGGCGGGTGCTGGACGTGAACGACCGGGTGCTGCGCAATGTGATCGTCGGCCTGGGTTCCCGGCTGGACGGGGTGCCCCGGCAGACCGGCTTCGACATCACCGCCGCCTCCGAGGTGATGGCCATCTTCGCGCTGGCCCGGTCACTGCCGGAGATGCGCGCCCGGATGGGCCGGATCGTGGTCGGCTACACGCGCACCGGTGAACCGGTCACCGCCGAGGACATCGGCGGCGCCGGCGCCATGGCGGTGATCATGCGCGACGCGCTGAAGCCGAACCTGATGCAGACGCTGGAGAACACGCCGGTGCTGGTGCACGCCGGGCCGTTCGGCAACATCGCGCACGGCAACTCCTCGGTGGTCGCCGACCTGATCGGCATCCACGGCGGCGACTACCTCATCACCGAGGCCGGCTTCGGCGCGGACATGGGCGCGGAGCGGTTCTTCAACATCAAGTGCCGGGCGTCCGGGCTGAAGCCGGACGCGGCGGTGGTGGTGGCCACGGTGCGCGCGCTGAAGGCGCACTCCGGCGTGCACCGCATCGTGGCCGGCAAACCGCTGCCGCCCGCGCTGCTCGAGGAGAACCCGGACGAGGTGCTCGCCGGCGGCGCCAACCTGCGCAAACAGATCGAGAACATCCGGCTGCACGGGGTGTCCCCGGTGGTGGCGATCAACGCCTTCCCGGACGACCACCCCTCCGAGCATGCGGCGATCGCGGCGATCGCCGAGGAGATGGGCGCCCGGTCGGCGGTGTGCACCCACTTCGCGGACGGCGGCGCGGGCGCCACCGAGCTGGCCCGGGCGGTGGCCGAGGCGGCCGAGGAGCCATCGGACTTCCGGTTCCTCTACCCGGACGAGGCCTCGCTGCGGGAGAAGATCGAGATCGTGGCGGGGAAGGTGTACGGCGCGGACGGCGTGGACTACGACCTGAGCGCGTCCCGCCAGCTGGACAGCTACGAGGCGAACGGCTTCGGCAACCTGCCGGTGTGCATCGCCAAGACCCACCTCTCCATCTCCTCGGACGCCTCGCTGAAGGGCGCCCCCACCGGCTGGCGCCTGCCCGTCCGCGAGGTCCGCGCCTCAGTGGGCGCCGGCTTCATCTACCCCATCTGTGGCGACATGCGAACGATGCCCGGCCTGGGCGCCGACCCCGCCGCCCACCACATCGACCTGGACGAGAACGGCGAGATAGTAGGCCTCTCCTGAGGGAAATGCCTGCATGCCTGCTAGCATGTAGGCATGGCTCAGGTGACCTGGCGGCTGCCCGACGAGCTGATGGAGCGGGTGCGCGCCGCCGCCGCCGCGGCGGATCGCAGCGTCAACGAGTACCTGACGCGACTGGCCGAGGCGGCCACCGACCCGGATCTCGCCGGCGACGATGCCGCTCGTACCAGGGAGCGGCTGACCAGAGCCGGCCTGCTGGTGCCACCGGGGCCACCACGCCAGCGTCCGGACCCCGACGCCGTGGCCGTCGCTCGCGCCGCGGCGGGGCGGGGTACCCCGCTCTCCGAGTTGGTCGAGGACGACCGAGGGTGAGTTGGTTCGCGGATTCCTCCGCGCTGGTGAAGCTCTACGCCGACGAACCGGGCCACGAGGATGTGCGGTCCCTGGAGCAGATCGTTGTGGCGCAGCTCGCCCGGGTCGAGGTGCCGGCCGCGCTGTGGCGCAAGCGGCGGATGGGCGAGTTGACGACAGAGCAGGCCGCGCTGCTCGTCGCGGAGTTTGAAGCCGACTGGTTCGGAACCGAGGACGCCCCGCGTCGTTTCGAGATCGTTCGAATGAGCTCGTTGATCGTCGAGGACGCCGCCCACCTCACCGGGACCCGCGGGCTGCGCGCCTACGACTCGGTGCAGCTGGCCACCGCACGCGCGGTGCGTTCCGCCGACCCGGAGGTCAAGCGCTTCTTGGCGTTCGACAAGACGCTCCGCGAAGCCGCGGCCACCGATGGGTTCGAACTCCTGTGAGCGAGTCCTACAGCGAGCGGACCGTCGCGGGTTTCTTGGAGGAGCTGGCGGCTCGGCGGCCGGCGCCATCCGGGGGTGCGGCGGCGGCGTTGACCGTGGCCACCGCGGCGGCACTGGCGGCGATGGCCGCCCGGTTCGCGCGGGCCGAGGAACTGATCGCGCTGGCCGGGCCGGCGGACGAGCTGCGGGCGCGGGCACTGCGGCTGGCCGACGCGGACGCGGTCGCGTACGCCGACGTGCTGGCCGCCAGGGATCCGGAGCGGAAGCGGGCGGCGTTGCGCGCCGCCGCCGCCGTCCCGCTGGACATCGCGGCGGCCGGTGCCCAGGTGGCCGAGCTGGCCGCGCGGCTGGCCACGCAGGGCAACCGCAACCTGGTCGGCGACGCCCGCACCGCCCTGCTGCTGGCCGGCGCGGCCACCCGGTCCGCCGCCGAGCTGGTGGAGATCAACGTCGGCCCCACCGACCCGCTCGCCACCGCCGCGCGCCGCCACGCCGACACAGCCACCCAAGCCTGACCCGGTCCCCGCGCACGCCACCTGACGTCCAGCGGGCCGAGACCGCCGCATCCGGTGCGGCTCGTGCGGCGTCACGTGATCGCGGTGCCGGCTCAGCTCCCGGACGTCGAGTGCTGGCTGAGTCCGCTGATTTCTTGATCGAAATCGGACTGAGCCAGCGCTCGACGGTTGCCGGAAGCTAAAGGATTAATTGCCGCAATGGATATGTGTGGGTTCTTACTGAGTGTTTCGACGAGATTGACCAGTATTCCGAGTGCGTGAAACTGGCAATTGTCTCTCCATTGGGGGTTTACAGGGTGAACGGTGACCGACATGATGGACGTCACATCCGATACATCCCCCCGCGTGCGATGGCGGCAAACCCGCCGGTCGCACGCGTGGACCTGGCACGCGGGAGTGGCGATGGTGGATTCAGGCAGGCTCGACCAATTGCGCGTCGAGTACCGAAACCGTCAGGTTCGCTGGGGTTTCATCTGGGCGATCTGGTGCGCGGTGTTATGGGGCGCCTGGTACGTGCCCGGCACGATCATTTACCTGGAAGAACCGTTCGCCGGGCTGAGTGACAACTACCTGCTTGCCGCATTGGTGATCACCGTGCTGAATGCGATCGCCGTGCTGATAGCCCTGTTCATCTGGGTCGCCGTGCTCGGCAAGACCAGCGACTACGTCCGCACCCTGCGCCAGGTGAAGATCTCCCGCTGGTACGCGCCCGCCGGGCTCGCCGGCATGCTGGCGATCTTCGGGTCGATCCTGGCCATCGCGTACGTGGGGCCGCAGTTCTCCGCCGTGGCCGCGCTGCTCTACCCGATCATCGGCGCGCTGGTCGCCCGGGTCTGGTACCACGAGAACATCACCCGCCGGGCCGCGCTGGGGATCCTGGTGATCGTGGCCGGCGGCGTGGTCATCTTCGCGCCGGGCATCGTCGGTGAGCTGACCGGCGCCGGCACCGGCGGCATGCTCGGCTACGTCGGCGGCGCGCTGGCGTTCGTCGGGTGGGGCATCGAGGGCGCCATCGCCGGGCGCGCACTGGACGTGAGTGACCCGGACGTCGGCATCACCCTGCGGTTCACCGCCGAGGTGGTGATCTGGCTGGTGGTCGCGGTGCCGATCGCCGCCGGCCTGGCCGGCGCGCAGTTCTGGCAGACCGTGGGCGCGGCGCTGGCCAGCCCGAACGTGCTGTTGCTGCTGGTGCTGCTCGGGCTCACCTTCGGCTTCTGCTACGTGTCCTGGTACAAGTCCTTCCCGCTGATCGGGGTCGGCCGGGGGCAGGCGATCGCGGCGCTGTACGGGCCGCTCGCGCTGGTCTGGTTGTACGTGTTCAACCTGAAGCCGCCGGGCATCCAGTTCGTCATCGGCGCGATCGTCGCCGTGATCGGCAGCTTCGTGCTGTTCACCGAGAAGCGGGACGTGCTCGAGGTGATCCGCGCGGTCCCGGCCACCCGCCGGCACGCGGTTTCCGGTGGGGAGGCGTAGTAGATGCTGCACATCAAGGGACACATCCTGCACGTGCTGGCCCGGGGTGACGCGCTCTGGGACGACGAGCTGTGCGACCTGGTCTGCACCGAGTACGGGCTGACCGGCGAGTACTGGCGGGGCACCGTCCGCCTCACCCTCACCGACCTGTACTCCGGTGGCCTGCTGGACGAGGTGGACACCGGGATCGCCGAGGACGGCGACCGGCTGCGGGTGCGGTTCCGGGTGAACGACTTCGGCCGGGAACGCATGCGCCAGTCCGGACTGCTCACCGAGGGGGCACAACAGTGAACGAGTTTTTCGCCTATTCGGGCGGCGAGACGTTGATGGTGATCCTGTTCATCGGCCTGCCCGCGCTGGCCCTTTACCACGCGCGGACGTTCGTGAAGAAGCTGTGACGGCGGCCGACCTCACCGCATGGGGGGTGGCGCCGGACTGGAACCCGGACTGGCTGCTCACCGAACGACACCGCGAGCTCCGCGAGAAGATCATCGAACTGTGCGCGCAGGAGATGCGGGCCAACGCCGAGCGCTCGGACGACGAGCTGCGCTTCCCCCGCCGCAACCTGGAGCTGCTGGGCGAGCACGGCTTCCTCGGCCTCACGGTGCCGGAGCGCTACGGCGGCCTGGGGGGCGACCACCTGTCGTTCGCCCTGGTCGCCGAGGCGATCGCTCGGTACGGCTGCGCGTCCACCGCGATGTGCTACGTCATGCACGT
Source organism: Actinospineispora eucalypti (assembly GCF_039543365.1). Lineage (NCBI taxonomy): Bacteria > Bacillati > Actinomycetota > Actinomycetes > Pseudonocardiales > Pseudonocardiaceae > Actinospineispora > Actinospineispora eucalypti. Next base: position 92,175 of record NZ_BAABJP010000037.1, read on the forward strand.
CGCGGCCGTGCAGGCGATCATGCTGCGGCCCACGCCCGCCCTGGTCGACCGGTACATCCGCCCGCTCAACACCGGCCGGATCGGCACGCTGTCCTACTCCGACCCGCGCACCGGTGGGCACTTCTGGTTCCCGATGTCCTCGGCGGCGGAACGGGTGGACGGGCAGTACCGGGTGCGCAAGAGCTCCTCCTGGACCACGTCCGGCGGCTTCGCCGACTTCTACGTCATCCAGACCACCAGCCCGGACTTCACCGGCTACCACGACCTGTCGGTGTTCGTGGTGGACGCCGAGGCGGTAGCGGCCAAGCCGTCCATGTGGGACGCGCTGGGGTTGCGCGGCAACCAGTCCGGCGCGGTCGAGGTGGCCGCCGCGCTGCTGCCGCCGGACCGGCTGGTCGGGCCGCTGGGGGACGGCGCCGAGTCGAACGACGAGGTGGTCGACCCGTGGTTCCTGCTCGGCTCGTCCTCGGTGTGGAACGGCATCGCGCTCGGCGCGGTCGACATCGCCAAGCGGCACACCACCGGGAAGGTGCACGAGGACACCGGCATGCGGGTGGCCGACTACCCGACGGTGCAGGACTACGTGGGCGAGGCAGTGATCGACACCAACGCGGCCCGGCTGGCCGCATATTCGCTGGCCGGCGCCCTCGACGGCGCCACCGAGCACAACCAGCGGGTGCTCGAACCCGGGGAGCGGGCGCGCGCGGACTACCTGCACTGGTGCTGGCAGGTGAAGTTCAGCGCGGCGAAGAACGTGACGCACGTGGTGGACAAGATGCTGCACGCGTGCGGTGGCTCCGGGTACCGGCGCGACATGGAGCTCGAGCGTTACCTGCGGGACGGCAAGGCGGGCTGGGTGATGGGGCCGTCCAACGAGGTGCTCCGGCAGTTCGTCGGGCGTTCCGTGCTGCTCGGTTTCGACGCGATCGACTACTGGAACCAACGGGTGGACCAGCGGGTGCTCGCCGCCGAGACCCGCAAGCTGGATGCCGAGGGCAAACGCGCGCTGGCCCGACGGCTGCTGGCCGAAGCGGACGGGCTGAGCGAGCCGGGCGGATCGCGGGCGTCCGGAGGAGCGGACGAGGAGGCACGCGGATGACCCAGGCGCCCGAACGACCGCGACTGTTGGTGCCCGGGCTGCTGCCCCGAGACCCCATGCGGGAGCGCTACCGGGTACGCCCCGGCGGCTCGACCACCGTGCCGCTTCACCCGGGCGACCGGCTCACCGTGACCGACCCTCAGGGCCGCCAAACCGCCGAGCTCACCGTGCGCGGCGCCGACCCGGCCGACGCCCGGGACGAGCGGCTGTTCGGCGAGTGGTCCCCGGCCGGCGCGACCGAGACGATCACCGTGGCCGCCGAGGCGGTGGCCAGGGTCGCGGTGCCGGACACCCGGATGAGCGTGGCCGACCCGGACGCCAACCCGCCGAGCGACCTGTTGCTCGAGCTGCACCGGGCCGCCCCGCGCCCTTCCGACGAGCCGCGCGAGCTGCCCCCGCCGCTGGCCGAACCGGTCGCGGAGCTGCGCATCGACGCCGCCACCGCGCTGTCGTACCAGGTCAAGGCCGGGCAGTACGTCCAGGTGATCGACGTCGAGGGCCGGCAGTGCTCGGACTTCCTGGCGTTCTCCGCGCGCCGGTTGGACGACGGGGTGGAGCGCGGGCTGGACTCCACCACCACCCGCTACCTCATGGGCAACGCCTACCCCCAGCCCGGCCTGTTCGGGAAGTTCTACGACGAGGACGCGCAGCCGCTGGTGGAGATCGTGCGGGACACCGTGGGCCGGCACGACACCTTCGGGCTGGCCTGCAACGCCAAGTACTACGCCGACATGGGCTACCCGGGGCACGTCAACTGCACCGACAACTTCAACCGGCAGCTCCGGGGGTACGGCATCGCGGAGCGGGCCGGTTGGCCGGCGCTGAACCTCTTCTACAACACCGCGTTCGACGCGAACAACCTGCTGGTCTTCGACGAGCCGTGGTCGCGCCCCGGCGACTACGTGCTGATGCGCGCCTCCGCCGACCTGGTGTGCGCCTCCTCGGCCTGCCCGGACGACATCGACCCGGCCAACGCCTGGGTGCCCACCGACATCCACGTGCGGGTGTACGACGCGGAGAGGAAGTTCTCGATGGCCATCGCCCACCGGGTGACCCCCGACGCCGAAGCCCGGCTGACCCGCGAGACCGGCTTCGCTCCCCGGATCACCGCGCTGACCCGGCAGATCACCGAGTACCGCGGCTACTGGCTGCCGTCCAGCTTCGACAACCACGGCCCGACCGAGGAGTACTGGGCCTGCCGGGAGCGCGCGGCGGTGATGGACCTCTCGCCGCTGCGAAAGTTCGAGGTGCTCGGGCCGGACGCCGAGGCGCTGCTGCAGGCCACGGTGACCCGCAACATCCGCAAGCTCTCGCACGGCCAGGTCGTCTACTCGGCGGTGTGCAACGAGACCGGCGGCATGATCGACGACTGCACGGTCTTCCGGCTGGGCGACACCAACTTCCGGTTCGTCGGCGGCGACGAGTACGACGGCGTCTGGCTGCGCGAGCAGGCTTCCCGGCTCGGCTTGGACCGGGTCTGGGTGAAGGACTCCACCGACCAGCTGCACAACATCGCGGTGCAGGGGCCGGCCAGCCGGGACCTGCTGCGTTCGCTGATCTGGACGCCGCCCACGCAGGCCGCGTTCGGCGACCTGACCTGGTTCCGGTTCGCCATCGGCCGGCTGAACGACCACAACGGGATACCGCTGTTGGTCTCCCGCACCGGCTACTCCGGCGAGCTGGGCTACGAGCTGTGGGTGCACCCCGCCGACGCCCCGGCGCTGTGGGACGCGGTGACGGCTGCCGGCGAGCCGCACGGGCTGACCCCGCTCGGCCTGGACGCGCTGGACATGCTGCGGATCGAGGCCGGCCTGGTGTTCGCCGGCTACGACTTCGACGACCAGACCGACCCGTTCGAGGCGGGCATCGGGTTCACCGTGCCGCTGAAGACCAAGGAGGACGACTTCGTCGGCCGGGAGGCGCTGCTGGAACGCAAGGCCCACCCGCAGCGCACGCTGGTGGGCCTCGAGCTGGCCGGCAACGAACCCGCCGCCCACGGCGACTGCGTTCACCTGGGGCGATCCCAGGTCGGCGTGATCACCAGCGCCACCCGGTCACCGGTGCTGCGCAAGAACATTGCGCTGTGCCGGATGGCCGTCCAGCACGCCGCGCTGGGCACCGAGGTGGAGGTGGGCAAGCTCGACGGCCACCAGAAACGCATCCCGGCCACCGTGGTGCGTTTCCCGTTCTACGACCCGGACAAGACCAAGCCACGCAGCTGACGCTGCTCGTGAGTGGCGAGTAGCGCTATAGCGACACTCGCCACTCACGAGCTCCACCGAAGGAGGAGCAAATGACACGAGTCGCCGTGATCGGCGCGGGGCCGAGCGGGCTCGCCCAGCTGCAGGCGTTCGCCACCGCCGCGCGCGCCGGCATCGAGGTACCTGAAGTGGTCTGCTTCGAGAAGCAGGGCGACTGGGGCGGGCTGTGGAACTACACCTGGCGCACCGGCCTGGACGAACACGGCGACCCGGTGCACGGCAGCATGTACCGCTACCTGTGGTCGAACGGGCCGAAGGAGTGCCTGGAGTTCGCCGACTACCCGTTCGACACGCACTTCGGCAAGCCCATCCCGTCCTTTCCGCCGCGCGCGGTGCTCTACGACTACATCACCGGGCGCGCCCGGGCGAGCGGCGTGCGGGACCAGATCCGGTTCAACACGGCGGTGCGCTGGGTGTCCTGGGACGGGTCGCGGTTCTCGGTGTCGGTGGACGACCGGACCGGTTCGCGGACCGAAGAGTTCGACTACGTCATCGTGGCCACCGGCCACTTCTCCACGCCGAACGTGCCCGAGTACCCGGGCTTCGACACCTTCCCCGGCCGGATCATGCACTCGCACGACTTCCGGGACGCCAGCGAGTTCGCCGGTCGCGATCTGTTGGTGATGGGCAGCAGCTACTCGGCGGAGGACATCGCGCTGCAGTCGGCCAAGTACGGCGCGAAGTCGGTGACCATCAGCTACCGGTCCGCGCCGATGGGCTTCGGCTGGCCGTCCGGGATCTCGGAGGTTCCGGGGCTGGAACGGATGGACGGGCGGACGGCGGTGTTCACCGACGGCACCTCCCGCGAGGTTGACGCGATCGTGCTGTGCACCGGTTACCAGCACAGCTTCCCGTTCATCGCCGACGACCTGCGGCTGCGCACGGCGAACCTGCTGTGCACGCCGAACCTCTACAACGGCGTGCTCTGGATCGACAACCCGCGGATGATGTACCTGGGCATGCAGGACCAGTACTACACGTTCTCCATGTTCGACCTGCAGGCCTGGTACGCCCGCGACGTGATCCTGGGCCGGCTGCCGGTGCCTCCCCGTGAGGACATGGCCGCGCACATCGACGGCTGGACGGCCCGGCTCCAGACGCTGGCCAACCCGGAAGAGGAGATCGACTATCAGGCCGACTACCTGCGCGACCTGATGAAGGACACCGACTACCCGGACTTCGACCTCGACCTCACCCGGCGCCACTTCAAGGTGTGGGAACACCACAAGGAGGAAAGCATCACCGGTTACCGGGACCGCGCCTTCACCTCACCGTGCACGGGTTCCCAGGCCCCCCTCCACCACACCCCCTGGTGGACCGAACCCGACGACACCCTCGCCACCTTCCTCCGCACCGAGTAAGGATTCCCCGCGAGTCGGGGATCTGAGTACGGCGAGTCGGGGATCTGAGTACGGCGAGTCGGGGATCTGAGTACGGCGAGTCGGGGATCTGGGTACGGCGAGTCGGGTTTTTACGGCGCACCGAACAGGCTGGCGTTGCCCTGAACGAACTCGCGGACGGATCGAGCGGGCCGGCCGGTGATCTTGTGCACCGTGTCGGTCAGCCGGTTGTAGCGGTTCTCCCGGTGCAGCCGGGCCATCGTGTGGATGTGTTGGTGGGCGTGCTCGGACAGGCCGGCCTGGGCGAGCACGGTCTCGGCCCAGCCGTCCAGCGGTACGTCCACGTAGCACACCGGGCGGCCCAGCGCCTCGGCGTAGGCCCGCGCGATCTCGGTCATGGTCAGGCTGGCCGGGCCGGTCAGCTCGAGCACCTCGCCGAGGTGCGGCGTCGGGTCTTCGAGCACGGCGGTGACCACGTCGGCCACGTCCGCCGCCGCTACCGGTGAGGTGCGCCCGTCGCCGAATGGCAGGCGCAGCGTGCCGTCCTCCGCAATGGTGTGCGCGGCGACCGTGGTGAACAGCGGGTTGTCCAGGAAGGACGTCGGGCGCAGGAACACCACGGGCAGCCCGGACCAGGCCAGCACCCGCTCGGACAGCCAGTGCAGCCGCTGCTGGTGCGACTCCTCGGTGCTGGTCACGGTCATCTGGGAAACCGTCATCTGCGACATGTTGACCAGCGCGTCCAGGCGGCCGAGCTCGCGCGCCACGGTGGCCACCGTGGCGGTGGCCTCGAGGTAGGTGGGCGCGACGGCCATGCTGAAGAACATCCGCCGCGCGCCGTCGAGGGCGCGCGCCACGTCGTCCGGCCTAGTCAGGTCGCCGACCAGCACTTCCGCTCCGAGCGCGCGCAGCGGCTCGGCCCGTTCGTCGTCGGTGCGCACCAGCGCGCGGACGCTGTGCCCGCGTTCCCGCAGCTGCCGCACAACCCGCCGGCTCACGCTGCCCACCCCGCCGCCCGCACCGGTCACCAGTATCGCCTCATCCACGAGATCGACTATCTCACCCTAAGTCTCTACTCGCAACCCAGCCGTCCGTGCCCCTACAGCTCCCGCGAGTCGGGGATCCAGGTACGGCGAGTCGGGGATTCAGGTACGGCGAGTCGGGGATTCGGGTACGCCGACGTCCCGTGAGGCTTCTGGGCGGGGCGGCGGTCGTCCGAGTCACCGAGATCTACCTGAGCGGGATTCGATCACGACTGGTAAACCGCTCAGGGTGGATCTCGTGGAGAGACGGGGGCCGGCGCTCGCATCGTAGTCCGCGCCCTCCAGGACTGGGGCCTGGCCGACCGGCCCGCGAGGGAACAGGGCGAGAGGCCACGCACCCCGGGGCGGAGGACCGCCCCGGGGTGCGCCGTGCAAGCGTCTTTCGGGCCACCGCCGTACCTGGGTCCCCGACTCGCCGTACCCGAATTCCCGACTCGCAGTACTCAGATCCCCGACTCGCCGTACCTGGATTCCCGACTCGCGGAAGGGGGTTAGGTGGTTTCGGCTATTAGGGCGGCTCGGGTTTGGAGGGGGTCTACGGCGGCGCGCATGGCTCGGGGGCGGAAGCGGATCGCCGGGCCTTGTACGCCGAGGACCGCGCGGAGGGTGCCGGTGCGGTCGCGTACCGGGACGGCGACGCCGTTCAGGTCGTCCTCGCGCTCGCCGAGGGCCTGTGCCCAGCCGCGTTCGGTGACTTTGGCGATCTCGGCGGTGAGTGCGGCCCGGTCCACGATGGTCTGCTCGGTGAAGGCGGGCAGCTCGCCGGTCGGCAGGGTGCCGCCCCAGGCCAGGAACACCTTGCCGGCGGCGGTGGCGTGCGCGACGCTGTTGCGCCCGATCTCGGCCACGCTGCGCACCGAGCGCGGACTCTGGACGAAGTCGATGGTGAGCAGGTCGTGCTCGCCGGGCAGGGACAGGGTGCTGGTCTCGCCGGTGATCTCGGTGAGCTCCTCCAGGTACGGCCGGGCCACGGTGCGCAGGTCCAGGGTGTCGCGGGCCGCGCTGGCCAGCTGCAGGATCCGCACGCCCAGCCGGTAGCGGCCGGAGGCGGGCAGGTGCTGCACCAGGCCGGCGGAGACCAGCGTGGAGAGCAGCCGGGAAATGCTGCTCACGTTGATCCCGGTGCGCCGGGCGATCTCGTTGGTGCCCAGCTCGGCCCGGGCCTCGGCCAGCGCGTCCAGCACCTCGACGGCCCGGGCGACCGCACCGACCTGACGAGTGGCTGGTCGTCCGGTGCGCGCCATAGTAAAGTCTCCTACGTCACATGGATATGGCATTGCCGTAATGGATATTAGCACGGAGGTGCTGGTCATGGTGCGTTTCCTGGTCATCGGCGCCGGGATCCACGGGTTGGCGACGGCCTGGCAGCTCGCCCGCCGGCTGCGCGCCACCGGCGCGGGCAGCGGCGAGGACGTGCTGGTGGTGGACAAGTCCGGGATCGGCGCGGGCGCCTCCGGCGTGGCCTGCGGGGTGATCCGGAACAACTACTTCCAGCCCGCGATGCGCGAGCTGATGGCCCACTCGGTGGGCGTGTGGGAGTCCGACCCGGAGGCGTTCGCCTACCATCCGGTCGGTTATCTGCAGGCCGCGCCGGAGGTGATGCGGGCCGACGTGGAGCAGATCTTCAAAGAACAGAGGGCCATCGGCTACGAGTCCGAGCTGGTGCTCGGCGAACGCGAGTGCCGCGCCTACCTGCAAGGTCTGTTCCACGACTGGCGCGCCGAGGGCATCACCAGCGTGCTGCACGAGAAGCGCGGCGGGTACGCCAACAACGTCGCCTCGCTCAAGGGGCTGGCCGCCAAGGCCGAGGCCGAGGGCGTGCGGATCCGCTCCGGGGTCCGGGTCACCGGCATCCGAACGGACGCGTCCGGCGCCGTCAATGGGGTGCACACCGACGCCGGTGACATCGACTGCGAACAGCTGGTGGTGGCCGCCGGGCCATGGGTGCGCGACTTCTGGTCGATGCTGGACCTGCCGGAGTCGATCGACGTCACCGGGCCGGACGGCACGGTGCACCCGGACCGCCCGATGTGGACCTACTGGGCGCTCCAGGAGGGCACCCTCGGCGTGGACCCCAGCGAGTTCACCGACAACGCCGGCGCGCTGCCGCCGGTGGTGCACATCGACTCGGACGCAGCTCTGCACGACGAGGACGGCCTGGTCACCGACCAGATGTGGGGCATCTACTACAAGCCGGACTTCTCCTTCGGCGGCGTGCAGGGCGGGGCCGCACCGGTACAGGTGCCCCGACCCGCCAACGAGGTCGCGGTGGACCCGTACGGCACGCAGAGCCCGGAGTTCGTGGTCGGCGACGACTTCGTCCGGATGTGGACCGCCGCGCTGGGGCACTGCCACGAGCGGTTCGCCGGCTGCCGGGCGCGGTACCTGCGCGAGCCGTCCGGCGGGATCGGCGCGTTCACCCCGGACAGCTTCCCGGTGTTCGACCGGTTCCGGGAGAACGTGTACGTGATCGCCGACTCCAACCACGGCTACAAGATGATCGGCATCGGCGAGCTGGTGGCCAAGGAGCTGACCGACCAGCCACAGAGCCTCCTGGAGCCGTTCCGGTTCGACCGGTACCGCACCGGGCGGCTGCATCCGGTCAGCCACTCGCCCTTCCCTTGGTCGTAGGCTGGACACGGTGCGGGTTCTCTTCGTGCAGCACCAGGACGACTGTCCGCCCGGCCTGGTCGGCGACCGCCTGACCGAGCTGGGCGCGCGGATCGACGTGGTGGACCCCCGGCGCCCGTTGCCCGATCCCACCGGGTTCGACCTGATCGTGCCGCTGGGCTCGGACGATTCGGTGGCCGACGAAACGGTCGGTTACCTCGGGGCCGAGGCGGAGCTGCTGGACGGCGCGGTGCGGGCCGACGTGCCGGTGTTCGGCATCTGCTTCGGCGCGCAGCTGCTCTGCCGGGTTCTGGGCGGCTCGGTGGCGCCGGCGCGGAACGGACCGGAGATCGACTGGATGCGGGTGGCGGTGGCCAACGGCGCCACGACGGTGGAGTCGGGTCCGTGGCTGGTCTGGCACGAGGACGTGATGACGCCCCCGGCCGGGTCGGCCGAGCTGGCCCGCAGTGAGGTGTGCACCCAGGCGTTCAGCGTCGGGCGGCACCTGGGCGTGCAGTTCCACCCGGAGGCCACGCTGGACGTCGCGTGGGCGTGGGCACGGGGCTACCGGCTCTCCCTGGACAAGATCGGGCGGGACCCGGAGGAGATGCTCGGCCGGATGGCCGCCGACGCGGACGGTGCCCGGCGCCGGGTGGCCACCTTGGTCGACCGGGTGCTGTCACACGCCGGCCTGACCCGCTAGGAACAACCCACGCGGGCGCGCAGCTCGGCCAGCTCGGCCGGGTCCAGCTGCACGCCCAGCTCGCGCAGCACCTCGCCGAGGCGCTCCAGGCTGACCGGCGTGCGTTCCGCCCGCCCGTCCGCGTGCTCCACGGTGAGCTGGTCGCCGACCATCCGCCGGACCACCCCGTCGGCCAGCCGCATCACCACCAGCCGGCCGACGAACGGGGAGTGCGGGTGGGTGGAGGTGTAGTGGTGCGCCACCTCGTAGTCGATCAGCCGCTGCTCGGTCTCGTCGAACTCGTGCATGACCTGCCAGTCGCCGTCGTCGAGCTTGGCCAGCGTCCAGAGGCCGTCCGCGGTTCGCGCCAGCTGGTGGGGCCAGCCGGCCTGGTCGACCAGTGCGCCGTCGCGCAGCGGCATCGGCGCGATCATGCCGGCGCCGAAGCCGATGTCCACCAGGTGGGGCAGCCCGTCCGTGTCGGTCGGGGTGACCGCGAGAACCATGTGCGTGCGCGGCCCGCCCGCCCGCCTCGGCTGCACCCGGGCCATCAGCCGGCGCACCCGGTAGCCGAGCTGCTCCGCGACGGCGGCGAACAGGAGCGCGTGCTCGAAGCAGTACCCGCCCCGCCGCCGGTGCACCATCTTGTCGGTGATCTCCCTCAGGCCGAGGCCCCGGTGGGTGCCGAGCACCACGTCCACGTTCTCGAACGGGATGGCCAGGGTGTGCGCCCTGGTCAACCCGTGCAGCGCGGCGAGCGTGGGCGGCACCCGATGGTGGCCGATCCTGGCGAGGTAGGCGTCCAGGTCAACCTGGTCGATCTCCCACTCGGTGCCCGCCCGCGTGCTCGTCGCGCTGCTCATGAACTAATGTTGCAACCTCAAGTGGTCTTGAGGTCAACCCCCCAGTGCGGGTTCCGCCCGCTCAGCCCGAGCGTGCGGTGCAGCGGCGGTGCGTCCGCCGGCACCTCCACCACGTCGCCGAACAGCCCGGTCCGGCCGACGGTCCACGCGGGGCTGTTCACCAGCGTGGTGAACTCCAGCGAGGCCGCCACGCTCGCCGGGTCGGCGTCGAACGGCCGGCCGATGGCGCTGGCCAGGTCCCAGCCGTGCAGCAGCAGCTCGTTCAGCCCGATCTTGCCGACCAGCTCGGCCGGCATGGAAAGGCCGCCGACGGCGGTCTCGCCCCGCCAGGCGTCCGGGTCGCGCCAGGCCTCGGCCATCTCGGCGGCCCGGGCCGGGATGAGGGTGCGCCAGTCGTCGGCGAGCAGCTTGCCCGGTTGCTGGTCCGGGCCGCCGGGGTCGGGCGCCCGGAGGGCCGCGCCGCGGAAGGCGACCGTCAGGCCCTGCAGATGCCCGAGCAGGTCACGGACGGTGTAGTCGGCGCACGGTGTGGCGGCGTCCAGCTGGTCCTCGGTGACCGCACCTACCAGGGTGGCGATCCGCGCGGCGGCCGGTTCAAGGGAGTAGGTCATACCGGGTTAGACACGGGCGAGGGGCAAAACTCATCGCGCGCCGTAGAACGCGCGGGCCAACTTCGCCGGGCTGAGCACGCCGTAGATCGCGGCGATCCGGCCCTCTCGCAGGCTGTACACGGTGACCGACTCGGGAATGCCGCTGTGCCCGCCGTGGCGGTAGCCCTGCTCGCCGTTCACCAGCACCGGCGTCCAGTCCCGGAGCAGCTCGTCCACGCCGTACCGGCGGGTGAGGCCGATGAGCAGCCGGGCCACCTTCTCCGCGCCGTGCACCTCCCGCCGGGCGGCCGGGGCCATCCCGCCGCTGTCGTTGACCATCACCACGTCCGGGTGCAGCAGCTCGACCAGGGCCTGCGCGTCGCCCGCACTCAGCGCGTGGGTCACCGCCTTGATCAGGCGCTGCTGCTCGGCGACCTCCGCGCGCGGGGCGGGCCGCGCCTCGAGCACCGCGCGGCGGGCCCGGGTGGCGTGCTGGCGGGCGGTCGCGGGCGAGCAGCCCAGCGCCGCCGCGACCTCCTCGAACGGCAGGCTCAACGCGTCGTGCAGCACGAAGGCCACCCGCTGCGGCGGGGTGAGCCGCTCCAGCACGACCATGGCCGCCATGCGCAGTTCCTCGTCGCGGACCAGCAGGGCCAGCGGGTCGTCCTCGCTGGTGCCGCTGATCAGCGGTTCCGGCAGCCACGGGCCGATGTAGGTCTCCCGGCGGACCCCGGCCGAACGCAACCGGTCCAGGCACAGCCGGCCGACCACCGTGGTCAGCCAGGCCCGCTGGTCCCGGATGGAGGCGCGCTCGACCTCGGAGAGGCGATTGAGCCGCAGCCAGGCCTCCTGCACCGCGTCCTCGGCATCGGCGAGGCTGCCGGTCATCCGGTAGCCGACCCCGAGCAGGTGCGCGCGGTGCTCCTCGATGTCGGGAGCGATCGACACAAAAGGCAAGGTAGCCCCGTCCGTCACAGTTGAAACCGCTTTGGCCGGCACCCGCGCTGATCGACGGGGTGCCGGCGCCAGGCGGGCCGTTGGCCGCGACGAACGTTTTGTGTCGGGCTCAGTGGATACGTTCCCGGCATGACCGTCACCGAAACCCCGATCGCCACTTTCAGCCTGGTCGCGCTGGACTGCCCGGACCCCCGCGCGCTGGCCGGTTTCTACGCCCGGATCACCGGTTGGCCGGTCGATCAGGACGCCGACGGCTGGGTGCAGCTGCGCTCGCCGGGGGGCGCCACCATCGCCTTCCAGCGGGCGCCCGGCCTGCGCCCGCCGGACTGGCCGAGCGACGAGCGGCCGCAGCAGCTGCACCTGGACTTCGACGTGCCCGACCTGGATGAAGGCGAGCGGCGGGTGCTGGCCATCGGCGCGCGCAAGGCCGACTACCAGCCGTCCGAGAAGTTCCGCGTCTACCTGGACCCGGCCGGCCACCCGTTCTGTCTGGTGCTGGAGTAGCACCCCGGTGGCACGGGCATAGACTCGCCGCGTGGCAGGCCGGATCAGGGACGCGGACATCGCCCAGGTCCGCGAGCGCGCCCGGATTGACGAAGTGGTCGGCGAGTACGTGGCGCTGCGCCGGGCCGGCGCCGGCTCGCTGAAGGGGCTGTGCCCGTTCCACGACGAGAAGACGCCGTCGATGAACGTCCGGCCCACCCACGGCACCTTCCACTGCTTCGGCTGCGGCGAGGGCGGCAGTGTGATCGACTTCGTGATGAAGATCGAGCACCTGGGCTTCGTGGAGGCGGTCGAGCGGCTGGCCGACAAGGTCGGCGTGCGGCTCACCTACGAGGGCGGCGGTTCCTCGGTGCAGCGGGAGAAGGGCACCCGCACCCGGCTGCTGGAGGCCAACCGGCGGGCCGCCGAGTTCTACGCCGAGCGGCTGCGCACTCCGGAGGCGGCGCCGGCGATCCAGTTCCTGACCGGCCGGGGCTTCGACTCGGCGGCGGCCGCCACGTTCGGCTGCGGCTACGCCCCCGCCGAGTGGGACGGGGTGACCAAGCACCTGCTGGCCGCCGGGTTCAGCCTGGACGAGCTGATGAAGGCCGGGCTGTCCAAGGAGGGCCGGCGCGGCCCGATCGACCGGTTCCGCCGGCGGCTGCTGTGGCCGATCCGGGACCTGGGCGGCGAGGTGGTCGGCTTCGGCGCCCGCCGGCTGTTCGACGACGACCCGATCGAGGCCAAGTACCTGAACACCAGCGACACCCCGGTGTACCGCAAGACGCACGTGCTGTTCGGGCTGGACCTGGCCAAGCGGGAGATAGTCAAGCGGCGGCAGGCGGTGGTGGTGGAGGGCTACACCGACGTGATGGCCCTGCACCTGGCCGGGGTGACCACGGCGGTGGCGTCCTGCGGCACCGCGTTCGGCGCCGAGCACATCTCCGTGCTCCGCCGGCTGCTCGGCGACGACTCGTTCGACCGGGGCGAGATGATCTACCTGTTCGACGGGGACGCCGCCGGACAGGCCGCCGCACTGAAGGCCTTCGAGGGCGAGCAGCAGTTCGTCGGGCAGACCTTCGTGGCCATCGCCCCGGACGGGCTGGACCCCAACGAGCTGCGGCAGCGCTCCGGCGACAGCGCCGTGCGGGACCTGGTGGCCCGCCGCGAGCCGCTGTTCGAGTTCGCCATCCGCAGCCTGCTGCGGGACTACGACCTGGACACCGCCGAGGGGCAGGTGGCCGCGCTGCGCAAGACCGTGCCGCTGGTGGCGCAGATCAAGGACCACGGGCTGCGGGACCGCTACGCCGCCCGGCTGGCCGGCTGGACCGGCTGGCCGGAGGAGTCCACCGTGGTGCAGCGGGTGCGCGATATCGCCGGCGTGCCGGCGCGCCGGCAGCGGGTGACCGCCCGGGGCGGCCCTTCCGCCCCGCCGGCCCGCGACCCGCAGCTGCGGTTGCAGCGAGAGGCGTTGAAGTCAGCGCTGCAGCTGCCGGCGCTGGCCGGCTCGGGGTACGACGAGCTGCCCGACGCGTGTTTCACCCACCCCAGCTACCTGGCCGCGCACCAGGGCCTGCGGAAGGCCGGCGGCACGGCGACCGGGTTGACCGGTACCGACCTGCTGGAGGCGGTGGCCTCGGAGTGCCCGTCCACGCTGCGCTCGCTGCTCACCGAACTGGCCGTGGAGCCGCTGGACCTGCCGAAGCGCAACTCCGGTGAGGCGCGGTACGTGGGCAGCGTGCTCGCCGGGGTGCGCCTGGCCCTGGTGGAGAAGCAGATCGCCGAGATCAAGTCGCAGCTGCAGCGGACCAACCCGGTGGAGCAGCCGGACGAGTACCACGCGCTGTTCGGCGACCTGGTGCCGCTGGAGCAGTACAAGATCGCGCTACGCAACCAGACCACGGGCGCCGCGTGACCTGGTCGGACCGGTTGGCGCGGCTGCTCGGCCGGGAACGGCTGCCCGACGGTTTCGCCGGCCGGCTCGACCCGGGCGAACGGGTGCTCGCGGTGGCCCGGCTGGCCGGCGGCCAGCCGCTGGTGGCCACCGACGCCGGGCTGTGGCTGGCCGAGGGCCGGCGGATCGACTGGCACCTGGTGAGCAAGGCCACCTGGGGCGACGGCGCAATTGTGGTGACCGAGGCCGAGGTGGCTGACACGCTGGACGAGGACACGGTGCTGCTGCGTGACCTGCGCCCGCTCCGGCTGGCGCTGGCCGAGCCGGGCGCGGTGCCGGAGATCGTGCACAAGCGGGTCACCGGCTCCATCCGGTTCCGCCACCGGCGCGAGCTGCCCGGGGGCGGCGCCTGGTTCGTGCGGCGCGGCGTGCCGGGGCGGGACGGGTTGGTGATGCAGGTGCGGCCGGACCCGGGCACCGATCCCGAGCTGGTCCGCCGGGTGGCCGGCGAGGTGGCGAGGCGAGTCAAGGAAGTGGGGGACGAAGCTTGAGCACAGGGGTCGGCTGGGATCCGGCGGTGTACCTGACGTTCGACGACGACCGCTCGCGGCCGTTCTACGACCTGCTGGCCCGGATCGGCGCCGACGCGCCGCGCCGCGTGGTCGACCTGGGCTGCGGCCCCGGCCACCTGACCGGCGTGCTCTCCGCGCGCTGGCCGGGCGCCGAGGTGGCCGCGCTGGACTCCTCGCCGGACATGGTGGCCGACGCGCGCGCCCGGGGCATCGCCGCCGAGCAGGCCGACGTGCGGGACTGGTCGCCCGGCGAGCGGGACGACGTGGTTGTGTGCAACGCGGTGCTGCAGTGGGTGCCCGAGCACCCCGAGCTGCTGGTCCGCTGGGTGCGGGCGCTGAACCCCGGCGCCTGGTTCGGCATGCAGGTGCCGGGCAACTTCGGCGCCCAGTCGCACGCGCTGGTGCGCGAGCTGGCGGCGCGGGAGCGCTGGCGGGGCCGGGTGACCCTGCGCCACGAGGACGCCGTGCTTTCGCCCGAGCGGTACGCCGAGTCGCTGGCCGCCGCCGGGGCCTCCGTGGATGCCTGGGAGACCAGCTACCTGCACCGGCTCACCGGGCCGGACCCGGTGCTGAACTGGATCACCGGGACCGCGCTGCGCCCGGTGCGCGCGGCGCTGAGCGACCCGGAGTGGGAGGAGTTCCGCGCCGAGCTGGCGCCGAGGCTGCGTGCCGCCTACCCGGAGCGGGCGGACGGCACCACCTGGTTCCCGTTCCGGCGGATCTTCGTGGTGGCACGCGGGTGAACCCGGTCGGCACGGTCACCGTGTGCGCCCGCTACCCGGTCAAGTCGGTGCAGGGCGAGCGGCCGGAACGGCTGCGCCTGGAGCCGCACGGCGTGGTCGGGGACCGGACCTGGGCGCTGCGCACCGAGGACGGCAAGCGCGGTTCGGGCAAGAACACCGACCGCTGGGCCCGGCTGAACCACATGCTGGAGATGTCCGCCCGCTACACCGGCGAGCGGGCGTTGCTGCGCCTGCCCGACGGCCGGGAGCTGGACCTCGCCGCGCCCGAGCTGCCCGGGGTGCTGAGCGACGTGGTGGGCCGGCCCGTGGTGCTGACCGAGCTCGGCGAGGGGCCGCACTACGACGTCGCCCCGGTGCACCTGGTCACCTCGGCCACCCTGGACTGGTGGTCCGAGCAGGGACCCGGCGCCGAGGTGGCCTGGCAGCGTGCCCGGCCCAACCTGGTGGTCACCACCCCGGACGGTGCTCCCGGCCGGTTGGAGGACGGCTGGATCGGGCGCCGGCTGCGCGTCGGCTCGACGCTGCTCGAGGTGGTCGCGGAGACCGTGCGCTGCGTGATGGTGACCCAGGACCAGCTCGGCCTCGGCTCGTGCTCCGGGCTGTTGAAGGTGCTGGCGCCGCACCAGCTCAGCCTCGGCGTGTACGCGGAGGTGGTCCGGCCGGGAGAGGTCGGCCTCGGCGACGAGGTGTGGCTGGAAAGCCCTTAGTGGTTGCCGTTGGCGGTGTGCCGGGCCGGCGGGCGGTTGCCGCTCACGGAGTCCAGCATGCGGGCCTTGGCGATGCCGGCCGCGCCCTGCACCGCCGGGTGGTCGGCGAGCCTCCGGTAGGTGCGCGCGATCTGTTCGTAGCGCTCCCGTCCGGCCCGCGCGCCCAGCACGTAACCGATCGCGGCGCCGAGCACGAACTGGATCATCCGGTGTCCTCCCAGGGGTTGGCTCGCCCTACCATCTTGCCTCATCCGGGGAGTGGGGAACCCCGCGGCGATGCCCCGATGGCGTTGTCTATAGTTATGGACACCGGCGAGCGGTACGGGCCGGTAAGAGCGATCCTCCGTAGCTCAATTGGCAGAGCATGCGACTGTTAATCGCAGGGTTACTGGTTCGAGTCCAGTCGGAGGAGCAAGTCCTTCCCCGGCGCTGATCAGCTCTCCGACGAGGGCTTGGCCTCGGCGCGTTTGGCGTCGTCCTCCTGCAGACCGCCGATCTCGGCCTTGAAGATGCGCGCCGAGCGGCCCAGCCCCCGGGCCGCCTCGGGCAGTTTCTTCGCACCGAACAGCAGGACGAAGATCAGCAGCACGATCAGGACATGGCTGGGCGAGACGGCGCCGGAGAACATGCCCGAATCCTATTCCGGCAAAGCTGAGAACTAGGCCGTGTTTCAGGAGTCCCGGTCGATGGGCTTCGTGATCCAGGTGGTTTCCGGCAAGGCGGAGGCATGGCCTCGTACCGGGGTACGTGGCCGGCCGACAACGCGGCCGGGGACCGCCTGGGCGCGAAGACCGCGATCGAGGACTTCTGAAACACGGCCTACCTGGGTCGGCGGGTGGCGTGGGGGAGGACGGCGCCTCGGCGCAGGGCGTCGGCGTCCAGGGTCACCGGGCGGTACGGCAGCTCGGGCAGGCGGGCGGTCACCGTGCGCACCGGGTCCTCGACGGCGCGGTGGGTGCCGGCCAGGAAGGACCATTCGTGCTCGTCGGAGCCGTAGTGCAGGACCGTTGCGAAGACCTCGCCGAACCGCTCGACCGAGCGCAGCAGCGTCTCGCTCCGCCACAGGGTGGCGCAGCCGGCCTGGCCGGCCAGCACGCCGCCGTCGGTGAGCACCGAGGAGGCCCGGCGCAGGAAGTCCACCCCGTAGAGCCGGTTGTGCTGCGCGGCCGGGTCTTCCGGGCGCTCGTCGGGCAGGTCGACCACGACCACGTCGTAGCGCCGGTCGGTCTCGGCCAGGTAGGCCCAGCCGTCGGCGTAGTGCACGTGCACCGGGCCGTCGCCGCGCTCGGCGGCGGCCAGCGCCTCCGGGGTGTACCCGTAGGGCAGCCGGCGGGCGCAGGCCCGCACGCACTCGGCGTCGATGTCCACGTGGTCCACCCGGCGCGCGCCGGCGGCCACGGCCAGCTGGCTGACCACGCCCTCGCTGGACCCGATCACCAGCACCTGGTCCACCTGGGGCGCGAGCAGCAGGGCGGGGACCAGCAGTGCCTCGTGGTACACGAGCTGGCTGGCTTCGGCGCTCTGCCGTTCGTCGTCGCAGAACAGGGTGACGCCGTGCGCGGTTCGCCCGATCAGCACGTCCTGGAACCCGGTGTGCCCGGACCAGAGCACCTCGGACACCTGCCACACCCGGTGCAACCCGGCGCCCATCGGCTCCTCGACCTGGCCGGTCTCCCCGCGCGGCACGGACTGCCGGTGTACCCGCCGCGCGCCGAGCGCCTCGGCCAGCAGGGTCACGGCACGGTCCGGGTCGGCGGCGTCGCCGCAGGTGAACACGTCCACGAAGGCGGCACCGGCGTCCGGCCAGGTGTGCACCGAGGCGTGTGACTCGGCGAGCATGGCCAGCAGGGTCAACCCGCGCGGGCTGAACTGGTGCGCCACCAGCTGGAGCACCGTCGCCCCGGCTCCGGTCAGCGCGTCGCGCAGGGCCGCGCGCAGCGCCGGCTGGTCGTTCAGCGTCTCGGCCGGCACCCCGTGCAGCTCGGCCAGCACGTGCCGCCCGGCGAACTTCATCGCGCCGCCACCGGCTCGGTGCACCGCACGGGCAGCGGCGGCAGGCCGTTGAAACCCACCGACGCGTAGCTGGCCGTGTACGCGCCGGCGGCGAGCAGCCGCACCGGGTCGCCGGCGCGCAACGCCAGGGGCAGCGGCACCTCCCGGTAGAGCATGTCGTCGCCGTCGCAGGTCGGGCCGGCCAGCACGGCGGGCCCGACCGGGCCGCCGTCGTGCGGGGTGGCCAGCCGGTAGCCGATCGCCTCGCCCTCCGTCTCGGCCAGGCCGCCGTAGCGGCCGATGTCCAGGTACACCCAGCGCCGGCCGTCGTGCCGCCGCGACACCCGGACCACCTCCGCGTGCAGCGTGCCGGCCTCGGCGACCAGCAGCCGGCCGGGTTCGACGGCCAGCTCGGGCGCCCGGCCCGGGAAATGGCGCCGCACCGCGTCGCGGATGACTTCCGCGTACTCGGCGATGCCCGGCACCGGTTCGCGGTAGGGCACCGGGAACCCGCCGCCGACGTCCAGCAGCCGGATCGGCATTCCCGCCCGGCCCGCGACCCGCGCGGCGCCGGCAATGGCGTCCGCCCAGGCAGCGGGCCGGGTCTGCTGGGAACCCACGTGGAAGCCCACCCCGGCCGGGTCCAGCCCGTGCCGCGCCGCGTCCTGTAGCAGGCGTACCGCCTCCTCCTCGGCACAGCCGAACTTGCCGCCGAACGGGGTGGCCGACCCGGCCTCGTCCACCGCGATCCGCACCAGCACGGCGGCCCCCGGCGCGTTCGCGGCCAGCACCCGCAGGTCCTCCGCGCTGTCGGTGACGAACAGCCGGACCCCAGCGGCGGCAGCGGCGGCCACCTCGGCCGGCTTGCGCACCGGGTTGGCGTAGCACCGCTCCCCGGCGAAGCCGGCATGGGTCGGGCGCCCAGTTTGGCGCCCGGCAGGGACACCGGCGAGGCCGGTCTCGGGAGGGCGCCCGGTTTGGCACCCGACGGGGATGCCGGCGAGGCCGTCCAGCAGCGCGATCTCCCCCGGGGACGCCACGTCGAAGCCACTGCCGGCCTCGGCGAGCGCGCGCAGCACGGCCGGCTCCGGGTTGGCCTTCACCGCGTAGAACACCCGCGCCTCGGGCAGCGCTTCCCGCAGCTCGGCGTACCGGGCGCGCACCACCCCGAGATCCATCTCCAGATACGGACCGCTCACACCCCGAGGTTAGGGCGCGATGGGGTGGCGGTCGTGCGCGGTGCCGGTTCCAAGACGGCTTGGACGGCGCGGCTGGGGGCTTTCGCGGCTTCGGCGCGGCCTCTTGCGTCGGGCGGGCTGCCGCGCCGGCTGGTCACCTTCCGTGACGATGCTGGGGCCTGCCTTCCGTGCCCTTCGTGATCAACTAAACATGGGAGACCTTACTGGCCAGTAGAACGTCTCTGGTGTTTAGTTGATCACATACCACGCGCGCCGAACGCCGGAACGCTCCGCGCCGGGACGGTTGCTGACTACAGAAGGTAACCAGACGCGGCGGCACCGCGGTCGACGCAAGAGGCCGCGCCGAAGCCGCAGAGGCCCCCCAGCCGCGCCGTCAAAGCCGTCTTGGAACCGGCACCGCACTCAGCCGGCGGCCAGCGCGGTGTCCCGGGAGACCGGCTCCCAGGTGCGCAGCTCGGTGCGCACGGCGTCCAGGTGGGCGAGGATGCCGTCCACCGCGTCCGCGCCCAGCGGCAGGCGCAGCGGGGTGGTGTCCGCGTCCGGGGCGGTGCGGATCGCGGCGGCGGCGCGGGCCGGGTCGCCGGGCTCCACGCCGCGGATACCGGTGATCATCTCCCGGGTGGAGCCGACGGTCGGCGTGTAGTCGTCGATGCGGGCGCTCCGCACCAGGTTGGCGCCGGAAAGCTCGGTGCGGAACGAGCCGGGCTCGACCACCAGCACCGCGATGCCCAGCGGCCCGACCTCGGCGGCCAGGGCCTCCGAGTAGCCCTCCAGCGCGAACTTGGTGGCGCAGTAGGCGGAGAACCCGGGCAGCGCCACCCGACCACCGAACGAGGACATCTGCACGATCGCCCCGCTGCCCCGGGCGCGCATGCCCGGCAGCACCGCCCTGGCGAGTGCGGCCGGACCGAAGAAGTGCAGCTCGAACAGGTCGCGCAGCTCGCCGTCGGTGGTCTCCTCGGCGGCGCCCACCTGGCCCCGGCCGGCGTTGTTGACCAGCACGTCGATCCGCCCGTAGCGGGCCTGCACGTCGGCCACCAGCGCGGCGCCGGCGGCGGTGTCGGTCACGTCCAGCCGGGCCGCCTCGATCTGGTCCGGGTGACTGGTGACCAGGTCGTCCAGCGTCTCCGGGCGCCGTGCGGTGGCCACCACCACGTCCCCGGCGGCCAGCGCCGCCTCGGTGATCGCCCGGCCGAAGCCGCTGGACGCCCCGGTCACCAGCCAGACCCGTGATGTGGAAGTCATGGCGCAACCTTGGCTCGCGCGACCCCTGGACGTCCAAGACCTGGCGTGATAACCAGATGGCATGGACGCGCACCTGCGCTACTTCGTGGCCATCGCCGAGCACCTGCACTTCACCCGCGCCGCCGAGGCGCTGTACGTGAGCCAGCCGGCGCTGTCCAAGCAGATCCGGGGCTTCGAGCAGCGGTTGCGGGTGCGGTTGTTCGACCGGGACGGGCGGGGCGTGGCGCTCACCCCGGCCGGCGCGGCGCTGCTGCCCGGGGCGCGCGCGGTACTGGACGCGTGGGCCGCCGCCGAGGCCGACCTGGCCGCCGCCACCGCGGTGCAGCGCGGCACGCTGCGCGTGGGCATGAGCACCGGCCTCGGCCGGGGCCTGCTGCCGGCGGTGCGGGCCCGGCTGGCCGAGCTGGCACCGAGGATCCAGCTGCACGTGCGGCAGGTCGGCTGGGGCGACCCGACCGGCGGCCTGGCCGACGCCGGCGGGGAGGGGACCGACGCGGCGTTCGTCTGGCTGCCGCTGCCCCACCCCGAGCGGTTCGCTTGGCTGGAGGTGGCGCGCGAGCCGAGGCTGGTCGCGCTGCCCTCGGCCCACCCGCTCGCGGACCGGGCCGAGCTGGACATCGCCGAGCTGCTGGACCAGCCGTTCCTCGCGTTGCCGGCCAGCAGCGGGGTGCTGCGGGACTACTGGCTGGCCACCGAGGCCCGGGGCGGCCGGGAACCGGTGGTCGGCGCCGAGGTCGCCAGCGTCGAGGAGACCGTGGAATGCCTGGCCGCCGGCCTCGGGGTCTGCCTGCTGGCCAGTGGGAACGCCCCGGCGCTGGACCTGGACGGGGTGGCCGTGCGGCCGGTCACCGGGGTTGGGCCGAGCCGGCTGGTGCTGGCTTGGCGGCGGGGCGACAACCGCGAGGCGCTGCGCCGGCTGCGCGAGGCCACCGCGTCGGCCATCGGGTCCGGCCCGGCGGAGGGTCAGCCGGCCAGGTAGCCGCCCGAAGCGTCCACGTCGGCGCCGTGCACCGCGCCGGCCTCGTCGGAGGCCAGCCACATCACCACCGAGGCCATCTCCTCGGCGCGGACGATCCGGCGCACCGGGTAGTCCTGGGCGATCTGTTCGTAGCTCACCCCGAACGCGGCGGCGGCCCGGCGCAGCATCGGGGTGTCCACCGCACCCGGGGCGAAGGCGTTCACCCGGATGCCCGCCGCGGCGTACTCCAGCGCGGCCACCCTGGTCAGCGACAGCACGCCGTGCTTGCTGGCGTTGGACGGGGCGATGGTGGCGAACCCGACCTCGGCGGAGATGGACGCGGTGTTGATGATCACGCCACCCCCGGCGGCCAGCATCCGGGGGATCTCGTACTTCATGGCGAGGAACACGCCGGCGGTGTTGGTCCGCCAGACCAGCTCCAGGTCTTCCAGGGTCTGCTCGTGCAGCCGGGCGGCGCGTGGGCTCTCGATGCCGGCGTTGTTGAGCGCGATGTCCAGCCGCTGGTAGCGGTCCACGCAGGCGGCGACCAGGTCGCGCACCTCCGGCTCGTGGCGCACGTCGGCCCGCCGGTAGGTGGCGTCCCCGCCGGCCGCGCGGATGTCCGCCTCGACCCGGCGGCCCAGCTCGGCGCGCCGGCCGCAGAAGAACACCTTCGCCCCGCGCGCGGCCATCGCCCGCGCGGTGGCCTCGCCGATCCCCGAGGTCGCCCCGGTGATCAGCGCGACCTTGCCGGCGAACCGCTGGTCAGGGGCCGGCGCGCCCGACTGGTGGGCGGCCAGCGAGCCGGCGGCTCCGGCGGCGATGCCGGCCACTCCGGCGGCGCCGATGGCCAATGCTTTGCGCCGGGAGAGTTGAGAGGGTTGGGTGGACACCGAACCAGGCAATCAGTGCACCGATGCGCCGGTCCAATACCCGTGTTCATGCCGATCGGGCATGGCGGGCGGCGCCGAGGAGCGACGATGCTGGTGGGCGAGCACGTGACGAGGACGGTGTGAGTTGGGTAAGCCGGTACTGCTGACCGTGGACGACGACCCGGGGGTGTCCCGCTCGGTCGCCCGCGACCTGCGACGGCGCTACGGCGAGGAGTTCCGGATCGTCCGGGCGGACTCCCCGGTGGACGCGCTGGAGGCGCTGCGCGAGCTGAAGCTGCGCGGCGACGTGGTCGCGGCCATGCTGGCCGACTACCGGATGCCCCGGATGAACGGCATCGAGTTCCTGGAGCAGGCCATGGACCTGTTCCCGCGGGCGCGGCGGGCGCTGCTCACCGCGTACGCGGATACCGACGCGGCGATCCAGGCGATCAACCTGGTGGACGTCGACCACTACCTGCTCAAGCCGTGGGACCCGCCGGAGGAGAAGCTCTACCCGGTGGTCGACGCGCTGATCGAGACCTGGCGGGCCACCGGGGACAGCGCCGTCGAGGAGACCAAGGTGATCGGCCACCGGTGGTCGGCACCGTCGTTCGCCGCGCGCGACTTCCTGGCCCGCAACGCGGTGCCGTACCGGTACTACAGCGTGGACGAACCGGAGGGCGAGCGGCTGCTCGAGGCGGCCGGGAAGACCGCCGACGACGTGCCGGTGGTGATCACCCCGGACTGCGTGTGCCTGTGCAAACCGTCCAACACGGAGATCGCCGCCGCCGTCGGCCTCTCCACCAACCCGGCCGCCGAGTTCTACGACCTGGTGGTGGTCGGCGCCGGGCCGGCCGGGCTGGGCGCGGCGGTGTACGGCGCCTCCGAGGGTCTGCGCACCGTGCTGGTGGAACGCCAGGCCACCGGAGGCCAGGCCGGCCAGAGCTCGCGGATCGAGAACTACCTGGGCTTCCCGGACGGGGTGTCCGGCGCGCAGCTCACCGACCGCGCTCGCCGGCAGGCCCGCAAGTTCGGCGCGGAGACGCTGTCCGCCCGTGAGGTCACCCGGCTGGAGGTGCGCGGCTCGGCGCGGGTGGTGCACTTCGGCGACGGAACCGAGATCGCCGCCCACTCCGTGGTGCTGGCCACCGGGGTGTCCTACCGGACGCTGGACGCGCCGGGGGTCGCGGAGCTGACCGGCAGCGGGGTGTACTACGGCTCGGCGGTGACCGAGGCGCCGGCCTGCGCCGGCCAGGACGTGTACATCGTCGGCGGGGCCAACTCGGCCGGGCAGGCGGCGGTGTTCTTCTCCCGGCACGCCAAGCGGGTGGTGCTGCTGATCCGGGGTTCCTCGCTGGAAGCGTCGATGTCGCACTACCTGATCCAGCAGCTGGAGGCGATCGAGAACGTCTCGGTGCGCACGCACACCGAGGTGGCCGAGGCCCACGGTGAGCAGCACCTGGAGCGGCTCACCCTGCGGTCCGGGGGCGAGAGCGAGACGGTGGGTGCCGGCTACCTGTTCGTGTTCATCGGCGCGGCGCCGCGCACCGACTGGCTGGACGGCGTGCTGGTCCGGGACGAGCGTGGCTTCGTGCGCACCGGTCCGGACCTGATTCGTGGCGAATCCCGGCCCCCCGGGTGGACACTGGACCGGGAGCCCTACTTCATGGAGTCCAGCGTGCCGGGCGTTTTCGTGGCGGGCGATGTGCGCGCCGAGTCGGTCAAGCGGGTGGCCTCCGCCGTCGGTGAGGGTGCGATGGCGGTGACCTTGGTACATCGGTATCTGGGGGAGCAGTGAGTGTCACGCTGTCGCACGCGGAACTGCGCGAGCTGTTCCTGTTCGCCGATCTTTCCGATCTGCAGCTCGGCTGGATAGCGCTGAACGCCGACGAGGTGGAGGTGGCCGCCGACACCGAGATCTTCACCGAGGGTGACGACGCCAAGTGCTTCTGGGTGCTGCTTTCCGGCACGGTGGCCACCAGCCGGGTGATCGGCGGTGAGCGGGTGGAGACCGCGCGCACCGACCAGGTCGGCGTCTACTTCGGCGCGGTGTCGTTCTACCTGCCCGAGTCGCTGGAACAGGGTTATCCCACGTCCGCCCGGGCGGTCACCGACGTGCGGCTGCTCGCGTTGCCGGTCGGGCCGTTCGCGGCGGCGTTCCGGGACTGGTTCCCGATGGCCGTGCACCTGCTGCAGGGCATGGTGCTCGGCACCCGGCGGGGGCAGGCGATCACCGGCCAGCGGGAGCGGCTGCTGGCGCTGGGCAAGCTGTCCGCCGGGCTCACCCACGAGCTGAACAACCCGGCCGCCGCGGCCGCACGGGCCACCTCCACGCTGCGCGACCGGGTGGCCGGCATGCGGCACAAGCTGGCCATGCTGGCCGAGGGCAAGCTGGACACCGACGCCCTGCTCGCGCTGACCGGCCTGCAGGAGGACTTCGCCGACCGGGTGGCCGAGGCGCCCGAGCTGTCCCCGCTGGAGAGCAGCGACCTGGAGGACGAGCTCGGCGACTGGCTGACCGACCACGGCATCGGCGGCGGCTGGGACCTCGCCCCGGTGTTCGTGGCGGCCGGGCTGCGGGTGTCCGATCTCGAGAAGGTGCTGGTGGCGGCCGGTGCTGAGTCGCTGGGTGGTGCGGTGCGCTGGCTGGCGTACACGGTGGAGACGGAAAGCCTGCTGCGCGAGATCACCGACTCCACCAACCGGATCACCGCGCTGGTCGGCGCGGCCAAGCAGTACTCCCAGCTGGACCGCGCGCCCTACCAGATGATCGACGTGCACGACGGGCTGAAGGCCACGCTGGTGATGTTCGCCGGCAAGTTCGCGGCCTCCGGCGCCGGTGGGGTGAAGCTGGTCAAGGACTTCGACCGCACCCTGCCCAAGATCCCCGGCTACCCGGCCGAGCTGAACCAGGTGTGGACCAACATCATCGACAACGCGCTGGCCGCGATGGCCGGCTCGGGCGTCCTGACGGTCCGCACCGCGCCCGACGGCGAGTGGCTACTGGTGGAGATCGGCGACACCGGCCCCGGCATCCCGCCCGAGCACCGCAAACGCGTCTTCGAGCCGTTCTTCACCACCAAGGGGGTCGGCGAGGGCACCGGCCTGGGCCTGGACGTCTCCTGGCGGGTGGTGGTCAACCGCCACCACGGCGACCTCACCGTGGAGTCACAACCCGGCGACACCCGCTTCCAAATCCGCCTCCCCCTAACCGAATCCCCCTAACCCATATCGCGCCTCCCGCCTGCCCATGTCGCGGGTCTCGCCTGCCCATGTCGCGCGTCCCGCCCGCCCATGTCGCGGGTTTCGCCGGGCCATATCGCGGATTTTGCCGCGTCGTGCGCGGTGCAACGGGCGGTCCGCTGGTGGCTTTCCCGCGACATGGCCTGGCGAAACCCGCGACATGGGCAGGCGAAACCCGCGACATGGGCAGGCGGGACGCGCGACATGGGCAGGCGGGACGGGCGATATGGGTCAGGTTTGGAGGGGGAGGAGTTCGGTTGCCAGTTGGTCGAGGAAGTCGCGGCGGGATGTGACGGGAGTGGCGGGGCGGACCACGAACTTGGTCAGGCCGGCGTCCACGAACTGGGTCAACTGCGTGCGGGCGGCTTGCCAGCCCTTGCAGACCAGGCGGTCGGGGTCCACTCCGGGGCGTTGTTTGGCGATCCGGGCCAGCACGGCGTCCAGGTCCGAGTCGTTCACCGCGACCAGGAGGTTCGTGCCGTAGTGGTCCTCCTCCACCTCCCGGCCGGCCTCGGTGGCCGCGTCGACGATCTGGGCCCGGCAGACCTCGGCCTCGGCCGGTGTGACGAAGCTGCCCAGCCAGCCGTCGGCCAGCCGCCCGATCCGGCGCATGCCGACCGGCAGCCGCCCGCCCAGCCAGAGGTCCAGCGGCTTGGCCGGCAGGGGCGAAACCGTCGCGTCGTCCAGGTGGTAGAACTCGCCGTGGTGGGTCACCGAAGGCTGCGAGAGCAGTGCGCGCACCACCACCAGCGCCTCCTCGAACGCCTCGGCCCGCCGGCCGTCCGGCACCGGGAAGAGGGTCCGGTCGGCCCGCAGGGCGGGGCGCACGCCGAACGCCGGTAGTACCCGGCCGGGGGCCAGCGCGGCCAGCCCGGCCAGCTGCGCGGCGACCAGCGCCGGGTTGCGCCCGGGCAGCACCAGCACGCCGGTGCCCAGCTTCAGCTTGTCGGTGCGGCCGGCCGCATAGGCCAGCCCGATCAGCGGGTCGGCGCTGGCCGGCGAGGACACCAGGTCGGACAGCCAGATGGAGTCGACCGAGTGGGCCTCGAGCTCGTCGATCAGTTCGGCGAGACCGGCGCCGACCTGGGCGCTCTCCCCCTCGACCGGAATCGCGCTGACACCGATGCGGACCTTCATGCCCATGCTCTCGACATTACGTAACGAAACGCCGTTTGCGCACTACTGAGCCGGCACGCTGTCCAGGGTGACCGACACGTTGCGTGGCGAGCCGGCGCCGCTGGTCACGGTAAGTGAGATGGTGCCGCCGGGAGGCGCCGAGTTGACCGCCGCGACCAGCGCGTCGGCGTCCTCGATCAGCCGGGTGCCGATCTTGGTGACCACGTCGCCGGGCTGCAGTCCGGCCTTGGCGGCGGCCGAGTTGGGCGCCACGCCGGCCAGCTGGGCACCGGTGGGCTGCCCGTCCCGGATGCTCACGCCGAGCTGGGCCTGGTTGGCGTGGCCGGTGTTGATGAGCTCGTCGGCGATGCGCTTGGCCTGGTTGATCGGGATGGAGAAGCCGAGGCCGATGGAGCCGCTCTGCCGGGTGCCCGAGCCGCCCAGCGAGGCGATCGCGGAGTTCAGCCCGACGATCCGGCCCTGCATGTCCACCAGCGGGCCGCCGGAGTTGCCCGGGTTGATCGCCGCGTCGGTCTGGATCGCGTCCAGCGCCGAGGTCTGTGCCGGCGCCTGCTGCTGCTCGGTGCCGAAGGGGTCCAGCCCGCCGAGCGGGGACCGCGGTTGCTGCTCCTGCTGGGTCACCACCGGCCGGTTCAGGGCGCTGACGATGCCGCTGGTGACCGTGCCGGCCAGGCCGAGCGGCGAGCCGATGGCCACCACCTGCTGGCCGACCTGGAGCCCGTCCGAGTTGCCCAGCTGGATGGGGGTGAGCCCGGAGACCCCGCGC
This sequence comes from Actinospineispora eucalypti, assembly GCF_039543365.1. Classification (NCBI taxonomy): domain Bacteria; kingdom Bacillati; phylum Actinomycetota; class Actinomycetes; order Pseudonocardiales; family Pseudonocardiaceae; genus Actinospineispora; species Actinospineispora eucalypti. Next base: position 119,431 of record NZ_BAABJP010000037.1, read on the forward strand.
GCCCGGACCACGGCCACGTCGGCGCGGGCGTCCTGGCCGACCACGGTGACCGGGGCGGTGGAGCCGTCCTGGAACTTCGCGGTGAGCTGGCCGCCGTCACGCGCGGACTCCAGCACGTGGGCGTTGGTGAGGATCAGGCCGTCGGCGGAGAGCACCACGCCGGAGCCCTCGCCGGTGGACCCGACCAGCTGGACCACGCTCGGAAGCACCCGCTGGGCCACCTCGCTGATCGGTCCGGCGGGCAGGTCGCCTGGGGTGGGTGCCCGCTGGGCGAGCGTGCCGGTGCTGGCCGGGGCGCTGCCGGCGGGGCCGTCGGAGGGGCCGCCCACCCAGGCCCCGACCCCGCCACCCACCGCGGCGGCGATCACCGCGATGGCGGCCAGCTCGGCGACGCGCCGCCGGCCCTTCGGGCGGGGTGCGGGGGACGGACCGTTCGGCAGGCCGGGAGGCGGGGGCATCGGCGGCGGAGGCAGCTGGCCGTACGGCGTGCTGGTACCGGATGAGGTTGTCTGGTAGGGGATCGGGCTACCGGCCGGTTTGGTGTCCATGACACCAAGGGTCGGCCGGCAGCCTGTGCTCTTCCTGTGAGCAACCCGAGAAGTCGCTGACGAGTGCCACCCAACGACCCCGCCGATTCAGTGACTTCAGCATGCTGGTTCAGTCACTTCAGCAGGGGCTCCCGGTGTCCTCCGTGGTCGGCGACGGCTGACCCTCGGCTCGGCCGTGCGGACCTACCAGAAGCGACCCGGAGCCGCGCTTCTGCTGAACCCACTGAATCACCGTGCTGAACCGACTGAACCAGCCTGCTGGAGTGACTGAATCAGCCTGCTGGAGTGACTGAATCGGGGGGTGGGGGGATGCGGATGGGAATCTCGCCGCCGAGGTGGTGGCCGGAGGTGAGGTCCAGGCCGTCACCGCTCCAGAACCGGCCGGGGTCGTAGTAGCTGGGTCGCCGGTCGGCCGGCAGCAGGCCCATGAACTGGTAGGTCAGCGCGACCACCTCGGCGCAGTAGGCGGTCTCCAGTGCGGCGCGTTCGGCGTCGTTGCGGCCCCGGGGCAGCCGGGGCGCCCGGCCGGCCAGCCAGCGGCCGGCCAGCTTCGCGGTGGACGGGAAGGGCGTGCCGTCCAGCCGGGCCACCGCGCGCAGCGCGCCGTCCTCCATCTCCCGGGTGGCCGGCGGGTCCAGCTGGCGCAGCCAGCCCCGCTGCCCGTACCGCCGCGCCCAGACCACCACGGCCTCGCGCAGGTCGTGCAGCTGTACGCCCCGGTGGTGGCCGCCGGTCCACATGTCCGGCAGCGAGCGGCCCAGCTCGGCGTGCCACATCAGCGGCGGCAGGTCGTCCAGCACGACCGACATGCCCACGTGGTTCACCGGGCTGTTGGTGGTGACCCGGATGGCCCGGTCGGCGGTCGAGCTGCCCCGGAACAGCCAGATGTCACCGGTGCGGGTCAGGTCGACGGCCGTGTCGAGGTCCAGTGGTTGGTCGGGCACAGCGGTAGCGTATTGCGCCATGCGATGGTGGAAGGTGATCGGCCTCGCCGGGCTCGCCGGCGTGGCGGCGACCGGGGTGGTGCTGGCCCGCTCCGAACGGCAGCGCCGGGCGTACACCCCGGAGGAAATCCGCGCCCGCCTGCACGAACGCGCGGCGGAAGCCACCAAGGCGACCGACTCCCCTCAGTAGGGGATACCCAATTCGGGAGGGTTCCCGACCCGGCTCGGCTAGAAATGGTTTACCCGGGTCGCGGCCAGCCGGTCCGAGAGCGAGATCGTGTGATGGGGGCATGATCTCGCCGGACCCGCCGGTCGCGGCCCTAGGGCATGACCCGAGGCGTGACCAGATCCTCCCGGGTGCCTTTCCAAGGATGCTTCGGCGCGCTAACGTGCACGTCGTTAGTGAATGGCCAATCACTTGGCGCGGCGCTTCGAGGGAGGACCATGGCGGTCATCAGATCCGCGCTGGACACCGGCGGCGAGGTCTACCGCGCCAACCGGGCCAACCAGCTGGCGCTGCTGGACCGGCTGGACGAGCAGTTGGAGCTGGCCAAGGCCGGCGGCGGCGAGCGGTACCAGCAGCGGCACCGGGAGCGGGGCCGGATGCTGGCCCGCGAGCGGATCGAGCTGCTGCTGGACCCGGACTCGCCGTTCCTGGAGTTGTCCACGCTGGCCGCCTGGGGCACCGAGTTCACCGTGGGCGCCGCCGAGGTCACCGGCATCGGCGTGGTGTCCGGGGTGGAGTGCGTGCTGCTCGCCCACGACCCGACGGTGCGCGGCGGCGCGATGAACCCGTACTCGCTGCGCAAGACGCTGCGCGTGCTGGAGATCGCCCGCACCAACCGCCTGCCGGTCATCAACCTGGTCGAGTCGGGCGGCGCCGATCTGCCGTCCCAGTCGGACATCTTCGTGCCCGGTGGCCGGATCTTCCACGAGCTGACCGCGATGTCGGCGGCCCGCATCCCGACCGTCGCGCTGGTGTTCGGCAACTCGACCGCCGGCGGGGCCTACGTGCCGGGGATGTGCGACTACGCGGTGCTGGTCGACCAGCGGGCCAAGGTGTTCCTGGGCGGCCCGCCGCTGGTCAAGATGGCCACCGGCGAGGTGTCGGACGACGAGTCGCTGGGCGGCGCGGACATGCACTCCCGCGTCTCCGGGCTGGCCGACTACTTCGCGGTGGACGAGGCCGACGCCATCCGGATCGGCCGGGAGATCATGTCCCGGCTGAACTGGCGCAAGCTCGGCCCGCCGCCGTCCCCGCACGCCCCGGCGCCGAACTACGACCCGGACGAGATCCTCGGCATCGTCTCCGCCGACGTGAAGGTGCCGTTCGACCCGCGCGAAATCCTCGCGCGCACCGTGGACGGCTCGGAGTTCGACGAGTACAAGCCCCGCTACGGCACCGCGCTGGTCACCGGCTGGGCGCGCATCCACGGCTACCCGGTCGGCGTGCTGGCCAACCACCGGGGCGTGCTGTTCAGCGAGGAGTCGAAGAAGGCCACCGAGTTCATCCTGTTGGCCAACCAGACCGACACCCCGTTGATCTTCCTGCAGAACACCACCGGCTACATGGTCGGCGCCAGCTACGAGCAGGGCGGGATCATCAAGGACGGGGCCAAGATGATCAACGCGGTGGCCAACAGCGAGGTGCCGCACCTGACGATCAACATGGCCTCCTCGTTCGGCGCGGGCAACTACGGCATGTCCGGCCGGGCCTACGACCCTCGGCTGATGTTCGCCTGGCCGGGCGCGCGGCTGGCCGTGATGGGCGCCGCGCAGCTGGCCGGGGTTCTGTCCATCGTCGGCCGGGCGTCGGCGAAGGCCACCGGGCGGCCGTTCGACGAGGAGAAGGACGCCGCCCAGCGCCAGTTCATCGAGGCCCAGATCGAGGCCGAGTCGGACTCCTTCTACGTCACCGCGCGGCTCTACGACGACGGGATCATCGACCCGCGCGACACCCGCACCGTGCTCGGCATGTCGCTGTCCGCCGTGCACTCCAACACCGTCGCCGGCCGGCGCGGCTTCGGCGTCTTCCGGATGTGAGCCTGCCAATGATCAAGAAGTTGCTGGTCGCGAACCGGGGCGAGATCGCCGCCCGGGTCATGCGCACCGCTCGTGAACTGGGCATTCCCACCGTTGCGGTGCACTCCGACGCGGACGCCGAGCTGCCGTTCGTCGGGTTGGCCGAGGAGGCGGTCCGGCTGCCGGGGAACGCTCCGGCCGACACGTACCTGCGGTTGGAGAAGATCATCGACGCGGCCCGGGCGACCGGCGCCGACGCGGTGCACCCCGGCTACGGGTTCCTCTCCGAGAACGCCGGGTTCGCCCGCGCCTGCGCGGATGCCGGGCTGCTCTTCGTCGGACCGCCGCCGGAGGCGATCGCGGCGATGGGCGACAAGCTGCGGGCCAAGCGGCTGATGGACTCGGCCGGGGTGCCGGTGCTGCCGGGGGCGACGGTCTCCGACGGCACCGACCTCGGCGAGGCGGGCGCACGGGTCGGGTTCCCGTTGCTGGTCAAGGCCGCGTTCGGCGGTGGCGGCCGGGGCATGCGGGTGGTTTCCGAGCCCGGGCCGGACGGCACCCTGCTGGCCGAGGCGGTGGCCTCGGCGCGGCGCGAGGCGGAGGCCGCGTTCGGCGACGGCACGGTCTTCCTGGAACGGTTCCTGCCGGACCCCCGGCACGTCGAGGTGCAGATCTTCGGCGACACCCACGGCACCGTCGTGCACCTGTTCGAGCGCGAGTGCTCCATCCAGCGGCGCTACCAGAAGGTCGTGGAGGAGTCCCCGTCGCCGGCGGTGGACGACGAGCTGCGCGATGCGCTGGGCGCCGCCGCCGTGGCCGCCGGCAAGGCGATCGGCTACGTGGGCGCGGGCACCGTGGAGTTCGTGCTCGCGGCTACCGGCGAGTTCTACTTCCTGGAGGTGAACACCCGGCTGCAGGTGGAGCACCCGGTCACCGAGCTGGTCACCGGCCTGGACCTGGTGGAGCTGCAGCTGCGGGTGGCCGAGGGCGAGCCGCTGCCGGCGCCGGTGCTGGAAGCCCGGATCGAGGGGCACGCCATCGAGGCCCGGCTGTACGCCGAGGACGTGCCGGCCGGGTTCCTGCCGGCCACCGGCACGCTGCACCGGTTCGAGGTGCCGGAGCTGCCCGGGGTGCGGGTGGACGCCGGCGTGGCCGACGGATCCGTGGTCGGTCCGCACTACGACCCGATGCTGGCCAAGGTGATCGCCTACGGCCGGACCCGGACGGACGCCGCGCGCCGGCTGGCCGGGGCGCTGGCCGGTGCCCGCCTGCACGGCGTCACCACGAACCGGGACCTGCTGGTGGCCATCCTGCGCGAGCCGGACTTCCTGGCCGGCCGCACCGACACCGGATATCTGGCGCGTGCGCGCCCCGTGAGTGATTTGTGTGGCTATAGCCACACAAATCACTCACGGGCCAGGGCCGCCGCGGCGGCCCTGGCATCCGCCGCGGCGAACCGAGCGGCCGCGCCGGTCCTCTCCGGCCTGCCCTCGGGCTGGCGGAACGTGCGCTCGCAGCCCCACCGGGTGGACTACACGCTCGGCGAGCAGACGTTCGAGGTGGCCTACCACTTCGACCGGGACCGGGTGTGGGTGGCGGTGAACGGCGAACCGCTCGGCGAGTCGGTGCGGGCGCGCGGGACTTCGGCCGAGGGCGTGACGCTCGAGGTCGACGGGGTGAGCCGGCGTTACCGGGTGGCCACGTACGGCGCCGGCCAGGTGTACGTGGACGGGCCGGACGGCGCCGCCGCGTTCACCCGGGTGCCCCGGTTCGGCGACCCGACCGCCGGCACGGCGGCCGGCTCGCTGCTCGCGCCGATGCCCGGTGGTGTGCTGCGGGTACTGGCGGCGGTGGACGACCTGGTCACCGAGGGGCAGCCGCTGGTGGTGCTGGAGGCGATGAAGATGGAGCACACCGTCGCCGCGCCGGGGGACGGCCGGGTGACCGAGCTGTCCGTGCGGCCGGGCGACCAGGTGCACACCGGTCAGGTGCTCGCCGTCGTCTCCGCCGAGCCCGTCTCCACGGACGCCGAGCCCGTGTCCACCGACGCCGAGCCCGTCTCCACCGATGCCGAGCCCGTGTCCACCGACGCCGAGCCGGTGTCAGCCGAGAACTCATGACCCGCGTCCGCGACCCCGCGCGTCGGGAGCGGATCCTCACCTCGGCGGCCACGCTGATCGCCGAGCGGGGCTACCACCCGGTGACCATGGCGGACATCGGCGCGGCGGCCGGGATCGTCGGCTCCGGCATCTACCGGCACTTCGAGTCCAAGAACGCGGTGCTCGGCGCGCTGGCCGACCGGGTGATGGAGCGGCTGCTGGCCGAGGCCGCCGCCGCCGTCGAGCACGCCGCCGACCCGGCGGAGGCGCTGGCCGCGCTGGTCGCCGGGCAGATCGACTTCGTGCTGGACGAGCGCCCGCTCCTGGTCGTCTACCTGCGCGAACAGCTGACCCTGCGGGAGGCCGACCGGCGCCGCTCGCGGCGCATGCAGCGGCAGTACATCGAGCGGTGGGTGGACCTGCTGGTGCGGCTGCGCCCGGAGCTGACCGAGGTGGCCGCCCGGGTCGCGGTGCACGCGGCGATCGGCGCCATCCAGGCCAGCCTGCACTTCGAGTCCGGGTTGCCCCGTGACCAACTGACCCGGCGGCTCGCGGAAGCGGCGCACGCCGTGCTCGGCCTGCCCGTGCGCCCGGCCGAATGGGCCGAGCCGGCCGGGCTACCCGCCCAGCGCAGGGGCGAGCAGCCCGGCCAGTAACAGCTCCAGCGCGTGGTCGACCACGGCGTCCAGGTCATCGCCGAGGTTGCCGGCCAGCCACTGGCCGACCAACTCCACCATCGCGCCGGTGAACATCGCCGCGCCCACCTTGGCCAGCCGGGGGTCGATGGTCGGCCGGGTCCGCCCGCCCTCCTGCAGCACGCCCTCCATCAGCGCCAGCTGGGCGGCGTAGCGCCGGTCGGCCAGCACCGGGTTGGTGCGCGCCTCGGTGAACAGCACCTTGCCCCGGCGGGGGTCGGCCGAGCTGAACCCGAGCACGCCGTGCATTCCCGCGCGCAGCCGGGCCACCGGGTCGGCGCCGGCCGCCGCCAGCGCGGCGGTGACCTCCACGCCGGCCGCCTCGGCCACCCGGTCGTAGACCGCGCCCAGCAGCTGGTCGGTGTCGGCGAAGCTCTCGTAGAAGTACCGGCTGTGCAACCCGGTGTGCCGGCACACCGCGCGGACGGTGACCGCCGCCTCGGCCCCGGTGCCGAACAGCTCGTACGCGGCGTCCACCAGCAGCGCGCGCCGCTCGGCGGGGCGGTCGGTCAGCGGCACCCCGGCCCACCGGCCCGGTGCGCTCGGCTCCTCGCCCGCCATCCGCCCAGCTTAGGGCGTACAGGCCGGGAACTCTGACTACACACGTGGCCAGTTCTCGTCTATTCTGGCTACAGGCGTATCCAGAGTCGGGAGGCGCGATGTTGCCGCTGCCGCACGAGTTGTTGGCCGACCAGTTCGACCGCATCTTCGAGACGCAGGTCAGGTCCCGCTACTTCCGGGGCCTGGAGTTCGCCGGGCCGCGCGGGGATCCCGGCTGGTTCGGGCCGGACAGTGCGGTCTGGTACGTGCACTCCCACCTGCCGACGCTGGTCTTCGGCCTGGTCTGCGCGGCCTATCTGGAGGGGTTCGACCCGAGCATCGTGGCCATGGGTGCGGACCACTCCCGGCTGCTGGCCCGCGACGAGGACGGCCGGTCCACGGAAAGGATCGACGAGGAGGGTGCGGCGGTCCGCTTCGGGCACTCGCTGTCGTTCTTCATCGGCACCGCCTACGGCTCCACCGCGACCGCGGAACGGCTCACCCGCACGGTGCGCGCGATGCACCACACGGTGAAGGGCACCCGCCCGGACGGGCTGCCCTACGACGCCGACGACCCCGACTGGCTGCGCTGGAACTACGCCACCGTGGTGTGGGGCCTGGCCACCGCGCACGAGCGCTACCACTACCGGCCGCTGCGCGGCGAGGCGCTGGGGCGCTACTACGCCGAGTTCACCCGGGTCGGCCAGGCGCTGGGCGGCACCGACCTGCCGGCTACCAAGGCGGAGACGCTGGACTGCCTGAAGTCCTACCTGCCCCGGCTGGCGATCACCTCGGCGCAGGCCGCGCGCACCGGCCCCAACCTGCGAGACGTGCCGACCGGCCCGCTGAACGGCCCGTTCGTGGACTGGATGGTCCGGGACACGCTGCCCACCTGGGCCGCCCGGATGGTGATGCACCGGCGCCCGCGCGACGTGGAGGTCTATGCCCGGCGCACCGCGTTCTGGCTGGCGCTGAACGGCCTGCACGCGACCACCGGCCCGCTGCGCGAGTTCCGCCAGGCCCGGGCCCGGGTCTCCGGCGGCACCGACCGCCCGCACACCCTCCCCGCCCACATCCCCGGCACCGACCCCACCCGCACCCGCGCCGAAGTCGAGGCCTTGGCCTAGGTGAGCGGGGTCCACCAGTCCTGGGTGGGCGGGGTGGTGACCGGGAAGCGCTCGCCGGGGACGGGGACCGCCACCCGGGCCTCGCCGTCCCGGTCGGCGGCGGCCATGAGCCGGTGTACCGGCTCGGACCAGCCGTGGAAGGCCAGCCGGAAGGTCGCCCAGTGCACCGGCACCAGCAACCCGCCGCCGAGGTCGCCGTGCGCGCGGACCGCCTCCTCCGGCGTCATGTGCATGTCCGGCCACTGGCTGTGGTAGGCGCCGATGGGCAGCAGGGTGAGGTTGAACGGGCCGAACCGGGCGCCGATCTCGGCGAACGCGGGCGTGTAGCCACTGTCGCCGCCGAAGAACACGCCGTGCTGCGGGCCGGCGATCACCCAGGACGCCCACAGAGTGCTGTTGCGGGTGAACATCCGCCCGGAGAAGTGCCGGGCCTCGGTGCAGGTCAGGGTGAGCTCGCGGACCCGGGCCTGGCCGCCCCAGTCCAGCTCGATCACCTGCTCGTCCGGCACGCCCCAGGCGCGCAGGTGCGCCCCGACCCCCAGCGGCACCACGAACGGCACCCGCTCGCGCCGGCTGAGCGCGCGCACGGTGGCCAGGTCCAGGTGGTCGTAGTGGTCGTGCGAGATGAGTACGGCGTCCAGCGGCGGCAGCGCCTCCAGCGGGGTAGGCGTGGGGTGCAGCCGTTTCGGGCCGATCAGCGGCGACGGGGACACCCGGTCGCTCCACACCGGGTCCACCAGCACCCGGCGCCCGTCGATCTCCACCAACGCGCTGGAGTGGCCGTACCAGGTCACCGCGAGCTGGTCGGCCACCGCCGGGTGGCGCGGCACACGCAGCGGTACCGCGCCGGTGGGCAGCCCGTCCCGGCCGCGGGTGAGCATCTCGGTGAGCAGTGCCGGCACGCTGGTCGGCCCGACCAACGTGCTCGGCAGCGTGTTCTGGAACGCGCCGTCGACGTAGCGGGGGGACCCCTCGGCCACCCGTCTGATCGCCGCCGGCGCGGCGCCCAGCGCGGTGGGCAGGCCCCACGCCGCACGCGCCAGCAGACCCATGCCCGCGGTGGTCGCGCCGACCAGTACGGCGCGCATCGCGGTCGCGGTCAGCGACGCAGTGCCGACCCCGATCGCTGCACATTTTTCGGCCTGGCGCAATAACGACACACCCTCAGAGTAGAGAAGGCGCGTCAATGTGAGATTGCCCGGTCAACGGGGCGAGGGGTCGGAAGGTCCACCACCCTGGTCCCTGAGGGCCATGGGCGAAGAGGGGTATGCGGTGACTGACCTGGCGGTTTCCAAGATCGAGGACGTACAGCTGCTCTGCGAGCGGATCATGGCGTCACCGGTGGAGGGCTGCCTCGGCCTCCGGCTGGCCGGCAGTCGGCCGGACTCGTTGACCCTGCGCATGCCGATCCCGGCGGCCGAGTCGGCGCACCGGCGGGAGATCGGCCTGGTCACCGTCCTCGCCGTGCTGGCCGACGTGGCCGGCGGGCTGAGCGTGGTGGTGCTGCAGTCGGCCGGCCTGGGCGCCCCCACCGTCGAGCTGCGCATCGACCACGCCGGGCCGCCGGCACCGGAGGCCCGCGAGCTGCTGGCCGAGGCGACGGTCTCGCACACCGGCCCCGGCGTGGCCTACTCGATGATCACGGTGCGGGACGACACCGGACGACTGGTCGCCCGGGGCCAGGGTCACTACGTGCGCAACGACGGCATCGCGCCGATCGACAACATCCCCGGTGGCCCGATCGCGGTGGACAAGCGGGACCGGGACCGGCCGGAGGCACTGCTCGACGACCTCACGCCGCTGCTCCCGGACACCGAACCGGACACCGAACCGGACACCGAACCGGACACCGAACCGGACCCCGCCGAATGGCGGCTGCCGGTGACCACCCGGATGGCCAACGCCCGCCGCCAGGTGCAAGGGGGTGTACTGCTGGCCATCGGCCAGCTGGCCCAGCGCCGGGCGCAACTGGCCACCGCCGGCCACCTCCACCCGCTCAGCGTGCAGGTGGAGTACCTGCGTCCGGCGCCGATCGAGGACCCGGAGCTGACCGTGCGGACGGCCTACGTGCGGCGGGGTCGGCGGTTCCGCACGCTGCGCACCGAGCTGATGCGCGCCGATGGACGGATAGCTACCTCTATCACCGGTCTGTGGCTGTTGGGCACCGGCGAATGGAATGAGAGCCAGGCCACAGGCGATGCAAACGGTTCACTCATTGCGTCAAATGGGTGAATCCGCGGTTGAGCGGTTCGGTGTAGTCGGCGAACCGTTCGGTTCCTCCGATCGGGCGGTGCGCTGACCAGCGGATACCGCCGATATCGCACGGTCGGCGCGGAAAATCGACCGTTGATAGCAGATCGAAAAATGCCGTGGCCCACCCGTAACCCGGTTCCCATCGACCTCGTTGGCCAGGTTGAGGGTTTCGGCCCGGCGGGAGTTGCTGACTTCTACGGGGGCGGTCCCGCACCACAAATAGGACAAGGAGAGACCTCGTGTTGAAGAAGGCTGGAATCGTCGTCGCCGCTACCGCTGCTGGTCTGCTGGCGCTGAGCCCACTGGCTTTCGCCCACGATGACGACTCTGACAACGAGCAGCACGGCCTGCTGAACCTGAACGGCACCGCCGTGCAGGTGCCGATCCAGGCCTGCAACAACTCCGTCGTCGAGGGCGTCGTTGGCATCCTGGCCAAGGACCTCGAGAACGAGGACGAGCACAACGGTGACTGCGACCAGGACAACAGCGCCGAGAACTGAGCAAGTCCTCGAGCGATAGCTGAATCTGGCTGAAAGGCGCCGGGCCACAGGGGTGGCTCGGCGCCTTTCGCCGTCTCTGGAGCAGGCGAAACGATGTCGCGGTTTCTGACCCACCCGACCGCCCGGCTGATCCTGGGCGTGCTGGCGGGTGGCGTCCTGCTGGCCAACGCCATCGTGCTGATCGGGTTGCTCGGGAAGGCCACGGAGAGCGCGGTGCCCCGGGTGGTGCCGCCGGTGCTCAGTCCGCCGCCGGCCACCGACGTGAGCCCGACCCCGCCGCCGCCCGCTCCGGCTCCGGTCAGCCCGACGCCGCGGCCGGTACCCGAGACGCCCGCCGCCAAGCCGCACCCCAAGCCGGCCGAGCCCCATCGGACCACCACCAAGCGGCAACGGCCGACCAAGTCGCCGTTCGAGGACCGCTGCCGCAGCGGCGAGATCCCCGCCTGGCTCTGCCGGGAGATCCCGGACTAGAACCCCGTCTAGTGACCTGCACCGCGCTTGGTTTACAGGTTTGAATTCAAACCGCCATACTTGCCCGGCCAACCAACGGCGGGCGAAAGGGCGGCGGGGCGATGCGGCGGACCGGTTTCACCACCGAGCACGAGGACTTCCGGGCGATGATCCGGGACTTCCTGGCCCGCGAGGCGGTGCCCAACTTCGACAAGTGGTTGGAGACCGGCCTGGTGCCCCGGGAGTTCTTCCGCCAGCTCGGCGAGTTGGGCGTCACCGGCATGGCCATCCCCGAGGAGTACGGCGGCGGTGGCCTGGAGGACTTCCGCTACAACGCGATCCTCTCCGAGGAGGCGGCGCGGGCGCTGATCGCGCTCGGCTCGCTGCGGGTGCACATCGACATCAACATCCCGTACTTCCTGGCCTACGCGAACGAGGAGCAGAAGCAGCGCTGGTTCCCCGGCTTCGTCAGCGGCGAGCTGCTCACCTCCATCGCGATGACCGAGCCGGGTACCGGGTCCGACCTGGCCGGGATGAGCACCACGGCGGTACTGGACGGCGACCATTACGTCCTCAACGGCGCGAAGACCTTCATCACCGGCGGCGCGCAGGCCGACCTGGTGATCGTGGTGGCCCGCACCTCGCGGGACGAGACCAACCGGCGCAACGGGCTGACCCTGCTGGTGGTCGAGGACGGCATGCCCGGGTTCACCAAGGGCCGCAACCTGGCCAAGATCGGCCTCAAGGTGCAGGACACCGTCGAGCTGTCCTTCACCGACGTCCGGGTGCCGGTGGCCAACCGGCTCGGGGATGAGGGCCAGGGCTTCTACTACCTGGGCCACAACCTGCCCCAGGAGCGCCTCACCATCGCCCTCGGCTCGCTGGGCATGGCCCGGGCGGCGGTGGACACCACGATCGAGTACGTGAAAGAACGCAAGGTGTTCGGCAAGGCGGTGGCCGAGTTCCAGAACACCAAGTTCGAGCTGGCCGCGATGGCCACCGAGATCGAGGCCGGCCAGGCGATGGCCGACCGGGCGCTGGCCGAGCACGTGGCCGGCGAGCTCTCCCCGGCCGACGCGGCCAAGGTGAAGCTGTACCTGACCGAGCTGCAGGGCCGGGTGGTGGACCGCTGCCTGCAGCTGTTCGGCGGTTATGGCTACATCCTGGAGTACCCGATCGCCCGGATGTACGCCGACGCGCGGGTCACCCGGATCTACGGCGGGACCAGCGAGGTCATGAAGACCATCATCAGCAAGTCACTCGGGCTGTAGAGGGGACGCGGAAATGCGCATCGACGGGATTTCGGCACTGGTCACCGGCGGGGCGTCCGGGCTGGGGCTGGCCAGCGCGCGGGTGCTGGTGGCGCGCGGCGCGAAGGTGGTGCTCGCCGACCTGAAGGGTTCGCCCGGTGAGGAGGCCGCCGCTTCCCTGGGTGACGCGGCCAGCTTCGTGCCGGCCGACGTGACCGACACCGACTCGTTCAACGCCGCGCTGGACGCGGCCGAGGCGAACGGCCCGCTGCGTGCCGTGGTGCACTGCGCCGGCCGGGGCGGCGACCGCACCCGGATCATCGACAGGCAGCGCGTACCCGGCGGCCTGGACACCTTCGAGGAGGTGCTCCGGATCAACCTGGTGGGCACCTACAACGCGCTGCGCCTGGCCGCCGCGCGGATGTCCGGCAACGAGCCGCTGGACGGGGACCGGGGTGCCGTGGTGATGACCGCGTCGGTAGCCGCGTTCGACGGCCAGATCGGCCAGACGTCCTACACCGCGTCCAAGGCCGCCGTGCACGGCATCACCCTGGTCGCCGCGCGGGACCTGGCCAGCTGGCAGATCCGGGTGAACACGATCGCCCCCGGGGTGTTCGACACCCCCATGCTGGGCCGCCTGCGCGAGGACATCCGCGACGGCCTGGCCGCCTCGGTCCCGCACCCCAAGCGCCTGGGCGACCCCGCCGACTTCGGCAAACTCGCCGCCGACATCCTGGAGAACTCCTACCTCAACGGCCAAACCATCCGCCTCGACGGCTCCATCCGCATGGCCCCCCGCTAACCCCCACCCCCATATCGCGCCCCCCACCACCCCATATCGCGCCCCCCACCGTGTCATATCGCGGGTTTCACCGTGCCGTGTCGCGGGTTTCACCAGGCTGTGTCGCGGGTTTCGCCATGGCAAAAGTGGCGACACGGCCTGGCAGAGGCAGCGACACGGCCTGGCAAAAGCAGCGACACGGGGTGGTGGGGGGCGCGATATGTCAGGTGGTGTCGGGGACCTTGTCGGCGTGAGGTTCCTGGACGCGGGCGGAGGGGATGAGGAGCATGCAGAAGGCGCCTAGGAGGGCGGGGATGGCGAAGGCGTAGAAGTTGGCGTCGACGCCCCAGCCGGAGGACATGACCAGGCCGCCGTACAACGGGCCGATGATGGCGCCCAGGCGGCCCACGCCCAGGGTCCAGCCGACGCCGGTGGCGCGCAGGTGGTCCGGGTAGAACGTGGCGGTGTAGGCGTTCACCAGGATCGTGGTGCCGATGGTGCACGCGCCGGCCACCGCGACCAGCACGTAGAGCACCGGCGCCGGGAACCGCACGGTCAGCGCCACGATGCACAGCGCCGCCGTGAGGAACATCCCGCTGGTGACCACCTTCGAGCCCACCCGGTCGGCCAGCGCGCCGAGCAGCGGGGTGGCCAGGATGGCGCCCAGGTTCAGCGCCAGCAGGAAGCCCAGGGACGCGCCCAGGGGATACCCGGCGGTGCGCATGATCTGGGCCAGCCAGGTGTTCAACCCGTACACCAGCAGCAGGCCGATGCCGGTGCCCAGCCAGAAGAGCAGGGTGCCGGTGCGCAGCCGGGCGCCGAGCAGCGCCCGCAGCTTGCCCAGCGCCCCCTGCTCCCGCGCGGACGACTCGGGCAGCTCGGTCAGCTGCATGCCGTACCGCTCGGCCAACCGCACCGCCTCTTCCCGGCGGCCCCGGGCCAGCAGATAGTTGGGCGACTCGGGCAGCAGCCAGAACATGGCCGGGGCCAGCAGCAGGCCCAGGCCGGCGCCGATCCAGAACATCGCCCGCCAGCCCAGCTCGGGGATGACCGCGATGGCGATCAGCGAGACCAGGATGCCGCCGACCGAGTAGCCGGAGAACATCGCGCCGTTGGTGGCGTTGCGCCGGTCCGGGTGGGCGTACTCGATGGTCAGCGCGATCGCCGTGGGAATGACCCCGCCGAGGCCCAGCCCGGCCAGGAACCGGGTCAGCGCGAACACCTCGACCGTGGGGCTGGCCGCGGTCAGCGCCATGGCCAGGGAGAACCACACCACGCAGACGATCATGATGCGCCGGCGGCCGACGATGTCGGTGATGGTGCCGATGCCGATGGCGCCGATCAGCATGCCGGCCAGCGCGTACGCGCCGATCTGACCGGCCTGCGTTGCCGTGAGCTTCCACTCGGCGCCGCCGCCCACCAGGGTGGGGACAACGGTGCCGTAGACGATCAGGTCGTAGCCGTCGATGACGATGGCCATCGAGCAGAGTGTCACCACGAGCAGCCGGTTGCCGGACGGCGGGCGCGTCAGGTTCATCGCGACATACTGACGGCCGTCATCGGGCCTTGGCAAGGTTACGCTTAGTTCGGCTCGCGCCCGGTGCGCTGGCCCCGGCGGAAGTGCCAGATCAACGTCGGCGCGCCGACCACGACCAGGATGATCCCGTCGGTGACGTCGTCCAGGCCCTGCCGGCGCTGGTCGTCGATCGCCCGCTGCCGGGCCGCCTCCCGCTCCGGGTCGCTGGCGACGATGTTGCCCTGCGGGTCGCGGCGGAGCGACGAGTCGTAGTTGTACGAGGCCACCTCGAGTTCGGGAAAGGCCACCGCCTTGGCGCCGAACAACATGTTGGTCGCCCCGGTGATCACGAAGCCGAGGCCGACCAGTGCGGCCAGGTAGAAGTACAACAGGACCACCCAGGCGCGGCGAGGTTGCGTGGGGGACCCGCCGGATGCGCTCGATTCCATGGGCCGAACGCTAGCCGGTACCGCGGCCGAGGGATTCAGTAGAACTACCCGTTTTGCCGAGCCGAATGGCTCTCCCGTAGCTGCGAGTGGTCGGCGTGCCGCCGAGTGGGTGGTGCACCGCCGATCGAGGGCTCCCCGGAGCGGACCCGGGGAGGGGGGTCGGGAGCTCCCCGAACGGAGCAGTTGCGTCGTTCGGGACTCGCAATAATCACCGAGAGAGACGCGCCATTTTCGGTAACGCCCAACGGGGCCGCTGAATGCTTTTGCGGTCAAATTTTCCTGGGCTAATTTCGCTGCGGCTCCCAAGCTCCCCCAGTTCCGGAACGAGGTGTTTTACATGGTCAAGAAGGTGGGGATCGTTCTCGCCGCGACCGTCGCGGCATTGTTATCGGTCAGTCCGCTGGCATTCGCCGGTGACTACAACGGAGACGACGACGATCGCGGCGGCAAGAAGTGCCACAAGTGCGACGACGACAACGACCACGACGGGGACCGTAGGGACCGCAAGTCCAACGTGCAGTCGGGTCTGATCAACATCAACGGCCTGGGCGTGCAGGCTCCGATCCAGGCGTGCAACAACAGCCTGCTGACCGGGGCGCTGGGCATCCTGTCCAGCGGCGTGCACAACAAGGACAAGCACAACGGCAGCTGCGAGCAGAACAACAGCAACGACTGAAAGCGGCGCACGGGGCCGCCAAACCACTCCGGCGGCGGCCCCGTGCGCGACCAAGAAAGGATCAGATCAGCTCGACCAGGGTGGCCTGCGAGGTGCCGCCGCCCTCGCACATGGTCTGCAGGCCGTACTGGATGCCGTTGGCCCGCATGTGGTGCACCAGCCGGGTCATCAGGATGGCGCCGGAGGCGCCCAGCGGGTGGCCCACCGCGATCGCCCCGCCCAGCGGGTTGAGCCGCTCCTGCAGCGCGTCCGTGTTCACACCCAGCTCGGTGGCCCAGGCCATCGGGACCGGGGCGAACGCCTCGTTCACCTCGAACGCGCCGATGTCGCCGATGGCGATCCCGGTGCGGGCCAGCAGCTTCTCCGTGGCCGGGATCGGCCCGGTCAGCATCATGATCGGGTCGGCACCGCTGACCGCCGTGGCCCGGTAGCGGGCGATCGGCTTCAGGCCCAGGTCACGGGCCTTCTCCGGGGTGGTGATGAGCAGTGCGGCGGCGCCGTCGGAGATCTGCGAGGCGTTCCCGGCGTGGATCACGCCGTCCTCCTTGAAGGACGGCTTGAGCTTGGCCAGCGTCTCCGGGGTGGTGCCCCGGCGCAGGCCCTCGTCGGTGTCGAACACCCCGCCGTCGGGCCGGGCAACCGGCACGATCTGGCCGTTGAACGCCCCGGCGTCGATCGCGGCGGCCGCGCGCGCGTGCGAGCGCGAGCTGAAGCTGTCCAGGTCGTTGCGGGAGAGGCCCCACTTCTGCGCGATCAGCTCGGCGCCGGTGCCCTGGTTGAACGGGAAGTTGTCGTAGCGCTCGGCCACCTTCGGCCCGTACGGCTGGCCGGTGGTGCGGGCCGCGCCCAGCGGCACCCGGCTCATCGACTCCACGCCGCCGGCCACCACCAGGTCGTACTGGCCGGCGATCACCCCGTGCGCCGCCTGGGCGATCGCCGCCTGGCTGGACCCGCAGGCCCGGTTGACCGTGATGCCCGGCACCGTCTCCGGCCAGCCGGCGGCCAGCGCCGAGTACCGGCCGATGTTGCTGGACTGGTCGCCCACCTGGCTGACACAGCCCCAGACCACGTCGTCGACGGTCGCCGGGTCCACCCCGGTGCGTTCCACCAGCGCGTTCAGCACCAGCGCGGAGAGATCCTGCGGGTGGATTTCGGACAGTGCGCCGTTGCGCTTGCCGATGGGCGTGCGCACGGCCTCGACGATGACGGCCTCGGGCATGACGGATCCTCTCCTGGGGGTCTGTTACGTCGGTAGTTCGGAAAGCGTTGAGTCGTCGGAGAACACCGGCTTGCGCTTGGCCAGCCGGGCGGCCACCGCCTCGCGCTGGTTGGGGCTGCGGGCGATCTTGGCCATGGCCCGCCGTTCGCCGGCCAGGCCCTCGCCGATGGTCAGGTACCAGGCGCTGTCCAGCAGGGACTTGGCGGCGCGCACCGCGTCCGGGTTCTTCTCGGCGATCTCCCGGGCCAGCGCGAGCGCCTCTTCGCGCGGGTTGTCCGCCACCCGGGTGGCCAGGCCGTTGCGGGCCGCCTCCTCGCCGGTGATCACCCGGCCGGTGAGGGTCAGCTCCATGGCCACGTCCATGCCGACCAGCCGGGGCAGCAGCTGGGTGCCCGCCATGTCCGGGATCAGGCCCCAGCGCACCTCGGCCACGCTCAGCGTGGCCTCCGGGGCGACGATGCGGATGTTCGAGGTGAGCGCCAGCTGCAGCCCGCCGCCGAACGCCGGCCCGTTGATCGCGGCGATCACCGGCGCGGGGACGGTGTCCCACACGCAGGCGGCCCGCTGGCCCCGGTTCAGCTCGACCAGGTCGTCGTCCGGGTCCAACAGCTCGCGCCGGTCCGTCTCCGGCTCCCGCCAGTCCTGGTCGGCGGCCATCGCGGAGAACGCCGAGTAGTCCAGGCCGGCGCAGAACGCCCGGCCCTCGCCGGAGAGCACCACCGCCCGGATGCCCCGCCACCGGCGGACGGTCAGGCCGACCTCGAGCAGGTCTTCGAACATGGCGTTGTTCAGCGCGTTCAGCTTCTCCGGCCGGTTCAGCCGGACGTCGGCAACGCCGCCGTCGATCACGGCTCGCACGGTGCCGCCCGCGCCAACGATGGTCTCGCTCATCGGGTGTACTCACTCGCCTTCGGGACTTGGTCCTGCGGTTCCGGACCCCCATCCCAGCCGAAGACGCCGCGCCGGCGCAGCTCATCGTTGACCGTCTCAGCCATTCGTGCGCAGCGCTCGACCACGATCGCCTTGGCGCCCTCGGCATCGCCGCGCTCGATGGCCGCCAGTTCCTCGGCGTACGTCGGCAGCATGTGGCTCTGGTGGTTGGTGCGGTTGTCGGCACAGGCCAGCCAGAACGCGGTGGGCATGAACCCCTGGAAGGTGCCGATCGAGGCGCGCAGCCTCGGCCCGGCCACCTCCTGGTTGATCGCGCGGCGGAAGTCCCAGACCAGGTTCTCGAACTCCGCCTGGTCGGGTGCGCCGGACATCTTGTCCACCAGCTCGCGCAGCTGGCCCTTCAGCTGGTCGCTGCCCCGGGCGGCGGCGCGCGCGGAGGCGATGCCGCTGAGCATCCCGTAGATCTCGTAGTGCTCGCGCACCACGTCGGCGTCGAACCGCTCCAGGAAGACGCCCCGGTGGTAGGGGATGCTCACGATGCCGTCGCGTTCCAGCTGGTTGACCGCCTCCTGTACGGGTACCCGGCTCATGCCCAGGGTCGCCGCGATCTCCGTGCGGTCGATCCGGTCGCCCGGGCGCAGGCTGCCGTCCAGCAGCCCGGAGACGATGTGCGCGACGGCCACGTCCTTGTCCTTTACGCCGTACCGCTTGGGCATTCCGGACCTTTCCCCCGCTCCCTCGCGCACTTTGAATTCAAGTCATCGTGACATGCCGCGTGGTCCGCTGTCGACGGCCGGCGGCGGATGTCACTTTCTTTAGATCAGCTTGGACGGGCCGGCCAGGGCTTTCCCGGGTGTGGGTAGGCGGGCGGGCGGTCACCGAACGTGGTTGCCGCTCGTCGCCGAGCGCAGGGTGAGTCCGGTCGCCGCCATGATCGAACCGGACTCAGCTTGCGGTCGGCGCGGCGAGGCGGCGCGGTCGCCCGCCTCACGGTCACATCTGCCGCATGTGTCACAGAGTGGTCACTCAGGGTGAGCACTTGTCCAGGCCTGCCGGCGGGCTAGGGTGGCGGCCTCGCCGAGCGGTAGCCCAGGCGCCTTTTGATCATGAAACAGGCCGACTGCGCTACCACTCGGTGACCCGAACCCGGAGAACCCGACAGCGGGCGATCACGCTCCGCGACCCGAGGTGACGGGCGGCACCCAGGCCCGGAAGAAGCCCAAGCCGGCCCGTCCACGCTGATCTTTAAACCCACGCCCAACAGCCCGAAGAATCGTGGTGTTGCATTTTTCCACGCAGAGCTAAAGGGGGGTGGAGAGGGCGCGGACCTCTTGCATGAGGGGGAGCCAGGCTTCGCGGAGGGCTTCGTGGCCCATAAACAGGCCCAGGTGGCCGGCGTCCACCTCGCGGCGGGTGACCCGGTCTGTGCCGATGTGGTCGGCCAGTGTCCAGACCTGGGCGGGCGGGGTGATGTGGTCCTTGGAGCCGGCGATGAGGAATACCGGGCAGTCGATCGCGCCGAGGTCCACCCGGCGGCCGCCGGCGGCCAGCGTGCCGGCCACCAGCTCGTTGCCGGCGAACAGGTGCTCCACGATCCACAGGTAGAACGGGCCCGGGATGTCCTGGATCCACTCGAACCAGTTGGTGAACTCGACGTGCCGGGACACGTACTGGGGGTCGCGGATGTTCGCCCACAGGGCCAGGTTGCGGTCCAGCTCGGCCACCGGCTCCAGCAGCTTGAAGCCGAGCACCTGGTTGGCGCCACGCTGCACGCCTCCGCCCCGGTCGACCATGGCCCGGTAGGCGGCCAGCTCGGTCGCCCCGGCGGCCCGGCCGAGCGCGCCGAACACCCGCAGCCAGTCGCGGATCCCCGACCCGCCGGCGTGGAAGTCGATCGGTGCGCCGGCGATCGTCAGCGTGTTCACCTTCGCCGGGTGCAGCGCCGCCCACAGGGTGGCCAGCCAGCCGCCCTGGCAGTCGCCGACCAGGTTCACCCGGCCGCCCAGCAGGTCCACGGTCTCGCTCAGCAGGTCCAGGTAGTCCTCGATGCCGGCGTCGGCGGTCTGCTCGGTGGCGCCCCGCCAGTCCAGGCAGAACAGCCGGGTGAGGCCGGCCTCGCGCAGGGTGATCAGCTGACTCTGCCCGGGCGCGTAGTCGACGATGCAGGAGTCGTGGCCGGCCTGGGGCGGCAGCACCAGGGTGGGGACCTGTCCGTCCTCCGACGTGGAGTAGTCGCGCAGCCGGGCCAGCGGCCAGGTGCGCGCCACCGTGGCCTCGTGCGCCCAGCGCGGGCGTTCGCGAACACTGGTCGCGGCTACCCAGCGGGCCAGGTCCGCGCTCACCCGCATCGGGGTGGCCGGCAGGTTCGCCGAGGCGTAGGCCGTCCAGTGGGTGATCATCGACGTGGCGGCGCGCATCGGCGCGAGGGCGAACTCGGTGTACAGCCGGACCGCGGGGGAGCTCACCGCCTCAACATAACCGCCGGTACGGCCGGAACGCTGTGATCACTGTCATGCCCAGGCGTACCGTCGGGGCATGTGGCCGCGTCGCCGAGACCCGCCGCCGCTGATCACCGACGCGGCGCCGCCGGCGGACGACGAGCTGCGCCACCGCCGCCGGGTCTACACGGTGATCATGACGATTCACCTGCTCGGGCTGGCGGTCGGCGGCTCGCTCTACCACCGGGCGTGGCTGCTCGGGCTGATCATCCTCATCATCACCGGCCCGCTGCAGTGGGTGGCGGTGGTGCTGGCGAACGGGCGACGGCGGGTCAGGCGCCGGGATGGGCCAGGTAGCGGGGGTTCGCCACGGTGACCTTGGCGATGGTGAGCGCACGCACCGCGTCCAACACCTCCGGCCAGCGCCCGTCCAGCGAGCCGGACCGGATCGCGGCCACCAGCTCGGCGTCCGAGGCGCAGCCCAGCGCGGCCAGCCGTTCCGCGTGCGCCGCCCGTTGCGCGCCGCCCACCCGCAGCTCCCGGCGGGCGATGGCCAGCGCGTTGGCGGCCACCCGGGCGTGGAACCGGACCCGCTGGTCGGCGCCGGCGGCCGGCCCGTCCACCAGCTCTGCCCGCAGGAAATCAGCGGTGGCGGCGAGCAGCCCGTCCACCGACGGCGGGTCGTGCGGGTCGGCCGGCGCCGGTTCGACGGACTCCAGCGGGTCGTCCACGGGCCCGGCTTCGGTAAGGCCCAGGGCCAACAACACGTCGTGCTCCGACTCGCAGACCCGACGGCCGAGCACCGCCATCTCCACCGACCGCTCCGCCCCGGAGAGGTGGCGTTCCGCCTGCCGGCGGCAGATCACCGCCCAGTTCGCCGTGCCGAACACCTCCCACCAGCGCAGCGCCTCGTCGCTGGGCCGCCAGCCGGCCACCTCGGCGTAGCCGTCCAGCAGCGCGCCCCGGTCGCCGAACCCGCCCACCGCGGCCGGCGCACCGAACCGCCAGGCCTTCACGCACAGCCAGCCCAGGTCCTCCACCGGGTCGCCGACCTTGGCCCGTTCCCAGTCCAGCACCGCGCGCAGCCCTTCCGGGCCGACCATCAGGTTGCCGTTGCGGAAGTCCCCGTGCACCAGGGCCGGCCCGGCCGCCGGCGGCCGGTTCTCGGCCAGCCAGCGGAACGCCACCTCCAGTGCCGGCCGGGGCTCGCCGAACTCCTCGTGCATGGCGACCAGTTCATCCAAAGGGTCGACCGCGTCGCCCAGGTCCGGAAGCTTTTCCAGCGGGATCGCGTGGATGCGGGCCAACACCCGGCCCAGCTCGGCGGCCAGGGACGCCCTCGCCGACGCGTACTCCGGGTCACGCAGCAGCCGGCGGGGGATGGTCTCGCCGTCCACGTGGTCCATCAGCACGTAGGACCGGCCGACCTCGTCGCCGCCGTCGCCGAACGCGTGCGGCCGGGGCACCGGCACGCCGGCCTCGTGCGCGGCCACCAGCACGCCGGCCTCCCGGTCGATGTCCATCGGGTGGAACGCGCCCTCCGGGTCCCGGCGCATCACCAGCCGCCTGGCCCCGTCCCCCTCCACCAGGAACGACCAGATCTCCCGGCTGGCCCCGCCAGCCAGCTGCCTGGCCTCGCGCACGGTGACGGGGTGCCCCCACGTGCGCGCGAGCACGGCTTCCACGGCGGTCTCCAAGCCTGACACGGCCGAGATCGTAACCAGCGAACTCCGGAGGCGCCCCTTATCGTCGGAGGGTATGAGCCTGGTTGGAGTGACCCTGCCCATCGACGGGCTGCCGCTGCACCAGCACCGGGAGGCGGTGGACCGGCTGGCCGAGGCCGGCATCGGTGAGGTGTCCACCGGCGAGTCGAACGGGCTGGACGGGCTCAGCCCGCTGCTGCTGGCCTCCGCGTGGCGCCCCGAGCTGACCCTCTCCGTGTCGGTGGTCTCCGCGTTCACCCGGGGGCCGTCGATCATGGCGAGCACGGCGGCCGCACTGGCCGAGGCGGCACCCGGGCGGGCCCGGTTCGGCATCGGCGCCGGATCGGACCGGATCGTGCAGGGCTGGAACGGCATCCCGTTCGACAAGCCGTACTCCCGGGTGGCGCACACGCTGCGGGTGCTGCGCGCGGCGCTGTCCGGGCAGCGGGCGTCGGCCGCCGCCGAGTCCGCCGAGGCGCTGGGCATCGAGGACTTCAAGCTGGCCCGGCCGCCGGAGCGCCCGCCCGCGCTGGTGGTCGCCGCGCTCGGCCCCCGGATGCAGCGGCTGGCGGCGGCCGAGGCGGACGGCGTCGCGCTGAACTTCCTGGCCGCCGCCGACCTGACCACCGTCCGCAAGGCCGCCGCCGACGTGCCGAGGGCGCTGCCCGAGCCGATGGCCGTGCAGGCCAGGGTGTTCGTGGTGCCGGGCACCGGGGAGGGTGCCGAGCTGGCCGCCCGGCGGATGATCGCCGCCTACCTGACCGTGCCGGTGTACGCCAACTACCAGCGCTGGCTGGGCCGGGGCGAGGCGCTGGCGCCGATGCAGGCGGCCTGGGAAGCCGGCGACCGGGCCGAGGCGGTGCGGCTCATCCCGGACGAGGTGGTGCACGACCTTTTCCTGATCGGCTCGCCGGCCGAGTGCGCCCGCCGGGTGCGCGAGTACACCGACGCCGGGGTGGACATCGCCACGCTCGCCCTGCTGCCGCCGTTCGGCGCGTCGCTCACCCCGGCCGACCACGTCGACTTCCTCTGCGACCTGGCCCGAGCGCTTTAGCGCAGCGCGGCGGTCGGGGAGCCGCCGCCGTCCACGCCGATCCGCTGCAGGTTGACGTACCGGGTGCCGACCACGAACGCCACCGTGTCGGCCACGTCCTCCGGCTGGCACACCCGCCCGAACGGGGCCAGGTGGTCCAGCCCCGCCGCGTCCGGTGCATCGCTCAGCGCCCGGGCCAGCCGGTCGCCCATGTCGGTCTCCACCAGGCCGGGGGCCACCACGTTGACCCGGATGCCGTTGCGCAGCTCCTCCTTGCCCAGCGTCACGGCCAGCGACTCCAGGGCGGCCTTGGCCATCGAGTAGGGCGCACCGTTCTGCATCGGGTTGATGCCGGCCACGCTGGAGATGAACACCACGTCGCCCCGGGGCTGCTCGCGCATCTGCGGGATGAGCAGCCGGCACAGGTGGTGCGCGCCGAACGCGTGCGTAGCCATCACCTTGAGCGGCTCGCCCGGGTCGGTCCTGGTCACCGGCAGGCCCCGGCTGGCGATGCCGGCGCTGTGCACCAGGATGTCCACCTTGCCGAACTCGGCGAGCACCGCGTCCACCATGGCCCGGTCCTGCTCCGGGTCGTCCACCGAGGCGGCGAACGCCTTCGCCGTGCCGCCCTTCGCCTTGATCCGGCTCACCACGTCCTCGGCGGCGTCCGCGTCCCGCCGGTAGTTGACCGCCACCGCCGCCCCGTCGGCGGCCAACCGCAGCGCGATCGCCCGCCCGATGCCCCGGCTGCCCCCGGTGACCAGCGCCACCCTGTTCTCCACTGCGCCTCCCGTGTCGTTGCGGTCGATCCTGTGCGCTGGTCGCCTTGTGCGCCACCCGAGCGCTTTCAAGATCTGCTTGGACGGGCGCGGTTCCGGGCGCCGGCGGCTCGGGCGCCGCCCGTTGCTTTTCCGACTAGCTGGCTAATCACGGGTCACTTTTTGATGGTATTGGTGCCTTTGATATCAAAGTTCCCGCTGAGGTTGGCTCGGATGGTCGGCGCGGCAGCGTCCTGGGGCCTTAGCCGAGCCGTATGTCATCGAGTGGTGGCTGAGTCCCCTTTTTCTCATGATCAAAGGCGACTCAGCCAACTCTCGACGAAGCACCACGCGGTGAACGCCGATTAGCCGATGATTCGCCCGGAGCCGCACGCAACCGCCGGCCGGCCTCCCGGCCGAGCCCGCTGCCCACCCTCCCCGTCCAAGCGCTCTTGAAAACCCAACCCGGCACCTCACCGGCGGGTATGCCGCAAAATCTCCTCCGTCAACGCCGGCACAACATCCGAACCCAGCGCGTGGCCCAACTCCGGCACCACCACCAGCCGCGCACCGGAAATGACCGAAGCCAGGTGCTCAGCATGCGGCGGCGGGTTCACCGGGTCCTTCCGCGCGTCGATGACCAGGGTCGGGGTGCGCACCTTGGCCAGCTCCGGGCCGCGGTCGAGGCCTGAAGGATCGGCGAGTGCGTGGGCGGCGGGGTTCTCGTGGCCGCCGGAGTGCTCGATGATCCGTTCCTCCAGCCGGCGGGACTCGTCGGCGTCGAACGGCCCGTCCCCGCGCAGTAGCCGCCAGTGCGCCACCCGCCAGTCCAGCTCGGCCTCCCGGTCGCGCGGGTCGGCCATGTGCTGCCACAGCTCGAGCAGTGCCGGGTCCGGACCGGGTAGCGCCCGCGACTCGCCGTCGGTGGGGGACCAGGCACCCAGCGCCGCCGTGCTCCACAGTGTGGCGGTGAGCAGCCGGTCCGGGTGGTCGAGCACTAGCAGCTGGACCAGCGTGCCGCCCAGGGACATGCCGGCCACGTGCGCCCGGGCCAGGCCGAGCCCGTCCAGCACGGCGATCGCGTCCGAGGCCAGCCGGGTGATCGGGTAGGGCTGATCGTGGAACACCCGGCTGGACCGGCCGGTGTCCCGGTGGTCGTAGCGGATCACCCGGTGCTCCCGGCCGAGCGCGGCGACCAGCGGGTCCGGCCAGGCCAACCCGGCCGCGTTGGCCCCCATGACCAGCAGCAACGGCTCGCCGTCCGGTTTCCCGGACTCCTCGGCCCACAGCCGCACGCCCGGTTCCACCTCGATGAATCGCTCCATGGGCGACCATCCTGGCCGATCCCCCCGACGCCCTCGGAGGGGCGTTGTGACCAGATCCAAATGCTGTTAGATTAATTGAGGAAGAGGTGATCGTGATCGACTCAGCCGACGGGTTCCTCGGCGGGTTGCGGCTCGGGGAGATCGACCCGCGATCCACCGGGCTGGTAGCCGCGCACGCCGTGCTGGCGGCGGGCGGAACGGTGGACACCCGCCACCGTCTCGCCCACTCCGTACACCTGGCCCACCTGGCCGAACAGTCGCCGGACGGGCCGGTGGAGCTGGCCGTGGAGTGCCTGCGGGACGACGAGCACCTGTCCACCCGCCGGGTGCTGGCGACCTGCGGCCGCACTCCCCTGCTGTCCGCCACCGTCTCGTTCCAGCTGGCCCGGCCCGGCCGCGCGCCGCGCTACCAGCGGGTGGAGCCGTCGTCCGCGCCGGACCCGCACGGTCTGCTGGGTGGCCCGGGAGCGGCCGGGGTGCCGATCGACGTGCGCTGCCTGGAACCCGGCCGGCACTGGGTGCGCATCACCGAGGAGCTGCCGGACCTGGTCCTGCCGCACCTGGCCGCGCTGGTTTTCGCCGCCGACCTGCTGCTGGTGGATCCCGGAGACGAGTGGGCGGACGGGCGCGCGGTGAACCTGGACCTGTCGGTGCGCGTCCACCAGACCTTCCGCGCCGACGACTGGCTGTTGCACGAGTGCACCTACCCGTCGGCGGCCGACCACCGCACCTTCGGTACCGGGCGGTTCTACTCCCCGCTGGGGCGGCTGGTCGCCTCGGTGAGCCGGGAGACCGCCCTGGTGCCGTCCACCGAGAGGAGAGGTAACGATGTTCCATCACGTGGCCATCGCGGCCAAGAACGTCAAGCGGTCCCACCGGTTCTACACCGAGGCGATGGGCTTCACGCTGAAGAAGGTGGTGAAGCGGCAGACGCCGGTCGGCGGCTGGACCAAGCACATCTTCTATGACACCGGCAACGGGCTGTTCGCCATCTGGGACCTGACCGGCATCCAGGGCGTGGTGATCGAGGAGGGCGACTGGCAGGGCGGCATCGGCAACGGCCTGCCCTACTGGGTGAACCACGTGGCCTTCGACTGCCACGACATCGGCGGTCTGGAGGCGTGCAAGCAGCGCTGGCTGGACCACGGCTACCACGTTTCCGAGGTCAAGCACGAGTTCATCCACTCGATCTACACCCGCGACCCGGACGGCACGCTGGTCGAGTTCACCTACGACACCCAGCCGCTGACCGAGGCCGACGAGCGCGAGGCCGCCGAGCTGCTGGCCGACGACACCCCGGCCCAGGTGCCGGACTACGAGGGCGTCGGCCACCACTCCCCGCACTACCAGGCGCGCAAGGAGCGCGAGGCCCGTGAGTGATTTGTGTGGCTATAGCCACACAAATCACTCACGGGGCGCGGGGCGCCGGCTGAAAGCCCCTCGAAGGCGGCGCACGGCAGGCACGTCGACCGCGGCCGCCTGGCTGCTCGGGCTTGAATGAAACTTGTTCTAGTTTTTCCGGCGCGTCTTCAATAGGCTCGACCGGGTGATCTCCACCGTGGTCTGGGGCACCGGCAACGTCGGCCGTGCGGCCATCCGCGCCGTTGCCGCCCACCCGGAGCTGCAACTCGTTGCCGTCGTCGTTCGGAACCCGGACAAGGTCGGCCGGGACGCCGGCGAGCTGGCCGGCCTGGACGGGCGGCTCGGCGTGCCCGCCACCGACGACGTGGACGCCGTGCTGGCCGGGAAGCCGCGCGCCGTGGTGTACGCGGCGTCCGGGGACATCCGGCCGGACGACGCGCTGGCCGACATCTGCCGGGCGATCGGGGCCGGCGCGGTGGTCGTCACCCCGTCGCTGTACGCCCTGTACGACCACCGGAGCGCGCCGAAGGAGCTGCGCGACCCGGTGCTCGCCGCGATCGCGGCCGGCGGCGGCTCGCTGTTCGTCTCGGGGGTCGACCCCGGCTGGGCCAACGACGTGCTGCCGCTGCTGGTCAGCGGGCTCGGCACGGTGGTCGAGGTGATCCGCTGCCAGGAGATCTTCGACTACTCCACCTACGACCAGCCCGACGCCGTGCGCTACCTGGTCGGCATGGGCCAGCCGATGGACTACCAGCCACCCATGCTCATGCCCTCGGTGCCGACCATGGTGTGGGGCGGCCAGCTGCGGCTGATGGCGCGTGCACTCGGCGTCGAACTGGAGGACATCCGCGAGACGTGCGACCGGCGTTCGCTGGACGCCACGGTCGGCACCGCGATGATGGGCGAGTTCGAGGCCGGCACGCAGGGCGCGGTGCGGTTCGAGGTGCAGGGCATAGTGGACGGCGAGCCGCGCATCGTGGTCGAGCACGTGACCCGCATCCACCCGTCCTGCGCGCCCGAATGGCCGATGCCGCCGGACGGCACCGGGGCGCACCGGGTGATCATCGAGGGCCGCCCGCGCATCGAGGTCACCATCGAGGCGGCCGACGAGGGGGAGAACCGCTCGGCCGGTGGGAACGCCACCGCCGTCGGCCGGCTGGTGAACGCCATCGACTGGCTCGCCGGTGCGGCGCCGGGCCTCTACGACGCGCTGGACGTCCCGCTCCGCCCCGGGAAGCTGGAGAGAAAACCACGATGATCATCGACGTGCCCGAGGGCAAGGACCCGATCCAGTACGTGTGGGGCGAGATGGTCCCCGGCATCGGGGTCGCCGCCTCGAAGTTCTCCATGGCGGTCTACGCCGACTCGACCCTCGGGCTGCGCGAGTTCGAGGCCGCCCGGCTGCGCATCGCCCAGATCAACGGCTGCCTGTTCTGTCAGGACTGGCGGACCGAACGGGACGGGGAGAAGGTCGAGGAAGGCTTCGCGGAGGCGGTCGCGGGGTGGCGCACCGCGGGCGTCCTCGACGACCGCACCCGGCTGGCCGCCGAGTACGCCGAGCGCTACGCGGTCGATCATCACGGACTCGACGACGAGTTCTGGGCTCGGATGACCGGGAGTTACGACCAGCGGGAGATCGTGGAGCTGAGCATGAGCATCGGGTCGTGGCTGGCTTTTGGGCGGCTGAACCGGGTGCTCGGTCTCGATACGGCGTGCGTGCTGCCCGGTCACGCCCGGTAGGGCTCGGTTTAAAGATCGGCTTGGACGGCCGCGGGTGGGGTGGTCTGCCGCGGCTCGGGCGCGGCCTCTTGCGTTCGGTTCGGGGCGGGCGGCTGGTTTCACTTGCGTTTCGCGAGGGGTACATGGTGGGGGTTGGCGCAAGATCGAACCCCATGGTGTTCCCCTCGTGAAACCAGAGTGACGGATGGTGCGGCAGCGGCGCCCAGTCCATGATCAGCATGACATGGTGGTCGCTCTGGGGCGTCCGGAGCGACTGTGATGTCATGGTGACCATGTAAACCGCAACGGGCCGCACCTGAGCCGCGGCAGGCCAACCCAACCGCGGCCGTCCAAGCCGTCTTTTAGAACCGGCACCGCGCTCAGTCCAGTTGCGGAACCACGCGGGAGCCAATCAGTTCGACCATGTCGCGGAACTCGCCCGCCGGCTGGCCGCCCATGTCCAGGTAGAGCAGGTTGGTGTCCGTGGTGAGCATCTCCGACCAGGTGTTCAGCCGGTCGGCCACCTCGTCGGCACTACCTACCAACGCGGGACCCCGGGTGGTGAGGAAGTCGAAGTCGAAGGGCTTGCGGATGAAGGCCGGCGGGTCCGGGTTGACCCGGGGGATGATCTCCTTCATCAGCTCGAAGTAGGCGCGGTAGCGGGGCTCCCAGCGGGCTCGCGCGGCCTGGCTGGTCTCGCCCACGTTCACGTGCCAGCAGGCGCCGACCCTCGGTTCGTGCGGGTGGCCGTAGGAGGCGAACCGCTCCCGGTAGGTGGCCACCACCGGCTTGAACATCTCCGGGTTGCCGAACGCGCTGGGCAGCATCAGGTCCAGGCCGAGGCGCGCGGCCAGCTCGGCGGTGGACTCCGACGCGCCGCCGCCGATCCACAGCGGCAGCACGCCGACCGGCGGCGGCTGGAGCACGAACTCCTCGATCGGCGCGCGGTGCGCCGAGCCCGGCCAGTTGACCTCCTTGCCGCTCCACAGCTGTACCAGCAGCTCTACGGCGTCGTGGAACAGCTCGTGCGAGTCCTCGATCTTCTGCCCGAACAGGGTGTAGGTGGACACGAAGAAGTTGCCCCGGCCGACCACCACCTCGCAGCGCCCGCCGGACAGCACGTCCACGGTGGCGTAGTCCTCGGCCACCCGCACCGGGTCCAGGTTGGCGGCCAGGGTGACCGCCGTGGACAGCCGCAGTCGCCGGGTGCGCTCACCGATCGCCGACAGCATCACCGGCGGCGAGGAGAAGGTGTACTCCAGCCCGTGGTGTTCGCCGATGTGCACGCCGTGGAAGCCGACCTCGTCGGCCGCCGCGGCCGCCTCCACCACGCCCCGGTGCCGCTCGGCGTGGGTCTCGCGGTACCCGGTCACCGGGTCGGTCACCAGGTCGCCGAGGGTCATCAGGCTGAGCTTCATGGACGGGCCTTTCCGGGCTTCGGGAGGTCTTGCCGACACTCTACCAAACAGCGTTAGGTTTTGTCAGTGTTTGTCCATGAAGCCGTGCCGGTGCATCCAGCCGTGCACCAGGTCGGCGGCGGTGGCCAGGTGGGAGCGCTGGTCGGCGCCGCTGAAGTAGTGGTTGGCCTCGGGCAGCTCGGCCAGCTCCTTGTCCGGGTGGCCGATCGCCTGGAACACCTGTTGCTGGTGGCTGACCGGGACGGCGTCGTCGCACCCGTTGCGGACCACCAGTACCGGCGCGCTCACCCGGGGCGCGGCGTCGCCGGCGTCCACCTGCGCGGCATCCAGGCTCCACTGGGACAGCCAGCCGCGGGCGGTGGTGAACCGCATCAGCGCCCCGGGGCTGTGGTTGGCCACGGCGGGGTCGCCCAGGTAGCTCCAGCCCGGCCTGCGGCCGTTCGGCTCGATCGCCGGGTCCAGCCAGCGCGGGTCGGCCATGGTGCCGTGCACGACGAAGGCGTGCTCCCGCTCGGGATGCCCGGCGGCCGCGAACCCGGCCAGCTTGTCCCGGGCGAAATCGGTGATCCGGCGGGACCGGGCGCGCTGGCGTTCCCGGTAGGCGGCCAGGAAGTCGGCCGAGTAGGGCGGCTGGTTGGGGTTGGCCGGGTCGTAGAGGTCGAACTCGGCGTCCCGGTCCCGCTCCGGCTCCAGCTCGTTGGTGATCGAGGCGTCCAGGAACTCGGTGAGCAGCCGGTGCCGGCTGCGCGGCGCGGCCAGCTGCAGGACCCCGTCGGCGGCGGGCAGCTCGGTTTCGGCCAGCGGGCTGGGCTCGCCGGCGGCGGTGTGGGTGATCTTCGGCTGCTCCGCCTCGGCCTGGTAGCCCATCATCGGCGAGCCGCCGCCGCTCCAGCCGGCCAGCACCACCTTCCGGTAGCCCAGCCGCTCCCGCGCGTCGCGCACGCAGGCGGCCAGGTCCAGCAGCACGTTCTCCATCTGCAGCGCGGCGTCGCCGGTCGAGTAGCGGTTGGCCGAGCCGATCACGTGCAGGCCGGTTCGGGCCAGCTCGGGGAACAGTGGCAGGTAGGCCGGCGAGCCGATCGGGTGCATGGCCACGATCACCGTGTCCGAGTCCCGCTCGCCGCGCAGCAGCTGCGCCTGGCGCACCACGTGGTCGTCGATGCTGCCGTAGACGTCCTTCCGCGCAACCCGCTCGCGGGTGACGATCAGGTAAGGCGTACGGCGGTACTTGGTCCGTTCCGGCGTCACGGTCCAGTACCTTACCATTCAGTGTTTGGTTATTGGAGGGAGGAACTGCCCGGTGATCGATGTCATCGAGGTCAGCCCGAGGGACGGGCTGCAGAACGAGCCGGTGGCGCTGCCCACCGGGGCGAAGATCGAGCTGATCGAACGGGCGGCGGCGGCCGGCGCGCGCCGAATCGAGGCGGTCTCCTTCGTCCGGCCGGACGCGGTGCCGGCGATGGCCGACGCGGAAGCGGTGATGAAGGGGCTGGACCGCCGCCCCGGGGTGTCCTACATCGGGTTGGTGCTGAACCGGCGGGGCCTGGCGCGGGCGGTGGACGCCGGCGTCGACGAGATCAACGTGGTGGTGCCGGTGACCGACGAGTTCGCCCGGCGCAACCAGAACGCCTCCGCCGAGGCGCTGATCGAGATGGCCGAGGAGGTCGTCGCCGAGGCGGCCGGCCGGGACCTGCCCGGTTCGGTGACCCTGGCGGTGTCCTTCGGCTGCCCGTTCTCCGGCGAGGTGGACCCGGCGCGGGTGGTCGAGTTCGGGGTGCGCGCGGCGCGGGCCGGAGCGGCCGAGCTGGCCCTGGCCGACACCATCGGGGTGGCGGTGCCGGCCCAGGTGCGCGGGCTGGTGGACAAACTGCGCGCCGAGCTGGGGGACGGGACGCCCCCGCTGCGCATGCACTTCCACAACACTCGCAACACCGGTTACGCGAACGCGGTCGCCTCGGTGGACCTGGGGGTCACCCGGCTGGACGCCAGCACCGGCGGCATCGGCGGCTGCCCGTTCGCGCCCGGGGCTACCGGCAACATCGCCACCGAGGACCTGGTCTACCTGCTCGAACGCAGCGGCCTGCGCACCGGTCTGGACCTCGCCGCACTGATCGACACCGCCGGGTTCCTGGCCGGTGCGCTCGGGCGGCCGGTGCCCGCGCTACTGCCCCGGGCGGGCGGCTTCCCGGCCGGCTGAGACCGGGCCGGCGCCGAGGGGTGCCGCGGCGGCCTCCGGGGACACGCGGGGGCCGCGCAGGGCGTGGTGCGCGGCGATTCCCCTGGTCAGGATCGGCGAAAGCTCCGAGCCGGGGCAGCATCGGAGGTCGACCACGTTGTCCCCGTACCGCCGGTGCGGGTCGTGCGAGCGGAACCGGCCGTCGTCCAGCGTGGGCGCGAAGGTTTCACAGAGGAAGCAGAAGGCCTCGTGCGTCATGCTCGCTCATTTCGAACCGAGTGACCGACCGGAGCAATCGCTATCTTAGTGGACCGTTTCCAACCAGGTCCAGCAGGTCGCGAACAGCCTGCTGAGGCAATCGGTAGCAGTGGCTATCTAGTTGGCTGGGCTATGCACTGGCCCGGGTGCCGTCGCGCGGCGGCACGACGGCCGGCGCGGGCACCTGCGGCGGGACGTGCGGCTGGGGCGCCGGGTTGGGTATCGGCGGCGCCTGGGTCGAGCCGGCGCGCTCCACGGCGGCCAGCACCACGCTGTCGATGATCCGCTCGCAGACCAGGTCGAACAGCTCGTCCGGGGTGAGCGCGCTGCGCGCCGCGGCGTCGGTCAGGTACGGGGTGGCCGCCGCGTCGACGACCTCGGTGGACATGCCCCGCCGCGCCTCGTGCAGCGCGCTGCCGATGGCGTACAGCTCGAGCGCCTCCAGCATCGGGGCGATCGCGCCGACCGGCACGTTCTCCGCCCAGAGCAGGGCGACCGTGGCGTCCAGCTGCGCCGCGCCGATGCCCAGCGGCTGGCGGCCCAGCATCACCGGCACCAGGTCGGGGTGGTCCCGGAAGGCCTGGCGCAGGTTGCGCACGTTGCGCATCAGCCAGACCCGCCACGGCTCGTCCGGGCTCTGCGGGGTGCGCACGGCCTCCAGCGCGAGCCGGGCCGCGCCGACGATGATCTCTTCCTTGTTCTCGAAATGGTGGTAGAGCGTGGCGCCGTTGATCTTCAGGCGGTCCGCCAGGTGGCGGATGCTGAGCGCCTCGATGCCCTCCTTGTCGATGATCTCCAGGGCGACCTCGAGCGCTCTGCGCTTGGAGATCAGGGCGGTTCTGGGTCGCGCCACCGGTGTGCTCCTCGTCCGCGGATCGGGGTCCTCGGTACGCTACCAAGTGTCACTTGTTAAAGGGCGCGCGCTAGGGGTGCGCGTCCGGCGGTTTCACCCCTCTGAGCAGCGACTGAAACACCTTCCGGTCCAGCTCGAGCCGCTCGGAGACGGTTCCGGCCTGTTCATCTCTGAGTAGTCGCTTGGTAGCGGCCAGTGCGGCGGACGGCTTGCCGGTCAGCGCCGCCACCCGGCCGCTCACCATTTCACGCAGCGCCTCGGCATCCGGCGCGACCGCGTTCAGCAGGCCCATCCCCAGCGCCTCGGCGGCGTCGAAGGGCTCGCCGAACAGCATCAGCTCGGCCGCCTTCCGCGCCCCGACCAGGCGGGGGAGCAGCAGCGTAGACGCCGCCTCGGGCACCAGTCCGAGGTCCACGAAGGGCAGCCGGAAGACCGCGCGCGCACTCGCGTAGGCCAGGTCGCAGTGCGGCAGCACGGTGGTGCCGACGCCGATCGCCGGCCCGTCCACCTCGGCGACCAGCACCGGCCGCAGCGCGTGCAGCGCGGCCAGGAAGCGCAGTGGCGGCGCGTCGTCCCCGGTCGGCGGGTTGGCGGCCATGTCCTTCAGGTCGTTGCCGGCGGTGAACGAGCCGCCGGAGCCGGTCAGTAGCACCACCCGGATGTCCGGGTTCTCGGTGGCCTCGGCCAGCGCGTCGGCCAGCCCGGCGTACATCGCCATGGTGATCGCGTTGCGTTTGGCCGGCCGGTTCAGCGTGATCGTGCGCAGCCCGTCCTCGTCATTTACTAGTAGATCGCTCACTTGGGGGCCATCCGGATCGCTCCGTCCAGTCGGATCGTCTCGCCGTTGACCATCGGGTTGCGCACGATGAACGCCACGCAGTCGGCGAACTCGGCCGGGTCGCCCATCCGGCTGGGGTGCGGCACCTGCCGGGCCAGCGAGCGCTGCGCCGCCTCGGGCAGCCCGAGCAGCAGCGGCGTCTCGAACATGCCGGGCGCCACGGTGACCACCCGGATCGCGTGCTGGGCGAACTCGCGGGCGATCGGCAGGGTCATCCCGGCCACCCCGGCCTTGGCGGCGGTGTACGCGGCCTGGCCGATCTGCCCGTCGGTGGCGGCCACCGAGGAGGTGCAGACGATCACGCCCCGGTCGCCGTCCACCGGTTGGTTGCCGGCCATCGGCTCGGCGGCCAGCCGGATCACGTTGAACGTGCCGATCAGGTTCGCCGTCACCGTGCGGGTGAAACCGGCCAGCGGGGTGGCCGCGCCGTCGCGGCCCAGCACCTTGGTGGCGTCCGGCACGCCGGCGCAGTTGACCACGATCCGCAGCGGGCCGAGCTCGGTGGCGGCGCGCACCGCCGCGCGCACGTCCGCCTCCTCGGTGACGTCGGCGGGGGCGAACACCGCGCCGATCCGGCGCGCCGTCTCGGCGCCGTCCGACCGGGGGAGGTCGCAGATCACCACCCGCGCGCCCTCGTCGATCAACCGCCGCGCGATGGCCAGGCCGAGCCCGGACGCCCCGCCGGTGACCAGTGCGGAACAACCTTCGGGATGCATGCTTGGGAGCATAACCATATGGCGTTAGATTGAGGCGTCCCGACGGAGTGGCGGTACTTGTGGTGCGTACTAACCTCATAGTATTGAGACCGGTGGATAGCATCCGGTACATTCGGCGCCCGCGGGGAATGAGGAGAGGTCGGCGTTGACCATCGAGATTCGAGTGCTCCAGGCCTTGCGGCTGAAGGGCCGGGCCAAGGCCGACATGATCGCGTCGGCTGCCGGGCTGTCCGAGGCGGAGGCTACCCCGGTGCTGGCCGCCGCGCAGGCCGCCGGGCACGCCGAGGAGGCCAAGGACCGGTTCAAGCTGACCCCGGACGGCCGGGCGCACCTGCGGGGGATGATCGCGCGGGAGCGGTCCGGGGTGGACCAGGACGCGCTCTCGGCGGCCTACCACGAGTTCGACACGCACAACAGCGCGTTCAAGCAGCTGGTCACCGACTGGCAGCTGAAGGACGGCGGGACCCCGAACGACCACACCGACGCCGACTACGACGCGAAGATCGTCGCGCGGCTGGGCGAGCTGCACACCGGGTTCGCGCCGCTGGTGGACCGGATCGTCGGCCTCGCGCCCCGGCTGGCGCACTACCCGCCCCGGTTCGCCGACGCGCTGGCCAAGGTGAGCGCCGGCGACCACGGCTGGCTGGCCCGGCCGCTGATCGACAGCTACCACACGGTCTGGTTCGAGCTGCACGAAGACCTGATCGGGCTGCTCGGGCTGTCCCGGGCCGAAGAGGCGGCCGCGGGGCGGGCCGAATGACCGCTACGTCCCAGCCGTCGCTGCTGGCCCTGGACGGCCGGACCGGCGCGGACCGGGTGCTGCTGGGTGGCAAGGCGGCCAGCGTCGAGCGGATGCGCCGGCTGGAGATCGACGTCCCGCCGGCGTTCGTGCTGACCACGGCGGTGTGCCGGCGGTTCTACGACCCGGCGGACGGCGACGGTTCGGTGCCTTCCGACGTGTGGGCCGAGGTGCCGGCGGCGGTGGCCGAGCTGGGCCGGGTCACCGGGCGCACCTTCGGCTCGGGCGATCGTCCGCTGCTGGTCTCGGTGCGGTCGGGTGCGGCGGTCAGCATGCCCGGGATGATGGACACGGTGCTCAACCTGGGCATGACCGAGGCGGTGCGCGACGCCCTCGCGGCGGAGTCCGGCGACCCGGAGTACGCGTCGGACGTGTGGCGGCGGTTCCACGAGCAGTTCGAGAAGGTGGTGGGCGAGCCCGCGCCGGCCGACCCGTGGGCGCAGCTGCGGCTGGCCGTGGCGGCGGTGTTCCGGTCCTGGCAGTCGACGCGGGCTCGCGCGTATCGGCGTGACCGGGGCATCCCGGAGGACGGCGGCACCGCGGTGACGGTGCAGGCCATGGTGTTCGGCAACGTGGACGACCGGTCCGGCACCGGCGTGCTGTTCAGCCGGGACCCGCTGGGCGGCGGCGCCGAGGTGTACGGCGAGTGGCTGCCCCGGGGCCAGGGCGAGGACGTGGTCTCCGGGCGGATGGACGCGCTGCCGCTGGCCGAGCTGGCCGGGTCCATGCCCGAGGTGCACGCCGCGCTGATGGACGCCACGAGGCGGCTCGAGCTGGACGGCCGGGACGTGCAGGACATCGAGTTCACCGTGGAGCGCGGCCGGTTGTGGCTGCTGCAGACGCGGGCGGCGAAGCGGGCGCCGGAGTCGGCCGTGCGGCACGCGGTTTCCTTCGTCCGGGAGGGCCTGATCACCCCGGCCGAGGCGCTGGACCGGGTGACCGCGGAGCAGGTGGAGACGCTGCTCAAGCCCCGGGTGGACGCCCGCGCGGCCCGTTCGGCGGCTGTCCTGGCGACCGGGAAACCGGCCTGTCCCGGCGTCGCGGTCGGCACCGTGGTGACCGACGCCGACGACGCACAGGACCAGGCCGACGAGGGCGTCGACGTGGTGCTCGCCCGCCCCACCACCGACCCGGACGACGTGCCCGGCATGTCGGTGTGCACCGCCGTGGTCACCGAGCTGGGCGGGTCCACCTCGCACGCCGCCGTGGTGTGCCGCGAGCTGGGTGTGCCCTGCGTGGTGGGTACGGGCGCGGGCACGGTCACCTCGCTCGGCGGCCGGGTGGTGACGGTGGACGGCACCGCCGGCGTGATCTACGACGGCGCGCTGCCGACCGCTTCACCTGCCTCGTCGAGCGATCCCGACCTGGCTCAGCTGACCGAATGGGCGCGGGCCGAGACCGGCAAGGACGGGTCGTTGGCGGAGCTCCTGCGGGCTCGCTGAGGGTTTCGGGCGGCGGTTCAAAGACCGGCTTGGACGGCGCCGGCCGGGGTGGTCCGCCGCGACTTGGCCCGGCCGGTTGCGGCTCGTTCCTGGCGCGGGCTCGGGTGGTCTGCCGTGGCCGGGGTGCCGCCCATTGCGATTCCGTGTGGTGCGGTTCAGGGATTGGCTTGGACGGCTCGGCGTGGGCTGGTCTGCCGCGGCTGGGGTGGGGCCGGTTGCGTTCTCTTGCGGCGCGATTGTCACTTCCGTTTCGTGAGGGGAACATGGTGGGGGTTGTCGGAAGATCGAACCCCTATGGTGTCTCCCTTGCGCAACCAGAGTGACGAATGGTGCGGTTCCGGCGCCTGTTTCATGGTCATCAGGACATAGCGGTCGTTTTCCGGGCCGCCAGGCGACCCTGGTGTCCTGATGACCATGAAATTAATGATCATCAGGCGCTCAGCGCGGTTTCGGACGGCCGAAACAACCGTGAGTGCCTGCTGATCATGAAAACGCAACGGCCGGCGAGCCGCGGCAGACCACTCGAGCCGCGCCACGAACGAGCCGCAACGGCCGCGCCCCAGCCGCGGCAGACCAGCCCACGCCGAGCCGTCCAAGCGGATCTTTGAACCGCCGCCCGAAACCCTAAAGAGCCCCGAGCAACTCCCGAGCCGCCCGCTCCCCGGAAGCGCTCGCGGTGTTCAGGCTGGAAACGCAGAAGTAATCCCCGGCCAGCCGCACCCGCCGGTCCCCGGCGGACCGCGACTGGAATGAACGCATCGCGGTCCAGTAACCGGGGCGGGACTGCATGACACATGGGTGCGCCCGGGTCACGTGAGTGAACTCGGCGTGGTCGGCCAGCCCGGGGACCAGCGGTTCGGCGGCCTCGATCAGGGTCTTGGCGACCAGTTCGTCGTCCTGTTCGTACAGCTCGCGGCACCAGTCCGAGGAGGGGTAGAGGCCGACGCTGCCCTTCCCGGCCGGCGCCCGGCCGGGCACCTTGTTGTGCTCCAGTGCGATCGCCAGCAGGCGTGGGTAGTCGCGCGCGGGCGGGAAGATGTAGCAGGACCGGATGTCCGGCGCCACGTCCACCGCGACGTTGCAGACGGTGATGTACGAGTAGGCCACCTCGTTGGCCAGGAACTCCCGCCGCTGGGCGTCCAGGCCGGTGTGGATCTCCGCGGTGACCCCGGCGGGGCAGGCCAGGACCGCGCCGGCGAACGACTCGGTGTGCTCACCGGTGGCGTCCCGCCAGGTCAGCTCCACCTCGTCCGGCCGCTCCTCGACCGAGCAAACGGTCGCGCCCAGCCGGGTGTCGAACTCGCGGCTGACCAGCTCGGCGTAGGACCGCATGCCGCCGCGGAACGCGACGAACCGCTCGCCGGTCATGAACGCGCCGAACACGTACAGCAGGTCCACCGCCGACACGTCCGCCGAGGGGCAGCCGACCAGCGCGCGCACGCACGGGTCGCCCAGGTAGTCGAACAGCTCCTCGCCCAGCCGCGCGCGGCCGTACTCCTCGGCCGACAGGTGGTCCAGTTCGCACAGCAGTGACAGATCCTCGACGGAGGCCTTCTTGCGGTACCGGACCAGGTCCGCCGCCAGCCGTAGCAGCCCCAGCTTGGCCCGCGCGGAGACCAGCTCGGTGCGCAGCCCGTCGCGCACCAGCCGGGCCGAGTCCAGGTAGTGCACCCGGCCGTCCCGGCCGGGGAAGCCGAGCACCCCGGAAGCCGGGACGATCTCCGAACCCAGCCCGGCCTGCTCCGCGATGCCGAGGATGCTGCGGTAGCTCCGGGCCATCACACTCGGCCCTTCCTCGATCATGAATCCGTCCCGGACCACGGTGCGCATCCGCCCGCCGACCTGGTCGTTCCGCTCGAACAGGCGCACCTGGTGGCCGGCCCGCCGCAGGCGGAACGCGGCGGCCAACCCGGCCGCACCGGATCCCACGACGGCTACCGGCAGCCCAGAAGTGTCCATCGTGCCATTTTAAACCGAACGCTGTCCGGAAACCAGGGATCCGTTCAACAGCATGCGTAACGCACCGAGCACCTGGCGGATCCGTTCCGGCGGGGACTGGAAGCCGGAGTCCAGGGCCAGCCCCCAGACCAGGTCCACCAGCACCTGGGCGACGTCCGCCGGCACCAGCTCGGGATTCAGCTCGCCGCGCCGCAGCCCGGTCTCGACGCACTCGACGAAGTACTGCCTGACCTGGTTGAACTGCCGCCGAGACTGCTCCCGCAGCTCCCGGTGGTGCACCGCGTCCAGGGTCGAGGTGACCCAGAACCGCACGAAGGTGTTGTCCGTGTCGTTGACCCGGATCGCGGCCTCGAACAGGCCGTAGATGCGCTCGGTGGCCGGGCGGTCCGGGCCGGGCACTCCGGCCATGATCTCGGTCAGCGCCTCCTGCTGGATGGACCGGAACGCGGCGCGGTGCAGCTCGATCTTGTTCGAGTAGTAGTTGGCGATCGCGTTGCGGGTCAGCCCGGCCTCCCGGGCGATCTCCTCCATGGTCGCGCGGTCGAAACCGGTCGCGCTGAACACGTTGCGGGCCGCGCGCAGGATGCGCTCCCGGGTCGCCGCCCCGTCCGCCCCCGGCGGTCGGCCCCGCCGCGCCTGGGTCTCGGTCATGCCCCAAACCCTACGTGTGGTGGGATGCGGGGCGTGGCTGGTGGATCATTGGTGGCGGACCTGGTGCTCTCCGGTGGCGGGGTCAAGGGCATCGCACTGGCCGGCGCGGTTGCCGCGCTGACCGACGCCGGGTACCGGCCGTGGCGGGTGTCCGGGACGTCCGCCGGGGCGATCGTCGGGGCGCTGGTCGCGGCCGGGTTGACCGGCGACACGCTGTCCGAGACCGCGATGCGGATGGATTACGAGAAGTTCGCCGACCGGGTGCCGCTGGATAGGATCCCGCTGGTCGGCACCGGCCTGGCGCTGCTCGCCGACGACGGCCTCTACCGGGGCGACTACGCCCGCGAGTGGGTGGCCCGGGAACTGGCCGAACTGGGCGTGCACACCTTCGGTGACCTGCGGCTGGACGACGACCAGCTGCCGCCCGAGCAGCGCTACCGGCTGGTGGTGACCTGCGCGGACGTCACGCTGGGCCGGCAGATCCGGCTGCCCTGGGACTTCCGGGCGGTGTACGGGCTGGACCCGGACCGCCAGTCGGTGGCCGACGCGGTGCGCGCGTCGATGTCGCTGCCACTGCTGTTCCGCCCGGTGACGCTGACCAACCCGGACACCGGGCGGCGGTCCACCGTGGTGGACGGCGGGGTGGTGTCCAACTTCCCGATCGACTCCCTGGACCGCACGGACGGGAAGCCGCCGCGCTGGCCGACCTTCGGCATCACGCTGCTGCCGGACATCCCGGGCGGGGACAACGGCCTGCTGCCCGGCTGGCTGAGCCGGATCATTCCCGCCCCGGTGCGCCTGCTGGAACGGGTGGTGACCACCGCCGTGATCGGCCGCGACCAGGCCTACCAGCACAAGCCCTGGGTGGAGGCGCGCACCATCGCGGTGAACTCCACCGCCGCCGGGTTCACCGACTTCAACATCACGCCCGAACAGGTTCGCGCGCTGCACGACGACGGCTACGCGGCGGCCGAGCACTTCCTCGCCGGCTGGAACTGGCGGACCTACCTGGACCGGTTCCGCGTCCACCCCGCCTAGACTCGCCATCCGTGCCCGTTCCCCTGGTGATCGACACCGATACCGCCCAGGACGACTGCATCGCGTTGCTGGTCGGCCTGCTCGACCCGGCGGCCGACCTGCGGGCGATCACCATGGTGGCCGGCAACCTGGGCTTCGACCAGCAGGTGCGCAACGCCTTCGCCACGCTGTTCGTGGCCGGCCGGCTCGGCGAGGTGCCGGTGCACCTGGGCGCGCGCCGGCCGCTGGTGCGCGAGGCGGTGGACGCCTCGGACGTGCACGGTGACGGCACCGGCGGCCTGGCCGCCGAGCTGGCCGCCCGCCACCCGTCGTTGGCGGCCGCCGCGCCGGCCGCCGAGCACGCCGTGGACGCGCTGATCCGGCTGGCCGCCGAGCACTCCGGTGAGCTGTCCGTGGTGGCGATCGGCCCGCTGACCAACATCGCGCT
Organism: Actinospineispora eucalypti; assembly: GCF_039543365.1. Classification (NCBI taxonomy): domain Bacteria; kingdom Bacillati; phylum Actinomycetota; class Actinomycetes; order Pseudonocardiales; family Pseudonocardiaceae; genus Actinospineispora; species Actinospineispora eucalypti. The sequence goes on from NZ_BAABJP010000037.1 coordinate 160,304, forward strand.
GGCCATGCTCAAGGACCCGGAGTTCGTGGGCAACGTGCGCAAGCTGTACGTGATGGGCGGCTCCAACAACGGCCGGGGCAACATCACCGCCGCCGCCGAGTTCAACTTCTACGTGGACCCGGAGGCGGCGCGGGCGGTGTTCCGGGCCGGGTTCGACGTGGTGGTGCTGCCCTGGGACCCGGTGACGCTGCGCGACGCGGTGTTCGACCAGCCGGTGCTGGACCGGATCGCCGCGCTGGACACCCCGCTGGCCCGCTTCTTCACCCGGGTGTGCGCGGCCACGCTGGAGTTCGACCGCCGGGTGGGCATCGACGGCACCACCCACCCCGACTCGCTCACCGCCGCGCTGGCCCTGCACCCCGAGCTGGTCACCTCGGCCGGGCGCTACCACGTCGACGTGGAAACCGCCGGCGAACTGACCAGGGGATACTCCGCCATGTCCTGGGGCGTCCACACCCTCGAACCCAACGCCACGGTGATCGAAAAAGCCGACGCCCCCGCCTTCCGCCACTACCTCCGCACCCTCCTCTCCCGCGAGTCGGCGGTTTCGTAAGCGCGACTCGGCGGTTCCATCAGAGGTTTGACATGCAGCCATGCGGCTGCCTATGCTGCAAAAGGCAGCCAGAAGGCTGCACTTCAGAGGAGAAGGCGATGGACGAGGTGTTCAAGGCGCTGGCCGACCCCAGCCGGCGCCGGCTGCTGGACAGCCTGAACGCCCGCAACGGGCAGACCCTGCGCGAGCTGTGCGCGGGGCTGGACATGGCCCGGCAGTCGGTCAGCAAGCACCTCGCGCTGCTGGAGGCGGCGAACCTGGTCACCACCGCGCGACGGGGTCGGGAAAAGCTGCACTACCTGAACCCGGAGCCGATCAACGCCATCTCCGATCGCTGGATCAACCAGTACCACCGGGGGCGGATTCAAGCCCTCGCCGACCTCAAGACCGCCCTGGAGGCACCAGCCATGACCGGCCAGCCGGAGTTCGTCTACACCACCTACATCAACACCAGCCCGGAGAAGCTCTGGCAGGCTCTGACCGAGCCGTCGTTCACCCGCCGCTACTGGGGCGAGAACGAGTTCGAGACCGACTGGAAGCCTGGTTCACCGATGACCTGGCTGAACAAGGGCGTGCGGATCAGCGACCCCCGGCAGCGGGTGCTCGAGGCCGACCCCTACCGGCGGCTGGCGTTCACCTGGCACGTGGTGACCCCGGAGTTCGCCAAGTCGGTGGAGATCGAGGACGAGGTACGGGAGAAGCTGGCCGCCGAACCGATCTCCAAGGTCAGCTTCGACATCGAGCCGGTCGGCGAGCTGGTCAAGCTGACCGTGGTGCACGACGGGTTCGAGCCGGGCAGCACCATGTTGGAGATGGTCGGCACCGGCTGGCCGCACCTGCTCTCCGACCTCAAGACGCTGATGGAGACGGGGGAGACCCTGCCGGAGATCGACTGGGCGGCGGCGTCGGCCGGGTGAGCCCCGGCCGACTGACCAGAACGGCCACGCCCACCGCCAGCCAGGCCGCGCCGAGCGCGATGCGATTGAGGCCCATGGTGCGTTGCGGCTGGTCCGCGACGGCTGGCGGCATGCCTGGGATTCTGCCGTCGAAGATCCCGTCCCGTCAGGGGTGGCGACCGGCGAGGACGCAGAACTCGTTCCCCTCCGGGTCGGCCATGACGATCCAACTCTGATCGCCCTGGCCGACGTCGGCGAGCCGCGCACCCAGGTCGAGCAGGCGGCGCACCTCCTGGGCCTGGTCCCGGTCGGTCGGGCTGAGGTCGAGGTGGAGCCGGTTCTTGACGGCCTTGCCCTCCGGCACGCGCGCGAAGGCCAACGTGGGCGGCACCGGGCCGGGGCGGCTCCGGCCCTCCGGCACCTCGGGGGAGCCGATCGTGACGAACCCGTCCTCTTCGCCCCGCACCTCGTAGTCGAGTACCGAGCACCAGAACCGGGCGAGCCCGTCGGGATCGGCGCAGTCGATCCCCAGCTCGGTGAACTTGCTGGCCATGCTCGGGACGGTAGTGGCGGCGAGCCGGGAGCGGGCTCACCGACTCGCCGCCGTGGGGATCAGCCCTGGCGGGCCTTGAAGCGGGGGTTCTTCTTGTTGATCACGTAGACGCGGCCGCGGCGGCGGACCACCTGCGAACCGGGCTTGCTCTTCAGCGAGCGGAGCGAGTTGCGCACCTTCATGACGCGGAGCTTACATGATAATGGAAGTCGTTATCATATGAGTTCCGACACCACGCTCCGCACCTGTTCGCGCAACCAGGCGTGTTCGGGGTCGGCCGAGTGCCGGGGGTGCCAGGCCATGCTGACCTCGACCGCCGGCAGCTCCAGCGGGATCACGAAGGTGCCCAGCCCCAGCGCCCGGACGGCGGCCGCGCCGAGCCGGCGGGGGGCCAGGCCGACCAGGTCGCTCTGTCCGATCAGGAACAGCCCGCCGGCCAGGGTCGGCGTGCAGGCCACCACCCGGCGGCGCAGCCCGTGCCCGGCCAGCAGCTCGTCGATCGGGCCGCGCAACCGGCCCCGGCGGGATACCGAGATGTGGTCGGCGGCGGCGAACCGGGCGAGGTCCACCGGGCCGTCGGCCAGGGGATGCCCCGCGCGCAGCACGCCGACCCCGTCCTCGGTGAGCAGCGGCTCCAGCTCGATCTCCGGTTCGCGCACGTTGATCCGGCCGAGCTCCAGGTCCACGCTGCCGTCGCGCAGCGAGGGGGTGTCCTCGTGGCTCTCCGCCATGAACCGCAGGGTCACGCCGGGGGCTGCCTCCCGTACCCGCCGCAGCAGCCGGGGGCCGATGCCGCTGAACACCAGGTCGCCGACCTGCACGGCGAACTCCCGTCGCAGGGCGGCCGGGTCCACCGGCACGGCCGGCACGAACAGCGCCGATGCCTCGTCCAGCAGCGCGCGCACCCGGGGCAGCAGCTGGACCGCCCGGGGCGTGGGGACCATGCCGCGCCCGGCGCGGACCAGCACCGGGTCACCCAGGGCCCGGCGCAACCGGGCGAGGGTGCGGCTCATCGCCGGGGGCGAGGTGTGCAGGTGTTCGGCGGCGCCGGTGACGCTGCCGTGCTCCACCAGGGCGTGCAGCGCGGTCAACAGGTTCAGGTCCAGTTTGGATTCCACTTTGGACAACTCTCCATGACGAGGAATGCACTGGTCGTCAATCAAGGAGGACCTTAGCGTGGCGGTATGCCAACCACTCTTGATCAGGAGCCCACCGCTGGTGTGCTCGGCGGGCTGCTCGAGGCCGAGCGCGGCGGAGACCTCGACGCGATCGCCGCCAGCGGCCTGACCGGCAGCGAGAGCTTTCCGCTGCACCTGGACGCGGCCAGCCGGGCCGACCTGCTGAAGGACGTCTACATGTCGGTGTCCGCCGAGGGCGGGCGGTTGCTCTACCTGCTGGCCCGAGCGACCGGGGCCCGCACGGTGGTGGAGTACGGGACGTCGCTGGGCATCTCGGCGATCTACCTGGCCGCCGCGGTGCGGGACAACGGCGGCGGCCGGGTGATCGGCACCGAGATCCAGCCGGAGAAGGCCGCCCGGGCCAACCGCAGCTTCGCCGCCGCCGGGCTGGCCGGGGAGATCGAGCTGCGGGTGGGGGACGCCCGGGAGACCCTGCGTGACCTGCCAGGGCCGGTGGATCTGCTGTTGTTGGACGGCTGGCCGGACCTGGGGCTGGACGTGCTGCGGGTGGTCGAGCCGGCGCTGCGGCCCGGGTCGCTGGTGCTGGTGGACGACGTGGAGATGAACTTCGGCGCCGACGTGCACGGCCCGCTGCTGGAGTACCTGGCCGGGGACGGCTACGTCGCGCTGCGGCTGCCGATGGCGGACGGCATCCAGGTGGCGGTCAGGCTCTGAGCGGGCCGGGCGGGCGGGACATGGTCCAGGTCGTCGGGCCGCCGTGCGGAAGCTCCACCTCGCCGGTGATCGAACCCGGGCTGCTCGCCGCCGACGCCCAGGGCATACCGTGCTACCTGGAGACCTCGCTGGCCGGCAACGTGTCCCTGTACCGCCGGCTCGGGTTTCAGGTCAACCCGTCGCGAAACGCTCACTGACGCCGGTGCGGGAGGCGGCACCGGTGTGCCAAGGTGTCGCCCGGTCGGGGTGGGGGCCTACGCAGCGCGACTCGTGCGCGTTCGGATTATCGGGCAAGGGTGTTCCCCGGGCGGGGTGGCGCCGGCGGCGACCGGGGCGGGCGGCGCCGGAGACGCGGCCGGGCGAGGGTCGCGACGGCCGCCCGGGTCGGGTCGATGCGGCAGGTAGATCTCTTGCCGGTCAGGCTTCGGGGGGTGCCCAGCCCGCGCGCGGGCCGGCTCGGGCGGGCCGGCCCGGGCGCCGGTCAGGGGATTAGGACACCGTTCGGTATCGACCGTGGATACCGCCGCGGGTATCACCCATCGGAGGGGTAAAGAGTGGTACGGTAACGATCCAGGTCACCCGGGCCGCGGATTTTGCCGCACCGGGTGTGAGCCTGGCCAGGTCGACTGATCTGCTGAAGTCTGCCAGCTGTTGGCAGTTGTTATAGTGCTGGTTTTGGGACGCTTCGAACTCGGGCTCCGGTCCTGGAGGTGGGTGGGTTGGTCGACGTGGTTCGGCGGGGCGAGTCCCCGTTGGGGCCGGGTTCGGGCGACGGGATGCGACGGGGCGGTCCGACGGTTCTGCGGCTCATGTTGGGTGCGCAGCTGCGCCGGTTGCGTGAGGCGCGCGGCATCTCCCGGCAGGATGCCGGCTACTCAATCCGTGCTTCCGACGCGAAGATCAGCCGCCTGGAACTGGGCCGGGTCGGTTACAAGCAGCGCGACGTCGCGGATCTCCTGACCCTCTACGGGGTCGAGGACGAACGCGAGCGCGAGGCCTTTCTGACGCTGGCCCAGCAGGCGTCCTCCCCGGGTTGGTGGAACAAGTACAGCGACGTGCTGCCGGCCTGGTTCGAAATGTATGTCGGGCTGGAGCAGGCCGCGTCGGTAATTCGTAGCTACCAGGTTCAGTTCGTCCCGGGCCTTTTCCAGACCGCCGACTACGCGAGGTCGGTCACGCTTCTCGGCCACCCCGGAGCGCCGCCCGACGATGTCGATCTCCGGGTCGACCTGCGATTGGCGCGCCAAGAGATTCTCACCGCCGGCGACGCGCCGCGCGTCTGGGTCGTGGTCGACGAGGCCGCGCTGCGCCGGCCGGTCGGCGGGGCCAGCATCATGCGTTCCCAATTGGAACACCTGGTCGAACTCACCGAGCTGCCGAATGTCACCCTGCAGGCCGTGCCATTCCAGGCCGGCGGGCACGCGGCGGCCGGCGGGCCATTCAGCATTCTGCGTTTCTCCGACCCGGACGTGAACGACGTCGCCTATCTGGAACAGCTGACCAGTGCGCTCTATCTGGACAAGAGCGTCGACGTCGACAATTACCTCATGGTCATGGACCGGCTGTGCGCCGAGGCGGCTTCGCCGGTCGAGACGCGCAAGCTGCTGGCCAAGCTCATTCGCAGCATGTAGCTCACCGCTCGCCTGACGGCCCCGGGTCACCTTCGACCCGGGGCCGTTTGTCGCGACTCCCACGAGGTGCTCCATAACCGCTGTGACCAGGCAAAAGGCCATCTGTGTCAGCGAGTGGACGACCGTTCGGAGCTAGTTGAGCCCGCACGAAATTCACCGAGTGACGGGTCGGCGACGCCAGGTGACCGTTCAGCGTCCCGTGCGCCTGCATCGTCAGTTGCACTTGCACCTGTAGCTATCAAATCAATTATGGTTATCTCGAAGCACGCGCCGGAGGCGATCTGGACGGCCGCCGGGTCGCTTGATCTCCGAGCGTGCTCGTGCCTCGTGGGAAACCAATGAGGTGTCGAGATCGAAACACCCGGAGAGGGGTAGAGATGTCCCACAGCGACGTTGACTCGACGGCTTCCCTGGCCATGGGTTGGCGAAAGAGCACCCGCAGCAACCCGAGCGGGGAATGCGTTCAGGTTGCCAAGCTCACCGACGGCCAGCTGGCGGTCCGTAACTCCCGCGACCCGGAGGGCGGCACGCTGTACTTCACCCGCGGCGAGATGGTTGCCTTCCTGGCCGGTGCGAAGGCCGGCGAGTTCGACGACATGATCGACTAGGCTGTTATTCGCGCCACACGACCGGCGCGAAGTGGCAACCCGACTGAGGCCCCGCGATTCTCGGAATCACGGGGCCTCAGTTATGTCGTCGAATTGATTATGCGGTGGCGGCGCGGGGCTCGTCCGAACGCATGACCGACGGGTCGTGTTCGGTGACAACCACGTGCAGGCGCACCGGGGTTACTTCGGCGGCGGGGCGCCGCTGCCGGCGGAACTCGAACTTCCGCCGCGTGGACCAGGAGTGCAGCCAGGTGGCCAGGTACCGCATGTAGGCCATGGTGAGGTCGTCACGCTCGGCGCGCCGCTTCATGCCGGACGTCCCTCCGGTGGGCGGAGAAGAGTGTGCGCGCCCGACCGTCCGGGCGTTGCCCGCTCGGCGTGACGATCACTGCACATCTTTGCTCCCGTCGCTCGCAGGCTCGTGCCCCGGGGGACCCGGAGAATCGGTCGGCGGCGCCTGGTCGATCTCCATCCGTGCCGGCAATTTTTCCTGATGTCGGTGACGAATGCAAGTGCATCTGCACGCGATTGAGCGTGAAAATACCTTTGCTGTCAGGTAGTTGATTCTTCAAGTTCTTGGTCTTGCGGAGCCGGTTCGGTGAGCCTCCGGAGCGACCGCCTTCACGGCCACCCTCGGATATCCGATGCTACGGGGTGAAGTAGGTGGCCCACATCGCGCGGTCGGGGGCTATGCCGCCCCGTCTGCGGCGTGTCGGACCCCCGAACGGGCGGGTGACGGCCAACCCTCGCGGGGCCGGGACGCGAAACCGGGCCGCACCCCTGGGGGTACGGCCCGGTTCGAGAGATTGCTTAGCGCTAAGAGATTTTCTAGGAGGCCGGAGCGGCGTGGAACCGCGCCCGCAGCAGGTGCCGGCGGCTGTCCGTGAAGCCGGTCCGACCGTGCAGTGCGAGGTGGTTGTCCACGATCAGCACCGCGTCGGTGGGGATCGCCGCGCAGAACTCGTCGGCGTGGCCGTCCATCTCCCGGTAGAGCACGTCCAGCGCGCTGCGCACCTCGGGCGTGGCGTGCTCGGGGAACTTGGCCAGGCCGTTCTCGATCTTGTCCTTGCGGAACTTCCACATCGGCGACTCGCCGAGGATCAGATCGTGGCTGTACCCGGCCTCGTCCACGGTCGCGCCCTTGCGGAACGCCTTGGGGACCCGCATGGGCAGCCGGGTCTTCGACAGCACCTGGACCGCGGCGCGGCCCTCCTCGGTGCGCTCCAGCTCCCGCTTGAGCACCCGGCCGTCGGTGAGGAAGGTCTCCCCGCCACCGCACTCGGCCGCACGCGTCGAGTAGAGCAGGAAGTACCGGTCGGGGAAGGACGAGTAGGAGGCGTCGGTGTGGTACTCCGCCTCGCGGTCGTTCTCCGAGAAACTGGAGTGCTTGGGGCCGGGCGACCCGGTCATCTCCTGGTTCCGCACGTCCCACACCACGCGGTTGTCCACCGGGTGGGTCCACACCACGTCGCCGAGCAGCGCAGACAGCGCGTAGATCACCTTGCGCTGGTCGTCCACGTCCAGCTGGGCGAGGCCGAGCTTGCTGTAGAGGATGCCGCACGCGCCGCCGGCGAACAGCTCGCGCACGTGGTCGGTGAGCCCGGTGAGCTGGGGTGCGGCCGCGCGCAGGCGCGCGCGGAGCTCGGCCGGGTCGTTCGGCGGGACCATCTCGCTGCCGGCGAGGTCGGCGCCGAAGTACTCGGTCAGCGCCGCCTTGATCGCGTCGGTCTCGATGGCCCACTGGTCGTTCGTCACCTCGGCGATGCTGTTGATCTCGTCAACGGCCGAGGTGGGGGTGTCCGCAAGTCCTGTGGACATGGATTGATGCCCTCCAAGCCAAACTTCAGTGATGTTGAAGCCAACCCCCGGTCGCTTCGGTCGGACTGACCGCCGCGACCGGGGGACGTCTGACTTCGGGTCTACTCCTTGCCTGATCGGGTCCGCCACCCGGGGTGGCGAAACCCGGCGCCCGGGTTAGCGGGGTGCCTGGCCGCCCGGGGCCACCTGCGCCTGCGGGAGCAGGATCGGCTGGCCCTCGCGCAGACCGGAAACCACCTCGGTGTTGTCGTCACCGACCATGCCCGGCTGGAACGGCT
>NZ_BAABJP010000038.1:0-1221 GCF_039543365.1 Actinospineispora eucalypti
CCCAAATCGGAGGTCATCGAGTCGACGAACACCACCGTCAACGCACCCCACACGAGCGGGTCGACGGGCGAGAGTGGCTAGCGCTCATCGGGCGCCCTCAACGCGGTCAACCTCACCCGAAACCCACACGACCAGGTCGCCACCGCGGTGCACGCCCAGCTCCGCCTGGACACGATATCCACACCGGGACCCGCCGTCTCGGGCCGCGCCTTGGCGGCCAACCCGGCCGAGCTATCACCCGAACGCGCAACACCTTGTTTGAAATTCCGTTAAGTATCGAGTTGTCGATGAGCTGCTGCTTAGATCACGCTGGTCAGCCAGGCCTCGATCTGGGCGTTGAAGTCGAACGGGGACACGAAGCCGCGCCCGGGCAGGAACGAGGTCTCGAAGTAACCGTTGCGGCGCTCGATCAGGCCCTTGGTCTCCGGGTCCCGCGCCGGAGCGAGCTTGATCCGCACCCCGAGTGTCCCGGCGAACGCCGTGGCCTCCACCGTCGGACGGCCGCGCCCGCCGATCGCGGACTCACGGTCCCACAACAAGTTGCGCGGGCAGCGGCCCCAGCCACCGATGATCTCCCACATCCCGGCCAGGATGTCCCCGGCCTTGCGGGAGGGGATCATCACCGCGTCGGTCACCCGCGAGTACCCGCAAGTCATCGCCAGCACCGGCAACACCCGCGCCCCGCCACCGGCGACCGGGATCGGCGCTGGTGGGAACCACAGATCGCACTGGGCCACCTCGCCCGGCTGGTACTCGATGCGGTCGGCGGGATCCGGTGGCACGAACAACGGCCGCAGCTCACGGACCCGGTCCTTCAGGATCGTCAACGACCGGGTCCAGCCAATCCGCTCGGCGATCACCGTCGCCGGCATCCGCGGATGCTCGGCCAGCAGAGACCGGATCCGCGGCTCGACCGCATCCATCAGCGACCCGCGCGGCCCCCGCTCCCGCGACGGCGGCGCGTCCGCCCGCAGCGCCGCCCGCACCGTGTTACGAGCCAGCCCCAACCGGCGGGCGATCTCCTTGATCGGCACACCCTCAGCACGATGCAGACGGCGAACCTCGGCCCACTCTTCCAACCTGATCATCCCCCAGCCTCAGGCAAGGGGTCAGTCCCAACCCGTCGCTACGGGGTCATTCTCAGCGCGCCGTCGACAGATGGCTCGACGCCACGGCTGGGAGCTGCGCAGAAGCCGACGGCGCAATCTCCGAACGATGAAT